>DASSAL010000363.1:0-12627 GCA_035685405.1 Actinoplanes sp. | reverse complement strand
GGACCGCTGAAACGACCGTAGAGGAGAAGCATGCAAGCAGCGTCTTTGACCCGTCTGGCCGAGGAACTTCTCGCGGATGCACGCGCCGCCGCGTCCGGGCGCAGCGCCCGGACCATCGTCGGCGGTCACGACCGGACCCTGCGGCAGACCCTGATCGCCCTGGCCGCCGGGCACCACCTCGACGAGCACGAGACCCCCGGGGACGCGACCCTGCACGTCCTGCACGGCCAGGTCCGGATGGCCACCGCCACCGACGCCCACGACGCCGTCACCGGTGACCTGCTGGTCGTGCCCGACGCGCGGCACAGCCTGGAAGCTCTGGCCGACAGCGCGGTGCTGCTGACCGTCGCCAAGGGCACACGACCCGGCACGTGACCTCTGGGGGCGCTGACGGCTCGATCCCCGGTCGGCCAGCCGGTTCCCAGAAGCGACCTGCCATGATCGCGAGATCGTGGTGGTCTGCCGGCAGGGTTACAGCTCCAGCCTGGCGGCGCCGAGTCTGCGCGCGACGGGGCTGCACCGAGGCGGGCGGCCTCGTGCATCCGTCAGCGCACCGGAACGAGCCGGATCAGCGGGATCCGGCGGCTGGTCCGCTCCGGGTATTTCGCATAGTCGGGTGCCGTCTGCAGGACACGCGGCCAGACGGTCGCCGCCTCGCCGGCCGGCAGTTCCTCGGCCCGCACCCGGAGGGTCCGCCCGGCCACCTCCACCCGCGCCCAGGGGTGCGCGAGGAGGTTCAGATACCAGGACGGGTGCCTCGGCATCCCGCTGTTCGCCGCCACGACGATCAGGTCCGGGCCGTCCGGGAAGAACTGCAGGGGTACGGTGCGCTCCCGGCCCGATCGCCGGCCTCGCGTGGTGAGCACGAGAGCTTGGCGGTGCCACAGCCGGGCCGCGCGTCCCTTGGTACGGCGCAGCAGCCACGCCGCGAAACCGGCTGATCGAGAATCCACTTCGTGCTCGACCCGGACCTTGATCCGCTCGACGGGCGAAAGGTCAGCATTCCGCGTACGGGGGGAGCGGTCGTTGCCGACGACGATCTTCCGTACGGTCATGGTGGTGTCTCCTCTCCCGCGTCTTCCATCGTCCGATCCGGCCGGTCCGGACGGCAGAGCGGCACGTCCCGTCCCGGCGGGTCGGAAGTCACCGCGGCGCAGCGGTGGCCGCACCGGCAGCCGATGAAGGCCGGAAGGTCCCGGACGGCCGGGCCGTCCGGGGACCTCCGGTGCGGGCGCGATCTCGTCGGCCCCGCGGTTGGTCAGGGGATCAGAACCAGGCGGGCCGCCACCCGGCTGGCCAGCACGTCCTCGATGGCCTCGTTGATCAGCTCCAGCGGGCGGGTCTCGTAGCACACCCTCGTGCGGTCGGCCGCGTGCAGCCGGAACACCTCGGCGAGGTCCGCGCGGGTGCCGACGATCGACCCGATCACGTGGATGCCCTTGAGCACGGTCTGGAAGATCGGCAGGGACATGGAGTTGTCCTTGGGCAGCGAGACCAGGATCAGCCGGCCGCCACGGCGCAGGGACGCGTGCGCCTGCTCGAGCACCTTCGGGTCGGCGGCCAGCACCACGGCGACGTCGGCGCCGCCGAGCGCCTCGATCGCCGCGACCGGGTCGGTGGCGGCCGCGTTGACGACGTGGGCGGCGCCGAGCTGCTTGGCCAGGGTCAGCTTCTCCTCGGTGACGTCGACCGCGATCGTCTCCCCACCGAAGATCTGGGCGTACTGCTGGGCGAGGTGGCCCAGCCCGCCGATGCCGAAGATCGCCACGCGGTCGCCCGGCGTCACGCCGCCGACCTTGACCGCCTTGTAGGTCGTGACGCCGGCGCAGGTCAGCGGCGCGGCCTCGGCCGGGTCGATGCCGCGCGGCACGGCGACCGCATAACGGGCGTCGGCGACCAGGTATTCGGCGTGCCCGCCGTCGATCGCGTAGCCGGTGTTGAGCTGCGCCTCGCACAGCGTCTCCCAGCCGGTGATGCAGTATTCACACGTGCCGCAGGCGTGCCCGAGCCAGGGGATCGCGACCCGGTCGCCGACCCGGTGCCCGGTGACGCCCGGCCCGGTCTTCTCGACGATGCCGACGCCCTCGTGGCCCGGCACGAACGGCGGCGCCGGCTTGACCGGCCAGTCGCCGCGGGCGGCGTGGATGTCGGTGTGGCACAGTCCGCTGGCCTCGATCCGGACCTGGATCTGCCCCGGGCCGGGCTCCGGGATCGGCATCTCCTTGACTTCCAGCGGCTGGTCGAAGCTGGTCACGACGGCTGCACGCATCACGTCCTCCTCGCACTGTTCTCGCTCCCAGCCTGGTCGGCTCTGCCGCACCCCAGTAGGGCCGATCGGCCCGTCGGCGTGGGGCCGCCGGATCTCCACCGGACCTCGGGCCGGGGACCTCCGGCCCTACCCTCCGCCAGCGCACCGGGCAGGCTGGGGAACACCGAGGCATCTGGAGCCTGACCCTGCTCACGCCGGCTGTCGCGCCGGCGGCCGTTCGTGCCGCTCGCAACCGGCGCACGGGCCGTAGCAAGAGGAGTTGAGCCATGGAGAAGATCGCCTGGCTGGTGTTGGGAACCGCCACTCTCGTCTGCGGCATCGCGGCCCAGTGGCGGCCGCGCGCCCTGCCGCTGGGACGCCTGGCCCTCGGCGTGTTCTACCTCTTCGCGGGGGCGCTGGTGCACGTCATCTACCTGGCCGCCGGGGCGTCGTACGCAGGCTTCGCGGACGCCGCGCACGTCCCGTTCGTACGCACCGCCTGGCACTCGGTGGTGGCACCGCGGCAGACCCTCGTCATCGGCCTGCTGATCCTCTTCGAGGCGGCCGTCGGGGTGCTCGTCCTGCTCGGCGGGCGCGCGGCCCAGGCCGGCATGGCCGGGATCCTCGGCATGCAGGCCGGCCTGCTGCTGTTCGGCTGGGTCCTGACCGGATTCGCCACGGTCATGCTGGTGGCCGTCGGACTGCTGCTGCGCGCCCAGGTGCACCACGACCGGGCCGGCGCCCGCGAGCGTCTCGGCCCGGTCGGCGTCACACCTCCCGCCGCCGGGTTCGGTAGGCGGTGAGGGCCAGCAGGCCGGCCGTCGCCAGCAGGGACACGACCACCGCTCGCGGGTAGTCGCCGGCCGCGCCGCCGGCGGCCAGGGTGGCCGGGGCGGTCAGCAGGGTGGTGGGCAACCAGACGCCCACCGCGTCGACGATGCCCGCCACCGGCAGGACGATCAGCAGCAGCCCGAGGGAGAGGCCGGCGGTGGACAGCGTGCTTCGGCCGAACGTCGCCGCGGCGGCGACCACCGCCACTGCGAACACCAGGAAGACCGCGGCCAGCACGACGCCGAGCCCCACCCGGCCGGCGGGCAGCGGGCCCAGAAGGACGCTGGTCTGGAACCAGGCCGCCGCGGTCCCCAGCACGTAGGCGGCGAGGGACAGTGCGCTGACGGCCACGAAGCGCGGCCAGATCAGCCGGAACGGCCCGGCGGCGCGCGTGCGATAGAACGTGGCCAGGCCGCGCCGGGCGTCGAGGGACAGCACACCGGCGGCGATCACGATCAGCACGACCATGCCGGTCTGGCTGCCCTGGCTGACGAAGTTGACGATCCCGTCGGCGGGTTGCGGGGGCGGCGCCACGATGGTGACCCCCGAGGAGCTCAGCTCGGCGATCCGGGTCATGTACTTGGCGAGCAACGGGCCGGCGAAGCCGAAGAAGAGGTACACGGCGACCAGCGTGATGCCACGGGCCGATCGGGTCAGTCGCAGCCACTCCAGCCGCCACGGGTTCATCGCCGTCGTCCTGGTGCTCACGACCGCTCCTCCGTTCCGGTCACGCCGGCCGCCACCGGTTCGCCGGCCGGCCGGGTACGGGTCAGCGCCAGGAACGCGCTCTCGAGATCGGCGGCCAGCGGCTCACATGCCACCAGTCCGGCGCGGCAGGACGCGATCACGTCGGGGATCCCCCGTTCGCCGTGCCGCACGCTGTCCGCCTCGACCCGGATCCGGTCGCCCTCCAGCACGTCGGCCCGCCGCACCCAGGGCCGGCTCCGGAACTCGGCGACCACCGCGTCGACCGGGCCGGTCAGCCGCAGCAGCCAGCGCGGGTCGAGGTGCTCGTCGATGAGCACGCGGGTCGGTCCCTGGTACAGCAGCCGGCCGGCCCGCAGTACACCGACGGTGTCGGCCACCCGCTGGACGTCGGCGAGGATGTGGCTGGAGAAGATGACGGTGCGCCGCCCCCGCATGCCCGCGACCAGGTCGAGGATCTCGGCCCGGCCGGCCGGGTCCAGCGCCGCGGTCGGTTCGTCCAGCAGCAGGAGCTGCGGGTCACCGACCAGCGCTGCGGCCAGTCCCAGCCGTTGGGTCATGCCACGCGAGAAGTCCCGGACCCGCCGGTCGGCCACGTCGGCCAATCCGGTCGCCTCGAGCGCCCCGGTCACGGCGGCGTCGCCGGACTGCGGCGCGACGTAGTGGCGTGCCAGATCGACGACCTCGTACGCGGTCAGCCACGGTTCGAACTCAGGCACGTCCGGGCAGACCGCGACCGCGGTGCGGGGGACGCCGATGCGCACACTGCCCCGGTCGGCGTGCCGCAGCCCGGTGAGGATGGACAGCAGGGTGCTCTTGCCGGCGCCGTTGGGCCCCACCAAACCGTAGACGGCGCCGGCGGGGACCCGCAGCTCCACGTCGAACAGGCCGGCGCCGCCGCCGTAGTCACGGGTCAGGGCGACGGTCGAGACGAGGGCTTCGCCTTCGGACGGAACCAGGGTCGCCGGTTCGGCGGGTGCGGCGGGCGGTGACACCGGCGCCGCCGGCCGGGGATCGCCCGCGGCCGGAGTGCGGCCGCGCAGCAACAGGTAGGCGAGGGCGCCCCAGGGCACCGACACCACGATCACCAGGGCCCACACCCCCTTCGGGAGGTACGGGGCCGACGGCGCGCGCCACAGCCGCACCAGCGCGACGACGATCAATCCCACGACCAGCACCGCCAGCGGGAGCAGCGCCAGCGCCGTGGACCCGCTGGGCAGGTTCACCTCGATGGGCGGCATGGTGCCTCCTTACGCCCTCCGGTCAGGCGGGCAGCGCGGCGGCGAGAAACTCGGTGACCTGCTGTTCCCACTCGCCGGGGTGGGTGGACAGCGCCCGGGTGTGCCCGGCGCCGGGTGCCTGCCACACCTGCACGTTGGAGTGGCCCCGCTGGATGTGCCGGGCCGCCTGCGCTTCGGTCGGCACGTTCCCGGCGGCGATGAGCAGGATCGGCCGAGGGGCGGCGGAGCCGGCCGCGGCGCGCAGGGTGATCGGCGGGCCGGTGGCGGTGAGCAGGTCCGTCGCGGTGTAGGTCAGGGCGTCGATGCCGTTCTGGATCCGGCCGCGCATCCCGTACGCCTCCGCGAGGAACGCCTTGTCGCCGGCGACCCGGTTGGTCGCGCCCTCGGCCACCACGGCCCGGAGGCGAGCGTCCCCGGCGGCGGCGCCGATCGCCTGCTCACCGCCCATCGACAGGCCGACCGCGGCGATCCGGGCCGGATCGACGTCGGCGCGGGACTCCAGGAAGGACAGCGCCGCGGCGACGTCCGGGTCCCCGTACCAGCCGAAATCCATCGCCCGGCCCCCGCTGCGACCGTGGCCGCGCGCGTCCGGCAGCAGCACGCCGTAACCGTGCCGGGCCAGCACGACGGCGTGGGCCAGGACGGCGGACCGGGTGGAGCCGGCGCCGTGCAGCAGAATCACCGCCGCACGGTTGGCCGACGGCACGTACCAGGCGGACAGCTGCACCCCGTCGCCGGTGGGAAGCGCCACGTCCAGATAGGCCAGACCGTGGCTCTCCGGCGTGGCCGGCTCCAGCGCGGTCGGCGGGACGTTGGTGGCGGCCACCGCGGTGGTGCCCGACCACAGCGACACCACGCTGATCACTAGCAGCGCCGGGACCACGGCGAGCCGCCACCACCGCCGGGTGCGGCGCACCACCATGGCGGCGCCGCACACCAGCAGCAGGATCCCGGCACTCAGGGCGAGCAGACCGGCCACGGTCACCGGCGTCCAGCCCGCCTTGCTCAGGTGGGGGAGCCCGATCCCGGCACCGATCGCGGTGGTGACGACGCCGGCCCCGTACGCCGCGGCGCCGCCCAGCCACGCTGGTCCGCGCCGGATCACCGTCACCGTCAGGAACGCCAGCGCGGCCACGGCGACGACCCGCGCGACCTGCCACGGCGGCGAACCGTCCCGGCCGGCCAGAAACCCGACCGCGACGGCCGCCAGCACGACGGCGGCCGACCGGACGGCTCGGGACCGCGCTCCTCGAACCGGGTCCGCCCGATGTGTCGTACCCACCATGGCCGGTCGCCTCCATTCCGACCGTAGGCACGCGCGCGGCGCCGCAGCAGAGGCCAAAGTCCCGGTCGGCGGACCGTCCGCCTCTGCCGTGTGCGACGCGGCCCGGCCTACCGTGATCTGTTGACAGGGAGGCAGGACCACCGATGACAGCCTCGCGAACCATTGCCCCGGCCGAAGCCACGTCGTCCGCCGGGACCGCCGCGCTGTCCTGCCGGCAGCTGCGCAAGTCGTTCGGTGATCTGGTCGCCGTCGACGACCTCTCCTTGCGGATCGCCGACGGCGAGACGTACGGCCTGCTGGGTCCCAACGGCGCGGGCAAGACGACCGCCATCTCGATGGTGGCCGGTGTGCTCGAGCCGGACGAGGGCGAGATCGTCGTCGCCGGGGAACCGATGACGGTACGAGCCGTGCAGACCAAGCGCCACATCGGTTACGTCCCCCAGGAACTCGCCGTCTACCCGGACCTGAGCGCGCGGGAGAACCTGCGCTTCTTCGCCCGCCTCTACGGCATGTCCCGCTCCGAGGGCCGGGACCGCACCGAGGAGGTGCTCGCCACGATCGGTCTGCAGGAGCGGGCCGCGGAGCTGGTGGGCAAGTACTCGGGCGGGATGAAGCGCCGCCTCAACATCGGGATCGGGCTGCTGCACCGGCCGCGGCTGCTGATTCTCGACGAACCGACCGTCGGCGTGGACCCGCAGAGCCGGAACGCGATCCTGCAGGGTGGGGAGGCGCTGAGTGCGGAGGGCATGGCGGTGCTGTACACCACCCACTACATGGAGGAGGCGGAGCGGCTCTGCGACCGGATCGGTGTGGTGGACCTGGGCCGGCTCATCGTCGAGGGCACGGTGCGTGAGCTCACCGCCCTGGTGGGCGAGTCGGATCAGGTGCACCTGACCGCGACCGGCGATCTCGACGCGGCGGCCCGGGCGGTTCGTGACCTGCCCGGGGTGCGGCAGGTCACGGTCCGCGCGGACGGCATCGAGATCATCGACGCCGACGCCCGCAGCGGCCTGACCCGGCTGCTGAGCACCGTGACCGCCGCCGGGGCCGGCATCCGGTCGGTGAGCGTGGACGAGCCGGACCTGGAGGCGGTGTTCCTCCATCTGACCGGCAAGAGCCTGCGGGAGTGACGATGAACGCCGCCCTGACCATCGCCGGCAAGGATGTCCGGCAGCGGCTGCGCGACCGATCGGCGATCCTGATGGCCCTGGTGCTGCCGTTGGCGCTCGCCTTCCTGTTCAACCTGCTCTTCGGCTCGGCGGCGGCACCGCGGCCGTTCCGCTACGCCGTGGTGGATCTGGACCGTGGTCCGATCGCGCAGGCGTTCCGCACCGACGTCCTGGACCCGCTCCAGCGGGACGGCGTCGTGGAACTCCGGGCCGCCACCTCGGCGCAGGAGGGGGAGCGCCTCGCCGACTCGGGCGCCGTCGACGCCGTGTTCGTGCTGCCCGCCGGGTTCAGCGCCGCCGCGCAGAGCGACCGCCCGGCGTCGCTGGAGGTGATCGGCAGCGTGGATGCGCCGACCGGCACGGACGTGGCCCGTTCGATCGCGGGTTCCTATGCCGCGGACCTGACGTCGGTGCGCCTGGCCGTGACCGCCGCGCTCGGCGACGGACACGACGGCGAGGTGCCGGCCCAGCAGCTGGCCACCCTGGCCGCCCGCGCGGTCGCGGCGGAACGCCCGGTCGCGGTGCAGGACGTCTCCGCGGCGGCGAAACTGCTCGACAGCGCCACCTTCTTTCCCGCGTCGATGGCGGTGTTCTTCCTGTTCTTCAGCGTCCAGCTCGGTGTCGCCTCGCTGCTCGACGAACGGTCCGACGGCACCTTGCGACGGCTGCTGGCCGCGCCCGTACCGGCGTCCGCCGTGCTCGTCGGCAAGCTGCTCACCAGCGTGATCATCGGCGTGGTGAGCACCACGGTGCTGGTGGTCGCGTCCGCGGTGCTGATGGGCGCCCACTGGGGCAACCCGGCCGGTGTCGGTCTGCTGGTCGTCGCCGGCGTGCTGGCCGCCACCGGCGTCACCGCGCTGGTGGCGTCGCTGGCCGGCAACGCCGAGCAGGCGGGCAGCTGGGGTGCGGTCGTCGCGGTGCTGCTCGGCCTGCTCGGCGGGGTGTTCGTGCCGGTCGCCCAGGTCGGCGGAGTGGTGGCCACGATGAGCCTGGTCACCCCGCACGCATGGTTCCTCCGCGGCCTGGGTGAGTTGCAGGGCGGCGCCGGACCGCAGTCCGTGCTGCCGGCGGCCGGCGCGATGTTGGCGTTCGCGGTGGTCACGTTCGGCGTCGCCATGCTCCGACTGCGGAAGGTGTTGCGGCCATGAAGGTGCTGGCGATCGCCTGGACGAACCTGCGGCGCACGTTGCGCGAGCGGATCAGTCTCTTCTTCGTGTTCGTCTTCCCACTGCTCATGATCCTGGTGCTCGGCCTGGCCTTCGGCGGGTCGTTCCAGCCGCGGGTCGGTGTCACGGTGCTGGATAACGGCCCGCTGGCCGGCCGGCTGGGGGACCGGGTGGCCGCCGCGGACGGCATCGCGGTCCGGGCGGTGGCGAGCGAGGCCGAGCTGGTGTCCATGGTGGAGCGCGGCGAGATGGAGGCCGGGTTGGTGATTCCCACCGGGTACGACCGCGCGCTCGCAGCCGGGGACACCGCCACGACCCGCTACATCGCCCGCGCGGGACAGCAGGGGCAACAGGTGGGCGCGATCGTGAACGGCGCGGTCGCGCAGGAGGCCGGCCGGCTGCGCGCCGCCCGGTTCGCCGCCACCGAGACCTCGACGGCGTTGCCGGCCGCGCTGGCCCGGGTGGACGGGATCACCGGCCGGCTGGCCGCGGTGACCGTCCAGACCCGTACCGTCGGAACGGCCGACGTCCCGGCCGACGCCGGCCGCTTCGAGGTGGGCGCCAGCTCGCAGCTGCTGCTGTTCGTGTTCCTCACCTCGATGACATCGTCGGTCGCCCTGATCGAGACGCGGCGCCTGGGCATCTCGCGGCGGATGCTGGCCACGCCCACGTCGGCCGGCACGGTGGTGACCGGCGAGGCGCTGGGCCGGTTCCTGATCGCGGTGTTCCAGGGCACGGTCATCATGGCCGGCTCGGCGTTGCTGTTCGGCGTCGACTGGGGTGACCCGGTCGCGGCGGTCGTCCTGATGGTGGTCTTCGGGATGGTCGCGGCGGGCGCCGGCATGCTCACCGCGGCGACGTTGCGGACCGGGCAGCAGGCCATCGCGGTCGGGCTGCTGCTGTCGCTCGGCCTCGGCGCACTGGGCGGCACGATGATGCCGCTGGAGTTCTATTCACCCACCCTGCGGCAGATCGCGCATCTGACCCCGCACGCCTGGGCGGTCGACGGCTACGCCGAGCTGGTCCGCCGAGACGGCGACCTGGCGTCGATCCTGCCCCAGCTCGGCGTGCTGTCCGGCGTGGCCGCGGTGCTGATGGCACTGGCGTCCTGGCGGCTGCGTCGAGTGCTGACCCGGTGACCGGCAACCGGCCGGCGCGGTCGGATCAGACCGTCGCGTGGCCGGCCGGTCGCACCGCCTCCGCCACGGTCTCGCCCCACCGGCGGGCGCGCTCCGGCTCGCCGGCGACGAGCGGACCGGTGGTGTCGCTCACCCGGAAGCTCTCCGCGGACGCGACCAGCCGGCATCCCAGCCGGCGCAGCCGCCGGTGCGCCTTGTGCGCCGCCGATCCCGGCACGAACGACTTGTCGATCTTGGTGTCGAACGCCGCCGCCGCGACGCCGGTCAGCGCGGGGGAGCGGTCCAGCCACTCCCGCATGCCGGTGGCCGTGGTGCCCGGCCGGGTCTGCCCCTGGCGAGCGGCGTCCTGGCGGGTCGACGGCCGGCTCATGCCGAAGGCGTGCGTCGGGCCACCCACCACGACCAGATCCATACCGGTGGCGTCCGGCATCGTGCTCGCGTCCGCCAACGTCACGTCGGCGTGGGCGGCGATGCCGTCGGCGACGGCCCGGGCGATGACTGCGGTGTTGCCGAACATGGATTCGTAGACCACAAGTGCATGCATGGCTACCTCCTCGTGCAGCCTGGCTACGGCAGGAGGCGCCGGCCCGCGCCGGCCCTCCACCTCCACCCTCCGCGGCGGTGCGCCGGTCCGTCAGGGCCGCACGGCCCGCCCGCGCCGGGCCGGGCGACCCTTTGCCGTGCTGCCGCAGCCGATCACACTGTGCATGATGAGATCGCTGGGGCGGCGGCCAACTCGGGAGGGGTTCGGGCGGTGAAGGAGTTCGCCGATTTCCTCGGCGGTCAGCCGCCGTTCGACGCGCTGGACGCCGAGGACCTCGCTCGGCTGGTGAACCGGGTGGAGGTCGAATACTTCGCCGCCGGCGCCGTGGTGGTCGACGAGGACGAGGAAACGCCCGCGCACCTGTGGGTGGTCCGGACCGGCGCACTGGAGGTGCTGGATCGGGGGCGGGTCGTCGACCTGCTCGGACCGGGTGACACGTTCGGGCGGGTCGGACCGCTGTCCGACCTGCCACCGCGGCTGCTGGTGCGCGCTCACGAGGAGAGCCTGTGCCTGCGCATCCCCGACCCGCGGACCTTCCTGGCCCACCCGGAGCGGCTGCGGTTCGCCGGCGTGACCGCTGCTCCCTGGCGGGCACAGCTCACCGCCGGCGGAGTGGACCGGGGTGACCGGCGGTTGGCGGATCTGATGCGCCCGGTCGTCTGGTGCGCGGAGTCCGACCGGGTCCGTGACGTCGCGGACCGCATCGGCGACGCCGGGACATCGTGTGCGCTGGTGCGGGCGGCCGGCGGTCTGGGCATCGTCACCGATCACGATTTCCGGCGTGGGGTGGCCACCGGACAGGTCGGGGTCGATGCGCCGGTCGGCCGGTTGGCGACGGTGCCCGCGCTGACCATCGACGAGGACGCGACGCAGGCCACCGGGCTGCTGCGCATGGTCGAGCACGGCGTGCACCACCTGGTGGTGACCGATCCGGCCGGGCGACCGGTCGGGGTGGTCCGGGTGGTCGATCTGGCCCAGGCCGAGGTCCGTGACCCGCTGTTGGTGCGCGCGGCGATCGAGGACGCCGGCTCGCTCGACGAGTTGGCCCGGGCGGCCCGGTTGCTGCCGACCACGCTCGTCGAGCTGTGTGACAACGAGGTCCCCGCGGCCCGCATCGGCGCCCTGCACGCGGCGGTGGTGGACGCCATCGTCCGGCGGGTGCTGGACCGGCACCGGTCCTCGGTCCTGGCCGGCATGCGGCACTCCTGGGTGCTGTTGGGCTCCCTGGCCCGGCGGGAGCCTCTCCCGCTGTCCGATGTCGACACCGCGCTGGTGTGGGAGGATCCGCCGGAGACCGACCCGGATCCGGGCGCGGAGATCCGGGCCGCGGCCTGGGCGGTGCTGCACGACCTGCAACAGTGCGGGCTCACCCTGTGCGAGAACGGTGCGAACGCGCACAACCCGGTGTTCAGCCGGTCCCGCTCCGGCTGGACCGCGGCCGCCCGGTCCTGGCAGGCCGATCCCACCCAGGACAAGGCGCTGCTGCTGTCGGCGATGGTGGCGGACAGCCGCCCGCTGACCGATCCCTCGCTCGGGCGGGCGCTGACCGACCAGATGCGCTCACACACCCGCACCGCGCCGTTTCTGCGGGCGCTGCTCGACGAGGCGCTGGGCTGGCGTCCGCCGACCGGGTTCGTCCGGGGCTTCGTGGTTGCGCACAGCGGCGAACATCGCGGCCAGCTGGAGCTCAAGAGTGGCGGGCTGGCCCCGGTGGTGGCGCTGGCCCGGTGGATCGCCATCGTCAGCGGCGACACCCGCGGTACGACGACCGAGCGGTTGCGGCGCGGGGCGCAGACCGGGCTGCTCAGCGCGGACGAGGCGGACACGCTGGCCGGTGGATTCGACGACGTGTACTCGTTGCTGCTGCGGCACCAGATGCGGGCGATCCGCTCCGGGAGCACGCCGACGACCTACCTCGCGCCCAGGGACCTCGACACCCTCACCCGCCGCCACCTGCGCGAGTCGTTCCGGGCCATCGCCCTGGTGCAGACCCGCATCGATGCGGACTGGATGCGCAGGCTCGACCGATGACCGCCGGCGCCAGGGGGTTCGGTCGCCGGCGGCTGCCCGCACCGCACCCGCGCACCCCGTGGCGCGAGGCGGAGTTCTGCGTCGTCGACCTCGAGACCACCGGCCTGGACCTGCGCCGCGACGAGATCATCGCGTACGGGGCGGTGCTCGTCACCCAGGCCCGGATCCCGTGCGGCCGGGTCACGTACGGTCTGGTCCGTCCCGCCGGACCGGTGTCCATCCCGGCGCTGACCGTGCACGGGCTGCGGGACGCCGACCTGGCCGGCGC
>DASSAL010000362.1:0-6278 GCA_035685405.1 Actinoplanes sp. | reverse complement strand
AGCCCGGACGAGCCCAGGTCCAGCCGGGTCACCGAGCCCTCGGCCAGGTAGAGCCGCTGCTCCCCGGCTCCGGCCGGCAGCCGGATGTCCCAGCGCACCGACCGGTTCAGCAGGATCGTCACGATGTCCGGCCCGTCCTCGCCGGTGGACTGCAGGCCCACCCGGATCCGGCCGGTGGGCCCGGTGACCCGCGGCGCCAGCCCGGACCCGGCCGGCGTGCTGATCCGGTACAGCAGGCCGGGCAGGTCGGCCAGCCGCACCTCGACCCGGGAGGCGGCGTCGCGCACCAGGAGATAGGCCCCGGTACGCCCGTGCAGTGATCCGGCGACCACCCTTTCGGATGCCTGATGTCCGATATGTGGCACCGGCGTCGGCACCGGCTCACAGGCGCCCGTCATCACCGGGATGAGCAGCAACAACGCGGTGAACAGCCGACGCCGCCGGCAATCTGATCGCACCATCGGACAACGCCGTCTCGACCGAACGGGTGACGGCGTTCCGAGGTGCCCCGGCCAAACTAACGGGATGCGTTCTGCCGGATTTCTCTCCGATCGTCAGCGCCGCTTCGCGTGGCTGGGCTTCCTGCTCGCCGCAGTCCAGGCCCCGTTGGCCGCGAGGCTCGTCGACGACGCCTCCTGGCTCTTCGCGGTTGTGGTCTCCCTGCTCGTCGCCACCGTGATCATCGCCGACGACACCGCCCGCCGCCGCCCGAGCAACCCGGAACCGGCCGAATAAGACCTAGTCGTCCCGTTGGGTGTGGCGCTGCCGCTTGAGCTGCGCCTCGTACAGGTGCCGCCGGCCCTGGGCCAGCTCGTCCCGGGCGTCCTTCTCGACCGTGCGGAAGTAGGCGTAGTAGCCGTCGTCGAACGCCTCTACGATCTGGTAGGTCCACTGCCCGGGGATCACGTTGCGCCCGATCAGCTCGCGCTGGATCCGCTCGGCCAGCTTGGGGTGCCCGGCCTGCATGAACAGCGACACGGCCTGATCCAGCTGGAAATCCGCGGTGCCGGTGAGCTGGTGCAGCGAGTAGAGGTGCCCGCGCACCCGCTCGACGGTCTCCAGTGCCTCGCCCAGCTTGCCCAGCGCCTGCACGGTGAGATCGTCCGGTTCATCGGTCATGCTGTGCCCTCCGGTGCAGTCGCTCATGTTGTGCCCACCATTCCCCGCCCGGCCATCTTCAACCGAGCTGCACCGGTCGGGGAAACCGTTGGCTACCCCTGGCTTCCTACCGTTTCCCTTCATGAATGGCCTGTTCAGCGGCGCTGCCGCCCGCGCTGCCCTGCGCTCCGCCCACGCCAGCCTCGACGAGCTGACCGCCGCGGTCGGCGCCGGCGGCCGCACCGCCGCGGCCGCGTCGCCGGGCTTGCTCGCCGTCGTCGACCAGCACGCCGCCGCCGTGCGGGACAGCCTCTCCGGCGAGGTCCGCCCGCTGACCGCGGTGCTGCTGGCGGCCTACGCGGAAGGGGTGCGCGACGCCGCCGTCAAGCACGGCTGGACACCACCGGCCGGCGCGATCGACTGGACCGCCGACGACTGGGTGCTGCGCCGCCTGCTGGCCGTCTGTCAGCTCGCCGCGACCCTGCCGGCCCGCTGATCCTGCCCACGCGCTGGTGATCAGCGGCGACGGCGCCGGCGCGACGGCCCCTTCGGCGCCGGCGGCTCGGTAGGCAACACCTGGGTGTCGTCGGCCCCACCGGCCGGCGGCAGCACCTGGGTCCGCTCGCCCTCGTCCTCGGTCCGGTCGAAGCCGGGGATCATGTGCGGCCGGTCGTCCACCGGCTCGAGATCCACCGCGGTGTCGGTCAGCGAGCGCCGGGTGGGCGGCTGCTGGATCGGGATGACCTGAGTGTCCTCCGCCTCGTCCGAGGCCACAGGCTGCCCCGCGACGCCCGCCGCGGGCGGGACGGCGTCCGCCCCGGGCGAAACCGCGTCCGCCCCGGGCGAAACCGCGTCCGACGCGGGCGAAACCGCGGTCGCCCCGGGCGGGACCGCCGTCGCCCCGGCCGCGGTGGTGCGCTTCTCCTCCGCGATCCGGGCCAGCTCGGCCTTGTGGGCCTCCTCCGCGCGGCGCACCTCCTCGGCCCGGGCCTGCTCGGCCAGCCGCGCCTCCGCGACCCGCCGCGCCTCCTCGGCCTGACGTGCCTCCTCCGCCTTGCGGGCCTCCTCCGCCAGCCGGGCCTCCTCGGCGCGCCGTTCCGCTGCCAGCCGCGCCTCCTCAGCCTGACGCGCCTCTTCCGCCTTGCGGGCCTCCTCGGCCAGCCGGGCCTCCTCGGCTTTGCGGGCCTCTTCCGCCTTGCGCGCCTCCTCGGCCAGCCGGGCCTCCTCCGCGCGGCGTTCCTCCTCGGCCCGCCGGGCCGCCTCCGCCTCGGCCGCCGCCCGGGCCTTCTCCTCGGCGTACGTCCGGGCCTGCTCCCGGATCGCCACCGACTCCGCGCCGGCCCGGTCCAGCCACACCTCCCAGCGCCGCTGCATCGGCCGCACCAGCCCGCCGCCGACCCCCACGATCACTACGCCGGCCACCGTGGCCAGCACCGCGATCAGCAGCGGCTGGGTCACCGCGGTGGCGATCCGCACCTGGTCCAGGGCGGCGATCACGCCGAGCGTGATGATCAGCACCGAGGCCACCCGGGCCAGCAGCCGGCCGTACGACAGCCCGCCCAGCGCGCTGGCGATCAGGTCGTGCGCCGCACCGGCGATGGCCGCGGCCACCACGATGATGACGATCGCCACGAACGCCCGGGGTAGCCAGGCGATCAGCTGGGTGAGCAGGTCGCTCACCGGATTCGGTCCCCAGATGCCGAACGCCAGTTGCAGGGCGAACAGCAGCACGGCGTAAAAGGCGATCTTGGCGCACAGATCCGATGCGGTGATCTTGCTGCCGCGCAGCGCCCGTCCAATCGCGCCCTTGTCCACCGCCCGGTCGAAGCCCACCCGGTGCAGCGCCTTGCCCACCAGCCTGCGCGTCAGCCGGGCCAGCACATAGCCGATGACCAGGATCGCGATGAAGGCCAGCGCCGCGGGCAGGAACAACAACACCGACCGCCACATGTCGCTGAGTCCCCGGCCCAGGCCATCTCCGGTCATCGCCACTCCCTTCGCTCGGCACCTCGGCCGGCACCGCGCCGGTATCACCGACCTTAGGCGGAGCCGCGCCGGCCCGCCGATGTCGGCGAGGCGATTCGCGGAGCCGGCCGGCAATCGCCACCCACAGTGGGCACCCAGCCACCAACCGCGTGAATCGGTCGATAATCCGACGGTCGGCCAGTGCGGCATCGTCCAAACGGACGAGTCGGGATAGTCTCTCCCCATGGCCGGACCGGGAGGCGGGACACCTTCCGCGACGACCGCGCTGCCGAGTCAGGCCGGTGCCGCGTCGCCGCACACCCGGGCGTGCGCCGAGCTGGTCGCCGGCACCGACTGGAGCGGCACGCCGCTGGGCCCGCTCCGCGACTGGGACCCGGCCATCCGCACCACGGTCGACCTGGTGCTCGCCGCCCCGATGCCGATGGCGCTCACCTACGGCGAGGACCACCTGCTGCTCTACAACGACGCGTACGCCGAGGTCATCCGGCACCAGCACCCGGCCGCGTTCGGCCGCCCGGCCGCCCAGGTCTTCGGCGACCTGTGGCGGGCACCGGAGGTGGGCCCGGTGATCGCCGAGGTGGTCCGCACCGGCCGGCCCTACCTGGCGGCGGAAACGCCGGTCGGCGTGCCGCGCGGGCCCGGCGGCCGGCTGGAGCAGGCGTTCTTCACCCGCGGGCACTCGGTGGTCCGCGACTCCAAGGGCCGGATCGCCGGTGTGCTCACCGTGGCGGCGGAAACCACCCAGGTGGTCGACCGGCTGCAGAGCCTCGGTGACCTCACCGCCCGGCTGGCCGGCGCGCTGACCATCGACGACGTGACCCGGGTCGTGCTGTCGTACGGCATGGCGGCGTTCGACGCCGACCACTGCGTGTTCGCGGTCGACGACGGCAGCGCCTACCGATACGTGCGGCGGATCCGCGGCGAGATGCTGGACGAGGCGGATGAGCGGCTGCCCCCGGTGTGGAAGCGCACCCAGCACGACAATGCCCCGCTGGTGATCGCCGCCGAGTCCGGCCGCCCGTCGTTCCAGCCCGACGGTGCACCGCTCGCGCACATCGCCTCCGACCGGCACGAACGCCGGATCCAGGCGCTGGCCGCGGTGCCGTTGCGCACGCCGTCCGTACGCGGCGCCCTGACCCTCGGCTATCGCACCGCGCACAGCTGGCTGCCCGCCGAGCGGGCCCTGCTCACCGCCGCCGCCGAGCTGGTTGCGCAGGCCACCGAGCGGGCCCGCCGCTTCGAGGCACAGCACGGCACCGCGCAGCTGCTGCAGCGGAGCATGCTGCCCGAGCACCTGCCCGAGCTGGACACCTTCCGGATCGCCGCCAGTTATGACGTGGGCGTGGACGGCAACGCCGCCGGTGGCGACTTCTACGACGCGTTCGAGCTGCCCGGCGGCCGGCTGGCCATGGTGCTCGGTGACGTGGCCGGGCACGACGTCCGGGCCGCGGCGGTGATGGGGCAGGTGCGCGCCGCGTTGCGGGCACTGGCCCTGACCGATCCGGCGCCGCCGAGCGTGCTGGCCGGCCTGGACCGCCTGGTCGGCTCGCTGGGCGCCGAGTCGCGCAACGAAGAGATCTTCGTGACCGTGGTCTACGGCGTGCTCGACCCGTCCGACGGCACCATCACGCTGGCCAGCGCCGGTCACCCGCCGCCGGTGCTGCGCCGGGCCGGCCTGGCCGGCGAACCGGCCACGGCCGAGTTGGTGAAGGTGCCGCCGGGTGCCCCGCTGGGCCTGGGCGGGCGGTGGCAGACCGGGACGGTGACGCTGGAGCCCGGCGACACCATCCTGATGTTCAGCGACGGCGTGGTGGAACGCCGCGACCGCGCCCTGGCCGACGGACTGGACGCCCTGGTCGCCGTCGCGGCCGGCGCGGTCAGCGGCGACCCGCGCAACATCTGCGCGCTGGCCACCGCGGCGGTGGACGGGCCGACCGACGACGACGTCGCGGTGCTGGCGGTGGAACGCGCGGTGGCGCTGAGCCGCTCGGCCACCATGCTGGTCGCCGCCGAGCCGACCGGTCCGAGCCGGGTCCGGCAGTGGATGACCGCCCGGCTGCGTGACTGGGCGGTGCCCGATCCGGTGATCGGCGCCGCCATCCTGTGCACCAGCGAGCTGACCACCAACGCGCTGCTGCACGCCGGCACCCCCGCCGAGGTACGCATCGACCTCAGCGCCGAGCGCCTGCTCGTCTCGGTCGCCGACACCGGCACCCGGGGCAGCGTGACCCGGGCGCACACCGATGCGCTCAGCAGCCGCGGCCGCGGTCTCGGCCTGATCGAGGAGCTGAGTGACTCCTGGGGCACCGATCCGACGGTGCGCGGCTCGACCGTGTGGTTCGAGATGCTGCTGCCGGGTACTGCCGGATCATGAGCAGACCGGGGGTGATCTTCGACGTCGACGGCACGCTCGTCGACACCACATACCTGCACACCGAGGCGTGGTGGGAGGCGCTGCGCCAGCACGACCGGGACGTGCCGATGGCGGAGATCCACCGGGCCATCGGGATGGGCACCGAACAGATCCTGGACCACCTGCTCGGTGCGGATCGCGACAAGGCGCAGGACGGGGAGATCACCGTCGCCCACGACGTGCTGTACGCCGCCTGGTGGGAACGCCTCCGGCCGCTGCCCGGCGCGGCGGAACTGCTGGCCGCGGTGGCCGGCCGGGGTCTCGCGGTGGTGCTGGCCTCGGCGGCCAAGGAATCCGAGCTCCGGGTGCTGCGCCGGGTGCTGGGCGCGGACGACGTGATCGCCGCGGCCGCCTCGTCCGCCGACGCCGCGCACGGCAACCCCGAGCCGGACGTCCTGCGGGCCGCCTTGGAGCGGGCCGGGCTGGATCCGCAGCGGGCGGTGTTCGTCGGCGACTCGGTGTGGGACGTCGAGGCGGCGGTCCGGTTGCACATCCCGGCCATCGGGCTGCTGTGCGGCGGCACCAGCGCCGACGAGCTGGTCAAGGCGGGCGCCGTGGCCACGTACGACGATCCGGCCGATCTGCTCAGGCAGCTCGACCGCAGTGCCATCGCGGATCTGGCAGCCGGCTGAGGCATCAATCGCCATCGGCCCGGGCAGAGTGACCGGGTGCACATCTCCGACCTGATTTTCGCCCTGATCGGCGTGGGCGCCCTGTTGGCCGGGATTCTCCCCCGCCTGGTGGAACGACGCCCGCTGTCCATGCCGATCGCCTTCCTCGG
>DASSAL010000361.1:0-5037 GCA_035685405.1 Actinoplanes sp. | reverse complement strand
CGGTAGGCCCCGCCGATGTCCGTACGGGCGTAGATCAGGTTGCGCTCGGCACGGGAGAAGACGATCCCCGGGACAAAACCCCCACCGTCGATGCGGACGTTCTTCCAGGCGTACGGATCGGCCGCGACCGCGGCCGCGGCGAGGTCCGGCCGGAAGCCGACCTGATGGACGACCGCCGCCGAGCCGAACAGCGACACGGCGGCGACGACGGCGATGGATCTCAGGCGATGCACGGGGGAGTCCTCTCCTGGACATCGACGGACGTCGCAGTGGGAGCGCTCCCATGAGCCTGGTCCTTCGTTAACTGGTTGTCAAGCCCGCGAAACAAACCAGTTTCATTGACAGCACTGAACCGAGTAGGTAAGAAGATGGCCATCGATCCATCGTGGGAGCGCTCCCGACACAGATGGAGGAAACCGATGACCGTGCGCAGACGCTCCGGCGTGCTCGCCTCCGCTCTTGCCGCGCTCGCCGTCCTGATCGGGATGGTCGCGCTGGTGGCACAGCCGGCCAGCGCGGCCGCCGGGTTCACCGTCAGCGGCAGCCGGATCCTGGACGCCAACGGCAACCCGTTCGTCATGCGCGGGGTGAACCACGCACACACCTGGTATCAGAGCCGCACGCCGCAGGCGCTGGCCGACATCAAGGCGCTCGGCGCGAACACGGTCCGGGTGGTGCTCGGCAGCGGGCAGCGCTGGGGACCGGACAGCGCCGCGAACGTCGCCACCGTGATCAGCCAGTGCCGGGCCAACCGGCTGATCTGCGTGCTGGAGGTGCATGACACCACCGGGTACGGCGAGCAGAGCGGCGCCGCGACCCTGGCCCAGGCGGTGGATTACTGGATCAGCATCAAGAGCGCCCTGGACGGCCAGGAACGCTACGTCATCCTCAACATCGGCAACGAGCCGTGGGGCAACAACGGTGCCGCCGCGTGGACCGACGCCACCAAGTCCGCGATCACCAGGCTGCGCGCGGCCGGCTTCCAGCACGCCATCATGGTGGACGCGCCGAACTGGGGTCAGGACTGGCAGTTCACCATGCGCGACAACGCGGCCTCGGTGTTCGCCGCCGACCCGCAGCACAACACGATCTTCTCGATCCACATGTACGGAGTGTTCGACACCGCCGCCGAGATCTCCGACTACCTGAACCGGTTCCAGGCCGCCGGGCTGCCGCTCGTGGTCGGCGAGTTCGGGCACAACCACTCCGACGGCAATCCGGACGAGGACGCCATCCTGGCCACCGCGCAGTCCCTCGGCATCGGTTACCTGGGCTGGTCGTGGAGCGGCAACGGCGGCGGCGTGGAATACCTGGATATGGTGCTCAACTTCGACGTCAACCAGCTGACGTCCTGGGGTCAGCGGCTGTTCAACGGGGCCAACGGCATCCGCGCCACGTCACGGGAGGCGTCGGTCTACGGCGGAACCACGCCCACCACACCGTCCACCACCCGGCCCACCACGCCACCGACGACACCGCCCACCACCACGCCGCCGACCACGCCACCGACCACCACGCCGGCGCCGGGCCGGGGCTGCACGGCGACGTACGTCCTCGGCGGTCAGTGGGGCACCGGCTTCCAGGCCGAGGTCCGGGTGACCGCCGGCTCGTCGGCGATCTCCGGCTGGACGGTGACCTGGACCTGGGCCGACGGCCAGCGCTTCACCAACACCTGGAACGCCGCGGTGACCACGTCCGGCAACGCGGTGACCGCTCGCAACATGTCGTACAACGGGTCGCTCGCGGCCGGTGCCACCACCTCGTGGGGCTTCACTGCCTCCCGTGGCGCCACCAACTCGGTTCCGGCGGTCTCGTGCACGGCGGCCTAAGCCACAAAGGATATTGCCGAAAAATTTCGAAACCATTGCCTGTGGGAGCGCTCCCATGTCAGCATCACGGGCAGTCGCACCCCTCCCCTAAGGAGTAACCCGCTCATGAGATCCCTCCTCGCCAGACGCGGCATGATCGTCGCGTCTTCGGCGGCCCTGGTCGCCGGCCTCGGCGTGGTCGCGGCCACGCAGGCCAGCGCCGCAGCCGGCTGCCGGGTCGACTACACGGTGAACCAGTGGGACACCGGCTTCACCGCCAACATCATCCTCACGAACCTGGGTGACCCGATCAGCAACGGCTGGCAGCTGACCTGGACCTTCCCCGGCAACCAGCGAATCACCCAGGGCTGGAGCGGGACGTTCACCCAGTCCGGCCAGAACGTCAGCGTGCAGAACCCGTCGTGGAGCACCAGCCTCCCCACGAACGCCACGACGAACCTGGGGTTCAACGCCTCGTACTCCGGCACCAACGCCCGCCCGGCGTCGTTCTCGCTGAACGGCACGGTCTGCACCGGCAGCGCCACACCGACCACGCCACCCACGACGCCGCCGACGACCCCGCCCACCACGCCACCCACTACCCCGCCGACCACGCCACCCACCACGCCACCGACCACGCCACCGACGTCGCCGGGCACCAAGGTGGACAACCCGTACGCCGGGGCACGCGGCTACGTGAACCCGGAGTGGCAGGCCAAGGCCAACGCGGAGCCCGGCGGCAACCGGGTCTCCAGCAACCCGACCGCGGTCTGGCTGGACCGGATCGCCGCCATCGAGGGCACCGAGAACAGCAGCTCCAACGGCAGCATGGGCGTGCGGGACCACCTGGACCGGGCGGTCGCCCAGGGTGCCGGCTACATCCAGTTCGTGATCTACAACCTGCCCGGCCGGGACTGCTCGGCGCTGGCCTCCAACGGTGAGCTGGGCGTGAACGACCTGCCCCGCTACAAGGCGGAGTACATCGACCCGATCGCCGCGATCCAGGCCGACACGAAGTACCGCAGCCTGCGCATCATCAACATCATCGAGATCGACTCGCTGCCCAACCTGGTGACCAACACCAACATCGCGACCTGCGCCACCATGAAGGCCAACGGCGGCTACGTGCAGGGCGTCGGGTACGCGCTGAACAAGCTCGGCGCCATCCCGAACGTCTACAACTACGTGGACGCCGCGCACCACGGCTGGATCGGCTGGGACAGCAACTCCGGCCCCACCGCGCAGATCCTGATGGAGGCCGCCCGCGCCTCCGGCAGCGTGAACAACGTGACCGGCTTCATCGTCAACACGGCCAACTACTCGGCGCTGCGGGAGCCGCACTTCACCGTGAACCAGACGGTGAACGGCCAGCAGGTGCGCCAGTCCAAGTGGGTCGACTGGAACATGTACGTCGACGAGCTGAGCTTCGCTCAGGGCTTCCGGCAGCAGCTCGTCTCGGCCGGCTTCAGCTCCAACATCGGCATGCTGATCGACACCTCGCGCAACGGCTGGGGCGGCCCGAACCGGCCGGCCGGCCCGAGCACGAACACCAGCAACATCGACACCTTCGTCAACGAATCCCGCATCGACCGCCGCATCCACGCCGGCAACTGGTGCAACCAGTCCGGCGCCGGCCTCGGCGAGCGGCCGCGGGCCAACCCGGAGACGGGCATCGACGCGTACGTCTGGGTCAAGCCGCCGGGTGAGTCCGACGGTTCCAGCAGCCTGATCCCGAACAACGAGGGCAAGGGCTTCGACCGGATGTGCGACCCCACCTACACCGGTAACGAGCGCAACGGCAACAGCATGACCGGCGCACTGCCCAACGCGCCGATCTCGGGTGCGTGGTTCTCCGCTCAGTTCCGTGAGCTGATGGCCAACGCGTACCCGCCGCTCAGCTGACCACACTCCCCTTCCCAGGAGGCCCGCGGCCCGGTCACCCATACCGGACCGCGGGCCTCCGCATCGTCCTGATCCGGGCCGCCGTAGCGGGCCGCAACCGCCGGCCCTCCGGTGTCAGTGCGCCGGCCGCGCCCGCCGGCGCAGCAGCACGGCGATGAGCGCCACGGCCAGCGCGCCGCCGGCGATCGGCACCACGGGACCCAGGCCCGGGGAGCTGGAACCGGCGTCCGTGCCGGCGGCCGGGACCGGCGCCGCGGGCTCGGTGCCGCGCACGGCGGGCGCCGGGCCGGTGGGCAGCGGCGGCCGGACCGCGGCCCAGTGCTTGCCGGGGGCGGCCGGGATGGCGACCTGCGCGGGCTGCTCCGCGGGCTGGAGCGTCAGCCCGCCGGGCACGGTCACCCGGCCGATCTCGAACTCGCCGAACAGGCCCTGGAGGCTGGACATCTGCCAGGAGCCACGGCCGAACACCACCGCGGCGGCGTAGTGGCCGGCTTCCGGCAGCGGTGTCCCCCGGTACGACGTGGTCTTGCCCTGGTCGTCGGTGAGCCGCAGGGCGGTCTCGCCGAGCTCACCGGAGTACGGATGGAAGCCGTGTTGCATGACCCAGTACCCGATCGTGTACGCCGTGCCCGGTTCCAGGCGGTCGGGTAGCGGGTCGAGCAGCGTGGTGGCCCAGCCACCGGCCCGGGCCGGGGTACTCACGGTGAGTACGCTCACCGCGGCGAGCAGCAGAACGGCGACGCTTCGGAGCAGTCTGGTCATCGTGCACCTCCACCAGGTGGACACCGCACACCGGCCGGGGGTTCCGGCCCGGGAACCCGATCGCCGGTACCGGTGTCTACGGGGTGGGAGGTGGAGCACTGGACGACGCGGAGGCGGTGGCCCGGGCCCAGCGTGGCGACCTGGATGCGTACGAGCATCTGGTCGGTAAGTACACCGCGCCCGCGCACCGGGCGGCGGCGCTGCTCGGCGCCGGCGACGACGCGGACGACGTGGTGCAGGAGGCGTTCGTGAAGGGGTACCGCAAGCTGCGGTCCTGCCGCACCGGCGACACCTTCCGGCCGTGGCTGCTGGCGATCGTGGCGAACGAGACCCGCAACCTGCATCGCTCCCGGCGCCGCCGGGACGCCCTGGTGCTGCAGGCCGCGGCGCGCGCCGAGCAGCCGGTGACCGGGCCGGACGAGCCGGCCGCGGCGGCGCTGGCGGCCGAGCGGCGGGTGCAGCTGGTGGCCGCGCTGGGCACCCTCGACGACCGCCACCGGGACGTGCTGATCTGCCGTTATCTGCTGGACCTGTCCGAGCACGAGACCGCCGAGGCGCTCGGCTG
>DASSAL010000360.1:0-18974 GCA_035685405.1 Actinoplanes sp. | reverse complement strand
AACGGGCGGCGGATGCCCTCCCGCGCGGCCAGGGCGACCGACTGCGCGAGCACGTCGGCGGCGCGGGGGCCCTGGCCGGCGGCGTCCGCCACCAGGGCGGTGAGGACGCCGGCCTCCACCGAGGCGACGGTCTCCGCCATCATCGCGCCCGGCCCGCCCAGGAGTGCCTCGGCACGGTGCAGGTCGTGTCCGGCGAACGCGGCGCGAGCCAGCAGGATGCGCTCCGGGAAGGTCAGCGTGGTCCGGCGATCCGGGTCGCCGTACCGGCTCTCCACCAGGTCCGGCCGCCCGGCCATGAGGTTCGCCTCGGACTCCAGGCGCAGCAGCCACCGTTCCAGGGTGGGCATGCGGGACACCCCGCTTCGCTGCCGGTTGGCCTCGTCCAGGAGCGCGGACGCGCCGCTCAGGTCGTGCTCCGTCACCATCAGCCGGGCCTTGATGCCCAGCCACATCGCCCGGTCGGCGGTCTCGGGCTCGACGCGGTGCTCCCGCAGGCCGTGCTGGACGGCGCGATGCGCGGCGCTCAGATGGTTCCGCTCGATCTCCACCAGCGCCGCGGCCAGGTCGGCCGGCACCGCCTGCGGGACATCGCGCCAGCCGTGCTGGTCGGCCAGGTCACGCGCCCGGCGGACCAGCCGCTCCGCCTCCCGCACCGAACCGGACAGCACCTCGAGCAGCGCCAGGTGGGAGATGGCGCTGAGTTCGATCATCTCCACACCGACGGTACGCGCCGCTGTGGCGCTCACCCAGAGACTGCGCACCGCCTCCTCCGGCCGGTCGGTCCACAACAGTCCGACGCCTTGGCTGTTCAGGGCGATCGCCCGGTACTGCAACATGGACGGCAGCCGGGTGAGCGGGGCCCGGGTGAGCGTGGTGATCAGGCGACCGGCGTTCTCCACCACGGCGGGCATGTCACCGCGGATCCGGTGCACCGCGGTCTCCAGGGCCCGGATGGCCACCTCGACGGCGAGACCTTCGCCTTCGGGGTGCCCGGCCAGCAGGTCCCGGGCCTCGCCGAGGCGCCGCGGAATGGAGTCGTAGTCCCCGGAGAAGTACAACCGGATGGCCGCGCACATCACCAGTTCGGCGGTGCTGCCGAACTGCTCGGCCGGCACCTGTTCGAGGATCCTGACCAGGGCGTCGCGGTCGGCGGAGAGGACCATCGGAGCAGCCCCGACGATCAGGCGCCCGACGTACCGCCAATCCTCGGCGGCCGCGGCGTGGTGCAGGGCGTCGAAGGTCAGGCCGTGGAGGGCGTACCACTGGGCCGCCCGCAGATGCAGCTGCGGCACCATGGCCGGGCTTTCCACGGCCAGGCGGTGGCGCAGCACGTCGCGGACGAGGTAGTGATACCGGAACCAGTGGGGCCGCACACCCCGCCGGACCACGAACTGCTCCGCCTGCTCCAGGCGCTCCAGGGTGCGCTGCCCGCCGATCCGCTGGGTGACGGCGTCGGCCAGCTCGCCGCACAGGTGGTCGCAGATGCTCGTGTAGAGAAGGAACCTGCGCGTCCGGGGCGATTGCAGGGCCAGCATCTCCTCGGTCAGATAGCCCTCCACCGGCCGGACATCCCCGGCGAAGTCGGCGGCCGTGCGGCGGCCCGGCGACTCGGTGAGGAACGTGGCTGCGAACTGCAGACCCGCGGCCCAGCCCTCGGTGCGCTTCACCAGCACCATCACGTCGTCGTGTCGGAGACGTAAGCCGCGGGTGGCGAACAGCTCGGCGGCCTCCTCGGCGGTGAAGGCGAGATCGTCCGACCGTACTTCGCTCAGCTCACCCTGGAGGCGCTGGCGGTGCAGCGGCAAGGCCGGTTGCGAGCGGCTGATCAGCACCAGCCGGAATCCGGTCTGGGGCGTCCGCAGCAGGCCGGCGAGATCCCGGATCAGAGGGCGATCGCGGATCCGGTGAAAGTCGTCCAGGACCAGCACGGTAGGTGTGGGCAGCCGGCCGAGGCCGCGGATGAGGTCACGGATCCGCACGGCGGCGTTCTCCGGCACGTCGCCGTGCGGGGCGAGCGAGCTGTCCGGCGGTACGGCGCCCGCGGCCCGCAGCGCTGCCGCCACATTGGTCCAGAACACCTCCGGGTCGTTGTCGCTCTCGTCCAGGCTGAGCCAGGCGGCCGGAAGTCGGCCGGCCGCCGCCCACGCGGAGACGAGCGCGGTCTTGCCCCAACCGGCGCCCGCGCAGACCACGGTGACCGGGCGGCTCATGGACGCGTCCAGCAGATCGATCAGACGGTGGCGGAGCACCGCCGCAGGACTCACCTGCGGCCGGGAGATCTTGGGCGACCGGGCAGCGGCGGGCTGGCGGACCGGACGCGCATCGCCGGCGCCGACACCGGTCCACCCGGGCGGCGGCGCCGCCGGCTTCCGCCCGCCGGTACCGCGGCCGGCCTCCCGCCTGTTCATGCCACCCCTTTTCGCCATCGCCGGCGCCTCGCGACGGGCGCGACGTGTCGCCCGCAACCCCCGGCTCGCGCGTACCTGTCGCGGCGCGACGGTCTGTCGCGCTGTCTTCAGCCAGCGGATCATGTCCGCGGCCGGGCCGACAACACGCGCTGCGGATGGTTCCGGGCACCGCAGCACCCGACGATCGGGGGCCGGGACGGTCGTGCGGCCGGTCCATTCGCCACGGATGAAGCCAACCGGTGCCGGCCGGGGAAGCATTCCGGAGAGGTTCACCATCGATCTGGTTCGGAGCAGCCTGCGTCATGGACGTGCACTACGAGATTCGTGTTCAAGGCCTGTTCGGCCCGGCGCTGCGTACCGCCTTCGCCGACCTGCGATGCCATGCCGTGGCCCGGCAGACGACGATCCGCGGCCGGTTGTCCGCCGAACAACTGCGCCGGTTGCTGACCCGGCTCGACCGGTGCGGCGTGGAAGTGATCCAGGTGTGCAACCAGGACAGCCGGCCCCGGACCGGACACCGGGTACACCGACGGGTGCCCGATCCGTCATCCACCCGGGATGAGGCACCCGGCCGCCGGCTCCACCACGATGCGGAGGAAGCCAACGGTCCCCATCGACGCTGGCTCACCGACCGTGATGCTGGTCGTCCACGCTGACGCGTGACGATGAGGGATCGAGAGAGCCGATGACAACAACGGTGGAACCGCCGGTGGCCGGCGAGCCGGCCGCAACCGGTGACGCAACCGGTGAATCGATCGTGACGGGGGTCGCGCGCCGTTCCACCTCGGCGGCGATGACCACCGCCGGCGCGGTACGGGACGTGCTCATCGTGGTGGGCGGCGCGGGCGTGTGGCGCGACGTCGCGCTGGGCGCGGCGTGCGAGGCCGGGGACGCCGCCGGCCGGTGGTTCGGCGACCTCCGCCGCGCCGACGCGCGTCGGCGGGCACGAACCGCCGTTCTGGCGGAACGTGGCGCCCGCGAGCGGGCGCTGCGGCGCCGGCGCACAACGGACGCGGTCGATTCGGCGGTCTCCGCAGTCGCCGGATCATCGATCGTCAACCGGGTGGTGGATGCCCAGATCGAGCGCATCCTGCGTCCCGTCGTGCTGACCGTTCTGGACGAGGTGCTCACCGTTCTGGAGCAGCAACCCGAGCGGATCCAGGCCGTCCTGCACGGACAGCGGAACAGCATGGTGGACGAGTTGGTGGCCCGCATCCGGGCCGGCGCGGCCACCGGCGACACGGCCGTCGAGAGGTTGACCTCGCGGATGTTGCGCCGCGGCCCGGAGCCGGTGGCGGCGCCGGCCGGCGATCCGTGACCGCCGCGGTGGCGAGCCGGCATGCCGGTCTGGTCAGCCGCGCGATCGCCTATCTGATCGACGCCGTGATCGTCGCGGGGTTCTTCGCCGTGGGTACCGCGGTGGTCAGCCTGGTCGCCTCGGTGGTCAGCGCCCGGGCCTACGACCTGACTCGCGGTTTCGCCTCGGCATACTTGGTCGTGCTTCCGGCGGTGCTCGCGATCTACTGCGCGCTGTTCTGGTCCTTGGCCGGGCGGACTCCCGGGATGGCCCTGGTCGGCGTGCGGGTGGTCAACACCGGGGGACGGCCGGTGTCCTGGCCGGCGGCACTGGTCCGGGCCATCGTGCTGGCGTACCTCCCGCTGCTCGCGCTGTGGGCCGTGGTCGACCGGCGGCACCAGGGCCTGCACGACAAGCTCTCCCGAACCGTGGTGATCCAGAACCCCGACCTCACACCGGCGCCGGGTGATCGCCATCCGGCCCGGGTGCCGTGACGTTCGCGGGCGGCCGGTTCGCCACCCTCATCGGCGCCCGGTGGACAATGCCAGGCTGCGGAGCCGGGCCCAGTCGAGCTCCGGTCGCGGCGGCGGCACGCCCGGCCGGCCGCGCGGCACCCGGACCCGCAGCGCCCCGGGCCTCGTCGTGCACCGCACCGGTGCGGACACGGTGACCGCCTCGCCATCGATGCCCACCGGAATCGAGGGTACGTCGGCCTCGACCACGGCCTCGGCCGCGTCCAGCACCGTGATCGACCGTGTCCATCGCCGCCTGCGGACCAGGCCGGCCGCCTCACCGGCACTCCGGATCCGGACGGCAAGGACGCCCAGCACACCGCCGTCCAGCCGGGGCCGGCGGCCCAGTCCGGCCAGGTCGTCCGAGCCGTACGGGTTGTTGCTGATCAGCACGGCCTGCGACCCGCTCAGCACGGTTTCCCCGATCCGCAGCCGCAGCAGCGGCCCACGGTGGCCGGTGAGCAGGTCGGGAAGCATGTCGAGGGTGGTGCGCGTCTTGTCGTCCCGGTACGCGGGGCTCTGCACCACGGTGGCATACGCACCGAAAGAGGCGTTGTTGACAAAGGTCCGGTCCCCCACCTGACCAAGGTCGATGTGCAGCTCGACGCCGTCGCTGAGCGCGTCCAGGCACTTCGCCGGATCCTCCCGGTCCAGGCCGAGGTCGAGGGCGAAATGGTTGCGGGTCCCGGCCGAGATGACCATGAACGGCACCCCGTGCCGGGCGGCGACCGCAGCCACCCGGGCCTGTGTGCCGTCACCGCCGGCCACCCCCAGCAGATCGGCTCCATCGCGGATCGCCTGCTCGGCCAGGTCGGCCACGTCGACCTCTCCCGGACCCTCCAGCAGAACCACCTCGGCACCGAGCTGGCGGGCCCGCTCGGCGAGGTGGAACCGCTCCACCTTGCCTCCGCCGGACCTCGGATTCATGATCATGAACGGCCGCTGCGGTGCCGCGGTCTCGTACTCCACCGGTCCGGCTGGACGGGTCGCCGTGAGCGCACGGCGGCCGGCAGCCATCGCCGCCGCCCAGAGCACGGCGAACACAATCACCACCCACACCAGCCGCGCCCGGGCGTACAGCACGGCGACGGTCAGCGGGGCCAGGATCACCAGCGCGCCGGCCAGCCAGCGGACCAGTCCTCGATGGGTGAGGAACCACCAGGCCCCGGCCAGCGCGGCGGCCATTCCGGCCACGCCGACGAGGAGCAGCCCGATGCTTCCGCGGAACCCGGCCACGGCGAGCACCAGCACGGTCGCGGCCGCCGCCGTGATGAACGCCAGGCGGGCCAGCCAGCGCTGGGCGGACGTGCTCGGCGCCGCTTCGGCGGCGCTGAGGTCGATCACGGCGGTCTCCCTCCGTCATGCGGGTCATCCGCGTCCGGTCACACCCCGGTCTGGACGGTGATCCGGCCGGTGCGGCTGGCCTCCAGCAGCAGCTGGAAGTCCTTCTCGTTGCGATCGGCGTACCGCTCGCCGAAGTCCACCAGGGCACGGTCGAAGGCGTCGTCGTCGCCGAGATAGCCGGCGATGGCGATCCGGTCGCCGGTTCGGGCATGCGCACGAGCCAGCGTCCAGCCGCACAGCTCGCCGTACAGGCGCATGGCCGCCGGATCCATGCCTTCGACGGCCGCGGACGCCTTCCAGTCCCGCAGCTGCCGGACGTAGAAGTCGCGGCTCTGGCCGTCGATGCCCACCGCGGTGTGCCAGCCGAGGAAGATGTCGCTGGTCGCCTGGATCAGCCGCTGCCCGGACACCACCCGCTCGCCTTCGCTGGTCGCCGCCGCCCGGCCGTCGACGAATTCCGCGAGCACCGACGGCTGCGCCTCCTTGATCTGCAGCAGCAGCGGGTCGTTCTCGTCCCGCCCGCTCAGCAGCACCACCCAGCACCGGGTGCCGACACTGCCCACCCCGACGACCTTGCGGGCCATGTCGACGAACTCGAACGCCCCCAGCAGGCGCTGCCGGTCGGCGGCGAGGCTGGCGGCGTATCCGGACAGCAACTGCCGGATCCACTTCTCCAGATCCTCGCGGTCGGCGTCCGGCAACAGGTCCTGGACCGGCACCAGCAGGGGCGGGTCGGCCACGATGCGGCGCTGGCCGTCCACCACCGTGGTCAGCTTCCGGAACGCCTGCATGCTGTCCCGGGTACGGGCTTTCGCCTGGGCCTCGGCGAACCGCTTGCGCCGCTGCTTGCCGAGCTGGTCGCGAGCCAGCTCACTCACCCGATCCAGGTCGGCGTGCGCGTACCAGACGTCCAGCTCCCGGCGGCTCGCGAAGTCGGCCATCGCGACCCGGTACCGGCTCACTGCCGCCCGTGCCACGGCGGCCCGGTCCCGCCGGCGGAAGCCGTTGTCCCGCGCCGCGACGACCAGGCTGGCCACCAGCCGCTTCACGTCCCACTCCCACGGACCCGGATGGGTCTCGTCGAAGTCGTTGATGTCGAACACCAGCCGCCGCTCGGGCGAGGCGAAGGCGCCGAAGTTGCTCAGGTGGGCGTCGCCGCAGAGCTGACACTCCAGGCCGGAGGACGGCGTTCCGGCAAGGTCCGCCGCCATGATGGCCGCCGCGCCGCGGAAGAAGGTGAACGGCGACACCAGCATGCGCCCGTACCGGATCGGAACGAGCTCCGCCAGCCGGGTCTCCGCCTGCCGTTCCAGCAGCAGCACCGGGTCCCCCCGGTCGGCGCCCAGGTGGAGTTCGGCATGCGCTTCGAGCGGCACCCGCGCCCGGGCGGAGCGTCCGGCCGCGTAGCGTGCGGCCGGCTTCGGGCCACCGCCGCTGTGGCGGCGGGCCGCCGTCGCGACGTCAGCCTTCGCTCCGCGACCGCTCATCACACACCTCCGGCCCGGATCGGCCCGGGCCGATCCATCCCTTCCACCCAACGCCGCCGGCGATCCTGGCGCACCATCCGCCGGGGAGGATCCCGCTGGACCGGGATTATCCGATCCGGACGATGCGCAGTGACCCGGTTACGGCGAGGCTCGATGGTGCAACTGCGGCCGCAGAGGGGAGGCGCCGTGCGTGCTGACTTTGCGCTGACCGGCTCGTCGATTGATTCCTCCACCGGGGATGACCCGCTGCTACAGGCGAGATTCGCGGTACCTGACCCGCCACGTTTCCTGGTCACCCGCTACCGCTTACTGGAGCAGATGTCCGATCGGCCGGATGCGTCGGTCATCCTGGTGGTCGGACCGCCGGGCAGCGGCAAGACCCAGCTGGTGGCGTCCTGGGTGACCACCACCACGACGGAGGCCGCGTTCGCCTGGCTCACGCTGGACGGCGACCAGGATCAGAGCCGGCTGTTCTGGACCTACACCGTCGAGGCACTCCGGCGGGCCGGTCTGGTGATCTCGCCGGCCCCCAGTGCGACAGTGCCGCCCGCGCCGGTGGATCACTCCTTCCTGGTCCGGCTCGCCGCCGAGGTGTCCGAGCACCAGACGCCGGTGTTCCTGGTCCTCGACGGGGTCACCGACCTGTCCGACATGCCCTGGGCCGCCGAACTGGACTTCGTGCTGCGCCACACCAGCCCGGTGCTGCGACTCGTGCTGATCGGCCGGTGGGATCCAGCGTTCCCGCTGCACCGCTACCGCCTGGCCGGGCGGATGACCGAGATCCGCAGCGCCGATCTGGCCTTCACCGCCGGGGAGGCCACCGAGTTGCTGGCGCTGCACGGCGTCGAGCTCGGTCCGGCGAAGATGGCATCACTGCTGGAGCACACCGAGGGTTGGGCCGCGGGTCTGCGCCTGTTCGCGATGGCCCTGCAGCATCGCACCGACGCCGAGGGCCTGGTCGATACCCTGACCGGCAACGAGGCGACCATCGCCGAATACTTCGTCGACGAGGTGCTCCGGTTGGAGCCGCCGCACGTACGGTCCTTCCTGCTGCAGATCAGCATCCTGGACACCTTCACGCCCGAGCTGGCCGAAGCCGTCACCGGGCACAGCTGCGCCCGGCGGGTTCTCGCGAACCTGGAACGGCGCAACGCCTTCGTCCAAGTGGCCGCTGAAGACGCGGCGGCCTATCGTTTCCACCGGCTGTTCGCCGAACTGCTGCAGGCCCAGCTGCGATGCGAGGCGCCGCACCAGCTACGCCAGCTGCATCAGCACGCCGCCACCTGGTTCGCGAACCACGGTCGGACCACCGAGGCGGTCGGCCACGCGGTCCGAGCCGGCAGCTGGGACATCGCCGCCATGATCACCGTGGAGCACCTCGCGGCCGGGCGGTTGTTCCTCGACGACCGCGGTGGGCAGCTCGGCATCCACCTGCAGCACCTGCCGCCGGACATCCCCACCGCGGCGGGAGCGCTGGTGGCCGCGACGCTCGCCCTGGCCGGCGGCTCCACCGACCGCTGCGCCGTCCAGCTGCGGCGCGCTCAGGACATCGTCAACAGCGGTGGTGACCCGTACACCGACGCGCTCACCCTCACCGACATGATCGTGCGTGTGCTGCTCGCCGTGAGCTGCGGCGACGACGCCGAAGCGCTGGAGCCGTGCACCGCGGCCGAACTTGCCCTGGCCAACGCCGGACCGGAGTGCGCCGCGCGCCGTGCCGAGCTGACGATGCTCCTGCTCGCGGCCAAGGGAACGGCGCACAGCCGGTTGGGCGCGATCGACGCGGCGGCCGTAGCACTGACCGCGTCCGCCGAGATCGCGGTGGCCGGCGGTGAGTCCCATCGGATCCACTGCCTGCAACATGGCGCGCTCATCGAGGCCTACCGCGGGCGGCTCGGACAGGCCGAGAAGCTGGCCGGCGAAGCCATCGATCTGGCCGCCCGGTGCGGTGCGGAGACGGCGCGCTGGGCGGATGGCGCCCACATCGCCCTGGCCTGGGTGGCGATGGACCGGTACGACGTCGAGGCCGCGGGGCATCACCTGCGCATCGCCGACCCCAGGCGCCGTACCGACACCGATCCGCTGACCGCCGTCGCCTTCGCGCTGGTCAGGTCCCGGCGGTTGCAGGCCCGGGGTGAGCTGCGCGGCGCGGCGACCGTGCTGGACGGGATCGCCCCGGGCCATCGAGAGCAGGCGCCGCGGTGGCTGGCCCGGGAGATCGCCCTGTCGCAGGCCCGGCTGATGACCACCGTCGGACGACCGGACCAGGCACTCCTGCTCGTCCGGGGGTTGGCCGAATCCGACCTGCCCGACGTCCGGGTGGTGGAGGCCGCCGCCCTGGGCGCCGCCGGCGAGGGCGCGCAGGCCCGGGAGATCCTGCTGCCGATCGTCGCCAAGGCGCATCTGCCCACGCCCGTTTCGGTCGAGGCGTGGCTGGTCATGGCCACGGTAGCCGCGCACAGCGACGAGCTCGCCGCCGCCCGGGAGGCCCTCGGACAGGCGCTGCGGCATGCCGCCGCGGGTGAGCAACGGCGGATCGTACAGCAGGTCTGGGCGCAGCTGCGCCGGATCATGCGGGATGACGAGGCGCTGGCTGAACAACACCGGATACTTTCGCGGCCGGCCGGCGGCAGCGTGGCACCGGTCCGGCCGGGCCAGGACACCGACGCCAAGAGCCTGGTCATCGTCGAGCCGCTGAGCCGGCGCGAGATGGAGGTGTTGCAGGGGATGGCGGCCATGCTGGCCACCGAGGAGATCGCTGCCCGGCTGTTCGTCTCGATCAACACGGTCAAGACCCACGTCCGCAGCATCCTGCGCAAGTTGTCGGCATCCCGGCGCAACGAGGCGGTGCGCCGCGCCCGCGCACTGGGCCTCCTCTGATCGACACCGGCCGCGTCATCCACGCGGGATGACGTGCAGCCGGCCGCCCTGGCCGAGGCTGGAAACCGACCCGGCTGCCGCAGGTGCCTGCGGCCGGTGCGGTCGGGTCGCCGGCTGGAGGAGGACCCAGATGCCTGTGCAGACATCGGCGGCGGACCGGGGACCTCACCATCCGGGCCGGGAGTTCACGGCGGAGGAGGCCGGCGCGGCCTATCAGAAAGCGCTGCGGGAGCTCACCGCACTGCGGCAACAGATGGCGTCGCTGGCCCGCAAGGAACGGGCCGAGCACCGGCTCCGGCCGTGGCAGGTGGAACTGCTGAAGCTGCAGCGTCACCTGGAGGCCGAGAAGCTGCGGATGGTCGTGCTGTTCGAGGGCCGGGACGCGGCCGGCAAGGGCGGCGCCATCCGGCGCATCACCCGGTACATGAACGAAAAGCACTATCGCGTCGTCGCGCTCGGCAGGCCCACCGACGAGCAGCGCACCCAGTGGTACCTCCAGCGGTACGTCACCCAGCTGCCGATGGGCGGCGAGATCGTCCTGTTCGACCGGAGCTGGTACAACCGCGCGATGGTCGAACCGGTCTTCGGCTTCTGCTCCGAACGCGAGTGCCGCGACTTTCTGCGCGGCGTGACCGGGTTCGAGAAGGACCTCGTCCGCCAGGGCTTGATCCTGGTGAAGCTCTACTTCAGCGTCACACGCCAGGCGCAGGCCCGGCGCTTCGAGCGGCGCCGGACCGATCCGCTGCGCCGATGGAAGCTGAGCGAGATCGACCTGCAGGCACAGGACCGGTGGGACGACTTCAGCCAGCGCAAGTACGAGATGTTGGCCCGCACCAGCACCCGCGCCGCACCGTGGGTGATCATCAGATCCGACGACAAGCAGGCGGCTCGCCTGAACTCGATGCGGGTCATCCTGAACGCGGTGGACTACAAGGACCGCGACCCGGAGCTCACCTTCACGCCGGATCCGGAGATCGTCGTTCCGGGCCGGGACGAGATCGCATTGATGGAGGCGCAACGCCTCCGCAGCGGCAACTTCACCGGATGACGACCGCCGGAAACGCAGTCAGGGAGGACGGATCATGCCCGAGCCGACATACGAGGTCCGGGTGGCCGGCATGGTCCCGGCCGAACTGCTGGCCGAGCTGGTTGACCTCACGGTCAGCGTGGAGCCACCGGAAACGGTGCTGCACGGCTCATTGCCGGATCAGTCCGCAGTGGTGGGTCTCATCTCCCGTATTCACGGGCTCGGCCTGCGCCTGATCGAGGTTCGCCGGCTTCCGCCTGATCAGGCGCACCACCCGCGGTCGAGACCAGGGCCCCCGGGAGCATCGAGTGACGGTTGACAACGATCGGGCCTCGGAAGGGCCGGCGGACCGGCGGGCACCGCGTGTCCCGGTACGGCACGGTTACGGCCTGGTGCTGGCGCTGATCATTGTCACCTACGTCGTGGCGCTGCTGGCCACCCGGCCCTGGATGGTGGCCCTGCTGCTGCTGGCCATGACCGCGACGGCCTTCCAGGCGTTGCGCACGTCGTACGCACGGCCGGGCTTCCGGCTGGCCGCCGCCGTGGTGTTCCTGCTCGCTCTGGTCGCCGCCGGCGCCAACGTGATCGTCGACGACGCCCGGCTCGGCGGCATCACCTTCCTGTGTGCGAGCCTGCTCTATCTGGTCACGCCCATCTCGGTGGTCCGGGACATCGGCTCCACCGGGCGGTGAACTACGAGACGATGCTCGGCGCGCTGGCGGCCTACCTGCTCATCGGCATGGCGTTCGGCTTCGCCTACCAGTGCATCGCGATACTGCAGCCGGGGCCGTTGTTCGGTGAGGCCGGCGACGGCGACCTCTCCCAGGCGTTGTTCTTCAGCTTCGTGACCATGACGACGACCGGCTACGGCGATCTCGTGCCGGTGAGCAATTCGGGCCGGAGCGTGGCCGTCCTGGAAGCGTTGCTGGGCCAGCTGTTCCTGGTCACCGCGGTGGCGAAGGTCGTGGAGAACTGGCGACCGGCGCGATGGCGGCGGGAGGAGCGGACATCCGACCAGGCCCGCGAGCCGTCGGACAATCAGGGCACCGGGCCGCGCTGACCGCACACCCCGGCTGTCACGGCCGCGAGCCGGATGCCAGCGCCACCGCACCGTCCGGAGCCGGACGGGCGCCCAGCCGATCCAGCCATCGCCGCAGCTGGGCATGCACCGCGTCGGCGCTGTTCAGCGGCACCGACACGGGCCAGTCTGCGGGATGGATCAGCACCGGCCGGTTCTGCCAACCGCCCAGGCCGCCGTGGCAGCCGACCAGTTCCTCGAAGGCCGCGACCTCCTGCGTCTCCGGGTCGAACAGGCTGTTGACCAGGATGTCCCCCACGTGGCCGAGCATGTCGTGCCGGCGCAGATCGGCGGCCGCCGCCCGCTCGAAGCCGGCCAGCGGATCCTCTCCCTCGACCACGTCGCCGGCCAGGAACCGCCGGCCGGCGTGTCCCAGCACCACCGGTCCCCACCGGCGGGAACGCACCATGACCCAGGCGATGCCGGGATGCCCGGCCAGTCCAGCCAGCAAGTCCGGGTGACGTGCGTCGATCTGCTCCATGGTCATCCGGCCGGGACAGCGCGCGAGATAGATCATGCCAAGGTTGCCGGAGGCGACCACCACGACCTCCGGGCGATCGCCCCGGTCCGGGCCGCGTCCCGCTCGTCCGTGGGTCACACCGGCGGCCGGGTCGTCGCCGCCGGTCGGTGGCAGGAGTCCCGCACGCAGCGTCCGGGCGCGCCCGCCCTGCTCGTCGCCGGCCGCCATCACGACACGCGGAACGGTCCCCGCGGTGAGCCGGCGCACCAGGTCCTCGAGTCCGGCGCCGTAGCGCTGGCGGAATGTCGCGCCCTGACTCTGGCCGTGGTCGGAGAGCACCACGAAACGATAGGGCCGGGGTGCCGTCGCGGCGATCTCCGCCAAGGTGGCGAGCACGCCGTCGATTCCCTCGAGGGAAGCCATCGCCTCCGGCCGGGCCGGCCCGGCGTGGTGGGCGATCTCGTCGTAGTCGACGAAGTCGCAATAGATCGACGGGGCGCCGCGCAAGATGTGCTCGGCCACCACGGACAGATTGAGGTGGCGCAGCAGGACGTTGGTCACGCCCCGGAGAAGCACATAGGACGCCGGTCGCGGGATCCGCGGTTCCACCCGGCGGACCCGCTGCCGGCGTGCCTGGTGCAGTTCCTTGACCATCTCCCCGATGGTCAGCAGCACCGAGTGGGTCAGCCCGAACGGATCGAGCAGGTAGGTGGCGACGTACCGGGCACGCCGCGACGAGGTCCGCCGGGCGGCCGCCGTGCTCATCGTGAGCAGGCTGGTCGGTGCGTCACCGGAGAACACGTTGCTCACGCTGACGCCGCCGTCGGCGAGCAGGCCGTGGCCGTCGCTGCACCGCGATTCGACCAGCGCGCTGTCCGCGGGGCGATTGGTCACGATCAGCCGGCCGCTGTCCTTCTCGTACCAGCGGAATGCCGGCACCTGAGCGCTCGCCCCGTGCAGCAGTCCGGCCTGGCTGGCCGGCGTGGTGGCGGGAAGCTGGGCCCGCCACTCGGTGAACTCGTGACTTCCGGTCCGCAGCCACCGGCTGAGGGTGGGTAGCGCACCGGTGGACAGGGCCCACCGCGCCAGGGGCGCGGACAATCCGTCGATCTGGATCATCACGACGCCCGGTATGTCGGTCGGTACCGCGGCCTGCCGGTGGCGCCGGTTCGCCCGTACCAGGTGGTGCGCGAGCATGCCGGGTTGACCCGCGGTGACGAACCACAGCCCGACACTGACCAGAGCACCGTACAACCAGGAGGCCCAGAACGCGGGCCAGAATCCGGCCACGTGCAGCGCCGGCACCGCCAACGTGACCAGGTAGAGGAGCACCGCCTGGCTGAGCAGCCACCCGGCGAAGACGGCCAGCCACCCGATCCGGGTGAGCAGCCCGGCCAGGACCGGGCGGACGGCCGCGCCGAGCAGGCCGAGCAGCACGGCCGCGGCCAGCACCGCCCAGCCGTTGACCGCCTCGATCCCTGGCACCACCGCGATCGTGATGCCCAGCGCCGCCCAGCCGATCAGCACCACCATGATCACGTTGCCCGGTCGCCACCGGCCGGACAGCCTGGTAGCCCGGCGCGGGCGATGGTCAGTCCGGTCCGATCCCGCGATGTGCACCATGGCGTTCTCCTGCTCCGGCCGTGCCGTGTCGTTCAGTCTGGTCCGTCCGCGCCCCGCCGCACACATCCGGCCAGGATGACCCGGCGCTCCCGGGCAGCACGGCGGGGCGCCTGGGGCCGGCTACTTCACTCGCGGCGGATGGCGCGTCCGGCGCGGCCCAGCCGGGATCATGCCCCTGAATGACTCGAAGGGAAGGGAGTCCGGCCGGCAAGGACCGGTTGTCGCTGGTGGGTCCGTACCTGGCCGCAGCGATCAGCGATCTTCCGCAGGCGCCGGCGCCTCCGCGCCGGAACTGATCCATGTCGAGGTCGAGACGACCCGGATGAAAGGTGACATCATGTCGGACACACAGCAGAGACGGGCCCACGCCGCGGGCGAGCCGTACACACCGCCCCCGCCCAGGGCGACCGCATGGGTGGGCATGGTGCTGTTCGGCGGCATCATGATGATGATGGTCGGCGGCTTCCAGCTGATCCAAGGCTTCGTCGCCCTCTTCAAGGACGACTACTACCTGGTCACCCGCAACGGCCTGGTGCTGAACATCGACTACACCACGTGGGGCTGGACCCACCTGCTGATCGGCCTGATCGCCGTGGCCACCGGCATCGGCGTCCTGCTCGGGCAGATGTGGGCGCGGGTGCTCGGCATCATCATCGCGGTGCTCAGCGCGCTGGCCAACATCGCCTTCCTCGCGGCATACCCGATCTGGAGCACGATCATCATCGCCGCCGACGTACTGGTGATCTACGCGCTGGCGGTACACGGCCGTGAGGTCACGTCGGCCTGACACCGCCCGGCTGAGCCGACTCGAACGAGGGAAGGGTGACCGTGATCCGGGGCATCGCACGGCCAGGCCGCCCGGCGGCACGTCTTCGCGGCAACGGCAACGGCAACCGGCTCGGCCGGGCGGTTGGCGCCGGTGAGCTGCCGCGCGGCCTGATCGTGCTGCTCGGGCTGGCCGGTGCCGTCGTCGCGGTGGCCGGCCTGCACACGATCGCTGACATCCTGGCCCCGGTTCTCCTAGCTCTGATGCTGACCGTGACGGCCAGCCCGCTGAGCACCTGGCTGGTCCGGCACGGCACGCCGGCGTGGTTGTCCGCGGCCGCCCTCATCGTGACCGTCTACCTTGTCCTGTTCGCCCTGGGCGCGGTCCTGGTGGCCTCGGTGGCCCGGCTGATCGGGCTGATGCCGCAGTACCAGAGCCAGCTCGCCGACCTGCGCGACGACCTCACCCAGGCGCTCACCGGCCTGGGTCTGGACGCGCCGAACGCGGACGGCGTCACCAGCTTCATCGAGCCGAGTGCAGTCACCGACGTGGTGGCGGGGCTCTTCGGCGGCGTGCTGGGGGCGTTGTCCAACACGTTCTTCCTGCTCGCCGTCCTGCTGTTCCTGTGCCTGGACGCGGTCGGCTTCCCGGCGCGGTTGCGGTCCGCCGCCGTCCAGCGCCCGGAGGTGGTCGGCGCGCTCCGGTCCTTCGCCGGCGGCACCCGCCGCTATCTTCTGGTGTCGACCGTGTTCGGACTCGTGGTGGCGGTCATCGACACCCTGGTGCTGTGGGCGCTGGACGTCCCGTTGCCGGTGCTGTGGGGCGTCCTGTCGTTCATCACGAACTACATTCCGAACATCGGGTTCGTCGTCGGCCTGGTGCCACCGGCCCTGCTCGGGCTGCTCGAGGGCGGTGTGCCGCTGATGCTGATGGTGGTAGCCCTCTACAGCGGCGTGAACTTCGTGATTCAATCGGTCATCCAGCCCAAGATCGTCGGTGATGCGGTGGGGTTGTCGGCGACCGTCTCCTTCCTGTCGCTGGTCTTCTGGACCTGGGTGCTCGGCCCGCTCGGCGCCCTACTGGCCATCCCGCTCACCTTGCTGACCAAGGGACTGCTGGTCGACATTGATCCATCGACACGCTGGATCAATCCGGTGTTGTCCGCCGGTGGTGCCACCGCCGGATCGGACGGCAAGGCTCACAGCCGCGGCCGGACGCCGGCTCTCCGATCGGGCTGAGCATGCCGGGCCGGACCGACCCAAATGCCGACGTCGGTCAGCCGACCGCCGCCGACTTCCCGGTCGCCGTTCCGGACCGGTGGCGCCGGCCGATCCGGTGGATCGCCCGGCGGTGGATCGGACGCGTCCTGTTGCGCACCGCGACCGGGCTGATCGACCTGCAGGTCTTCGATCGGGCGATGACCCTGGCCGCGCAGGCCTTCACCTCGATCTTCCCGATTCTGATCCTGGCCGGCGTGGTGCTCGGCAGCGGTCAGGTGCAGGCGATCGCGGACGCGGCACACCTGCCGGAGGCCTCCCAGCGGCTGATCAACGACGCCTTGGGCGACCGGGGGCTGAGCACCTTCGGGGTGTTCGGCGCCCTGGTGGTGCTGCTGTCCTCCACCGGCCTCGCACGGGCCCTGGCCCGTGCCTACGGGGCGGTCTGGACGGTGCGAGCCGGCCCGGCCGGGCCGCGGGCGGCGTGGCGTTGGTTGCTCACCGTGGTGCTGCTGGCCGGGTACATGGTGGGTACGCGCGTGGTGGGCGGGGTGATGGAGGGCTGGCCGCGGCACGAACTGTGGTCGGCGGTCGTCCTGCTGCTTGCCGACGGCGCGGTGGCCGTGTTCGTACCGCACCTGCTGCTGGGACAGGCCGTCCCGCTGCGCCTGCTGATCCCCGGCGGCTGTGCGTTCGCGCTCGCCATGCTGGTGCTCCGCCCGGCCGGTGCGGTCTATCTGCCCCGCGCACTGCAGACCGCGCAGGATCGGTACGGGACCATCGGACTGGCCTTCACCTACATCGGCTGGCTCTACGTCCTGGCCTTCTGCCTGCTTGTGACCGCCGTCCTGGGCTATGTCGTGGCCCGGGACGACGGTGTCCTCGGCCGCGTGGTGCGCGGCCGGTGACTGCCGCCGAGACGGACCGGCTTTCATGCCGTGCGGGTGATGGCCGCGCCGGCCGGGCGCGACCGGATCGCGGTGGCGCCGGTTGGCCGTTCGGCTCCGGCCGCCGTAGACGTGGAGGCGTTGCTGATGTCCGCACCCCGAGACCCCGCCGTCGGAGGTTCGCCGGCGATCGTCGAACAGTCGTCGTGGTTGCAGCTGCTGGTCGGTGTCGTGGCGCTCGCCGTCGGCGCCGCCGCGTTCATCTGGCCGTCGGCCACGGTCCAGGTGATCGCCGTCCTGTTCGGCCTGAACCTGCACATCACCGGGCTCATCCGGGCGGGCCTGCTGGCGTTCGTGCCCGGCTATCCCGCGCTCCACCGCGTGGTGGGCATCGTGGCCAGCGTTCTGGTCGCCATCGTCGGCATCGTCTGCCTGGCCAACCTCACCACCTCGCTGACGCTGTTACTGATCGTCGTCGCGTTCGGCTGGCTGCTGGACGGGATAGTGCAGATCTTCCTCGCCGTCGGCCGTTCCGGGGAGGCCGGCGGCGGCTGGCAGATCGTCACCGGACTGGCCCTGCTGCTCGGCGGCGTGGCCATCCTGGTCTGGCCGAAGTTCGGCCTGGGCACCTTCATCGCGATCGGCGGCACGGTGCTGCTGCTGGTCGGTACCGGCCATGTGATCACCGCGGTCGCCGGCCTGCGCTCGTCCCGGCGGCGCGCGGCCGCCTGAGCCGGACCGGGCCGCCCGCACCCGCGCCGCCGGAGCTGGGAACGAAGACATGGACCCGACGGCAATTGTCGTGGCATCGGCGGCGATCTTCCTCTGGATCGTCGTCTCGGCCCGGCTCGAGCGGGCTGACCTCACCGCGCCGATCGTCCTCATGGCGGCCGGAGCCGTGTTGGCCGGCCTCTGGCGTGGTCGACGGTCCCGCCACGCTCGAGGGTCTGCGGCCGCTGGTCGAGATCACCCTGGTGCTGGTGCTCTTCTCCGACGCCGCCCGGGTACCGGTGCGAGCCCTCCGCGGTGACGCCGGGGTCTACGTGCGGCTGCTCGGCGTCGGGCTCCCGTTGACGGTCCTCACCGGGTGGGCGCTCGCGGTCTGCTGTTCCCGGGGTCGGGCGGGTGGCTGGCCCTGCTCCTCGCCGCGGCGCTGGCGCCGACGGACGCGGCCCTCGGTGTCCCGGTGGTGACCAATCCGGTCGTTCCGTCCGGTGTCCGCCGGATCATCACGGTGGAGAGCGGCCTCAACGACGGAATCGCCACACCGGTCGTCCTCCTGGCGATTGCCGGCGCCGCGTCCGCGGACGCGATCGAGGCGGCCGGGCCGGGTGCCGCGCTGGTCGAACTGGCCGTCGGGGCGCTGGCCGGCATCGCCGTCGGCCTCACCGGCGGCGCCCTTCTGCGATCGGCCCGGCGGGGCCGGGTGGGCGGAACCCGGATTCGCCGGCGCCGCCGTGCTGGCGCTGGCCGTGGCGGGCTACGCGGCAGCGCTGGCGTTGCCCGGCAACGGCTTCGTCGCAGCGTTCTGCGGCGGCCTCGCCTTCGGCGCCGCGGCCGGCCCGCGGGCCCCCGGCGAGCTGGTGTTCCTGGAGCAGGCCAGCGGCCTCGTCTCGATGGTGGTGTGGCTGGTGTTCGGCGCGGTCGTGGTGCCGATCGTGCTGCCCGCGACGAGTCCGGTCACCCTGCTGTACGCCGTGTTGAGTCTCACCCTGGTTCGGATGGTGCCGGTTGCACTGGTCTCGATCGGCGCCGGCCTCGGCCGGGCGACGGTGCTGTTCATCGGATGGTTCGGGCCACGCGGGCTGGCGTCGCTGGTCTTCGCCCTGCTGGCCCTCGAGGACCTCGGCGCCCCGGCCGAGCCGGCGGTGGCCGTCATCGCGGTCACCGTCGTCCTCAGTGTCCTGGTACACGGCCTGAGCGCGGAGCCGCTGGCCCGGCGATACGGCGCCGTGGCCGGGGACCGGACGCCGGCCCGGCCCGGGCCG
>DASSAL010000359.1:0-5689 GCA_035685405.1 Actinoplanes sp. | reverse complement strand
TGCGCCGGCGCGGACGACGTCCAGGCCGCCGTCCGGTACGCCACCGAGCACGGTCTGCCGGTCTCGGTCCGCGGCGGCGGACATTCGGTTCTCGGGTACGGGAGCTGCGACGACGGCGTGATGATCGACCTGTCGCTGCTGAAGGCGGTCACCGTCGACCCGGCCGGCCGCACCGCCCGCGCCGCCGGCGGCCTCACCTGGGGTGAACTCGACCTGGCCACCCAGCGGCACGGGCTGGCCACCACCGGCGGCTCGGTCAGCTCCACCGGCATCGGCGGGGTGACGCTCGGCGGCGGCTTCGGTCACCTGATGCGGCGGTACGGCCTGACCGTCGACAACCTCCGCGCCGCCCACCTGGTCACCGCGGCCGGCAACCGGCTGCACGTGACCGCCGCCACGGAACCGGAGCTGCTGTGGGGACTGCGGGGTGGCGGCGGCAACTTCGGCATCGTCACCGCGTTCGAGTACGACCTGCACCCGGTCGGGCCGCTGGTGCTCGGCGGGCCGGTCTTCTGGCCACTGGAGCAGGCCCCGCTCGTCCTGCGGTTCCTGCGCGAGTTCGCGCCCACCGCGCCGGATCCGCTGGGCATCGGCATCGTCGCGATGCTCGCCCCGCCGATGCCGTTCCTGCCACCCGACCGGTACGGCACGCCGGTGCTCGGGCTGCTGCCGGTGTGGAACGGTGACATCGCCGCGGGGATGCGGGTGCTGGCCCCGCTGCGCGGCCTCGGAACGCCGATCGGTGATCTGGTCCGGCCGGTCCCCTACCGCGCGCTGCAGAGCCTGCTGGACACCAGCGCCGCGCCCGGCAACCACTCGTACTGGCGGTCGCACCGGCTGCCCGCCCTGTCCGACCCGGTCATCGACCTGATCGCCGGCGCGGTCTCGTCGATCACCTCACCGCTGTCGCTGCTCAACGGCTGGGTGATCGGCGGCGCGGTGAGCCGGGTGGCGCCGGAGGCCACCGCGGTCGGGCCCCGCGAGCCCGGCTTCGAGCTGCGGCTGATCGCGAACTGGCGGCCCGGCGACCCGGACGCTGACCGGCACACCGCCTGGGTCCGGAACGGCTGGACGGCACTGCGCGCGTACGCCGGCGGTCAGTTCGCCACCTTCCTGTCCGACGAAGGCCCGGCCGGCGTCCGCACCGCGTACGGCGATCGCCTGGCCCGGCTCATTGCGCTGAAGAACCGTTACGACCCGGCCAACCTGTTCCACCGCAACGCCAACCTCCCACCCACGCACATCGCACCCACGCAAGGAGAATCCCGATGACCATCCTCGTGACCGGAGCGACCGGCACCGTCGGCCGGCACGTCGTCCGTGCCCTCGCCGCCCGGCAGATGCCGGTACGCGCGTTCGTCCGCGACACCGGCCGGGCCGCGGCCATGCTCGGCCCCGGCGTAGACCTCGCGGCCGGTGACTTCGCCGACCGCGGCTCGCTCGACCGCGCCCTGTCCGGCGTCGACCGCCTGTTCCTGGCCTGCGGCAACCTCCCCGGCCAGGTGGGTTTCGAGTGCGCCGCGATCGACGCGGCCGCGGCCGCCGGAGTCAGCCGCGTGGTCAAGCTGTCCGGCCCGGACGCCGCGACCGGCTCTCCGCTGATCTTCGAACGCTGGCATGGCGAGATCGAAGACCATCTGGCGCGGTCCGGCCTGCCGGCGGTACGCCTGCGGCCGCGGACCTACATGACCAACCTGCTGGCGTACGCCCGGAGCATCGCACAGACTCAGATGATCTTCGCACCGGCTGGCACCGCGGCGATCTCCTTCGTCGACCCGCGGGACGTCGCCGAAGTCGCGGCCGAGGCCCTCGCCGGCGACGCCCACGAGGGCCGCACCTACACCCTGACCGGTCCCGCGGCCATCACCTTCGAGGAGGTCGCCGCGGCGCTCACGGCGGCCACCGGACGGCCGGTGACCTATGTCAGCGTGAGCGACGAGGACGCCCGCCGGGCGATGGCCGCCGACGGGTTGCCGCCGATGGTGGCCGATGCGATCGTCGCGATCTTCGCCTCGCAGCGGGCCGGCAGCATGGCCGGCACCACCACGACCGTCCACGACGTCACCGGCCGGGCACCGCGCTCGATCGCGGACTTCGCGGGCGATTACGCCGCCGCGTTCACCGGCGAACCCGCCAAGGCCGCACACGGCTAGTCATTTCCGACGATTCTGGCGGCGCGGAGCCCGGTCTGCGCCGCCGGAGTCATCGGCGGATCTATCCGGTGCCGGTGGGCCGTTCGGTCAGTCCTGTGCATGCGCCCGCCGCCTCGCCTTTCTGCCTCCGACGTGCAGTGTTATGAATGCCTGCGGCAGGCGCGAAGGGGGGTTTCGTTTCCCCTTTTGCCATCGATACGGGGCAGACCTGGCAAAGGGATTTCAGCGTATGAAACGCAAGCGCGCGACTGCTGTCGCGGCCGCCATCATCGCCGCAGTCAGCGTCGTTTCCATGTCCGGCATCGGGGACCGCGAAGCCGAAGCGGCCGCCGCGGACACATGGGATGTGGAAGCATACGGTCCGCGTTCGACCGACAACGTCGTGTTGCTATGGAACGAACAATTGTTGGCCACGATCCGGGCGAATCCGCCGTTGACCGGACCGACCGTTACCTCCCGCGCACTCGGCGTCGCACACACCGCCATGTACGACGCGTGGGCGGCGTACGATCCGGTCGCCAAGGGCACCCGGCTGGGCAGCACGCTGCGCCAACCGGCCGGCGAGCGCACCCTGGCCAACAAGGCGAAAGCGATGAGCTACGCGGCGTACAAGGTACTCAACGATCTGTTCCCCGATGCCACCCACAAGCGCAAGGCGGCCTACGACGCCCAGATGGCCGCGCTGGGTTATCCGCTGACCGACACCTCCGCACCGGCGACGGTGGGTAACCGGGCCGCCCAGGCGGTCATCGACTACCGCCACAACGACGGATCCAACCAGCTGAAGGGCTACGCCGACACCACCGGATACCAGCCGGTCAACACCTGGGACCGGCTCACCGATCCGTGGCGCTGGCAGCCGCAGTGCGTTCCGCTGCCCGCCGCCGGCCAGCCCTGCACCGCGCCGTCCACCGTGCAGAAGCCGCTGACCCCGCAGTGGGGCAACGTCAAGCCGTTCTCGGCGCTCCTGCCGTCGCAGTACCGGGTGACCGGACCCGCCAAGAATCCGGACGGCACCTACCGGACGGCGGACGTCGACCAGGAGATCGCCGACGCGTCCAACCTGGACGACGTCAAGAAGGTGAAGGCCGAGTACTGGGCGGACGGGCCCAGGTCGGTGTTCCCGCCAGGCCACGACTTCATCTTCGCCCAGGCGCTGTCCCGCAAGCGGGGCCACACGCTGGACACCGACGTCAAGTTCTTCTTCATGCTGGGCAACGCCATGATGGACGCCGGTTACGCGTCGTGGTGGCAGAAGTACCGGTGGGACTTCGTCCGTCCCACCACGGCGATCCGCTACCAGAAGCGGGGCCAGCTGGTGAACTCGTGGCTCGGCCCGAACCAGGGATACGGCATGGTGCCCGCCGAACAGTGGCGGCCGTATCAGGATCCGAACGTGGTGACGCCGGCGTTCCCGGAATACGTGTCCGGCCACTCCACGTTCAGCGCGGCGGGTGCCACGGTCCTGGCGCAGTTCACCGGCTCGGATTCCTTCGGTGCCCGGGTGACGATCGCGAAGGGCTCGTCCAAGTTCGAGAACAACACTCCGACGACGGACATCACGCTCACCTGGCCGTCGTTCTCGGCGGCGTCGGACGAGGCGGGCTGGTCCCGCCGATACGGGGGCATCCACTTCCGGACCGGCGATGAACACGGCCGCGCGCTCGGCCGACAGGTGGCCGTAAACGTCTACTCGAAGTGCCAGGAGTACTTCAGCGGCCGTAGCCCCGGCTGAGGCAGGCGGCGCACCACACACGGAGGGCCCCCGGCGTCACGCCGGGGGCCTCAGTCCGCCGGGTCAGACGACGCGGATGTAGATCGGCGCCGAAGCCCTCTTCGTACCGGACGTCGTGACCAGCGTGGCGGTGGCCTTCGCCTTGCCGACATCGAACAGCGCGCCGACGACCGTGGCGCCCGCCGCCCGGGTCTTGCCGTCGCAGACCACGGTCGCCGGTCCCGTGCCCACGCCGACCGGCGCAGGGGTCTCCGGCGGCGCCTGCTCGACGAGCACGTCCAGGACGCCGGTTCCGGACGGGTCTTTACAGCGGACCTGTAGGCCCACATCCACATTGGTGCCGGCGAAATCGAAGTCGGCGTAATAGTCGATCGTGATCGACGTGCTGGTGCTCGACGTTGACGTGGTCGCGTGGGCGATTCCGGCGGGAACGAAAGCCAGTGCGGTCGCCGCCGCGCCGAAAGCGAGCATCTTCTTCATTTGAATGTCAGCCCCTACTGATAAGAGTTATCACCAAGGGCCAGGCCTGACCGTCTGTCAACGCTCGCAGTACCCACCCGGGGCGGGCTGACACACGAATCCATTCACCGATGTGCGGTTCAGGCCGCGGAGCGGAAGTTACTCGTGATTACGCCCAATTTCGGCAGGTTCTCCGTCCATTCGTCCACGGGCGTCCGCCACTGCACGATGAAGGCACCGGTGGGCGTCACGAACGCCCGGTCCACACCTCGCAACTGCCCCATTTTCGGGTCGGTGAAGGTGTATTCCCAGATCGCGCCCAATTGGCCGGGCAGCGTCTCCATGCTGATCCGCCGATATCGGGGCAGGTCCGCCCGATCCTCCTCACGCGCCATCGCCACCGCCAGGTCCACGTTCGACGGCCTCCACGCCCGGACGGCGACCAGCGGCGGGCCGCCGGGAGCGCAGAACAAGACGTGGGTCCGGTCCTCCTCGAGCTTCCCCCACTTCGCCGGGGCGAGGGTGTGGAAGCCGCTGGCACTGCGGTAGGCGACAAAGCCGGCCGGCACGGCCCGGGCCGCGGCGACCGCCGGGGCGGCGGGCCGGAACGTGTCGATGATCACGGCCATGGTGTCCCGGTGCTTCTCCCAGTCGGCCGCCGGCGTGCGCCACTGCACCAGGTACGTCCGCCCGTTCTGCATCACGACGCTGTCCAGGCCGTGCAACGCACCCATCTTCGGGTCGGTGAACGTGTACTCCCATTCCGCGCCGGTCTGCTGCGGCGCCACGTCCATCCGGACGCGCTGGTAGCCGCGCAGCCCGGCCGCGGTCTCCTCGCGCCGCAGGGCCGCGCTGAGGTCGGGGTCGGACGGGGTCCACTGCCGGACGGCGACCACCGGCGGCCCGCCCGGGTTGCACAGGGTGACGCTGGTGCGGGATTCCTGGATCTTGACCCACTTGGCCGGCCAGGCCACCCGGAAGCCGCTCTTCGAGGCGTACCAGCCGAATCCGGCCGGCAACGTGGCCGACCGGGCGGCCGGAGCCGGAGCCGGCGGCGAGGCGACCGGTGCGGAGGACGGTGCGGAGGTGGTCGCCGCGTCCGCCGTGATCACCGGGTCTCCACCGGACCAGGGCGCACCGGCGACCACCAGGTATAGCCCCGCGCCGGTCAACACCACGGCGGCGGCCGCACCGGCGGCGACCAGGCCGGGCCGGCGGCGGCGCGGCACCACCGGCGTGGGGCGGGCCGGAAGCCGGGCGGGCGCCGGGCTGAGGGCGGCGGACGACCCCGGCTCCGCGCCGGCCGGCGCGGAGCCGGGGTCGTCCGCCGCCCTCAGCCCGG
>DASSAL010000358.1:0-15309 GCA_035685405.1 Actinoplanes sp. | reverse complement strand
CCGGCGAGCACACCGCGCGCACCCGCCTGCGCGCCCCCGGCGAGCTCGGCGAGGTCGCGCACGCCTTCGACGCCATGGCCGACGAGGTCGTCCGCGGCGAGACCGTCCGCCGCCGGCTGGCCGCCGACATCGCCCACGAGCTGCGGACGCCGCTCGCCACGCTGCAGGCCGGCCTGGAGGAGGTGCGCGACGGCCTGCAACCGGCTGATTCAGCGCGGCTGGCCGGCCTGCACGATCAAGCCTTGCGGCTGGGCCGGACCGTGCAGGACCTCGCCGAGCTGTCCGCTGCGGAGTCCGCGGTGTTGTCGCTGCGCTCGGTCGAAACCGATCTGGCCGGCGTCGCCGCGGCTGCCCTGGCCGCCCAACGGCCCCGGCTGGAGGCCGCCGGGCTCACCGTCAGCGCGGATCTCGGCGAGCGCGCGCCGGTGCGCGGCGACCCGGACAGGTTGTACCAGGTCGTCGCCAATCTGCTCGCCAATGCGGCCCGCTACTGCCGTCCCGGTGACACCGTCCATGTCGGGGTGTCGTGTGTGGACACGGCCGTCGTGCTGGAGGTATCCGACTCCGGCCCGGGGATCTCGCCCGACGAGCTTCCGCACGTGTTCGAGCGCCTGTGGCGGGGCCGCGAGGCGACAGGTATCGCCGGCACCGGCATCGGCCTGGCCGTGGTCCGCGAACTGGTCACCGCCCACGGCGGCACGGCCTCCATCGCCTCGCCGGCGGGCGCGGGTGTGACCGTGACGGTCCGCCTGCCGCGCGCCGGTGCCCGTGCTCAGCGACCGTGACCACCACGGACTGGCCCACCAGATGTTCCGGACCGATCTCCGGCAGCCGTCGCGCACGCCGCCGCACGGTCAGGATGACGGCCACCGCCGCGGTCGCAAGCGCCGCTGCGGTCCAGAACAGAGCGCTGTGCGGGAGCGTGGCGGCTAGGTGCTGCGCGAGGACGAGGACGCCCATGACGGCCACCAGCCACCCGAACGACTTGCGCAGCACGTCCTCGTGGATCCGGCCGGCGAGCCTGCCACCGAGGAAGCTGCCGGCGATGGCGGCGACGGTCACCGCCGCGGCGAGTCCCCATGGGATGGGCACGCTCGACAGGTAGCCGGCCAGCCCGGCGAACGATTTCATCGCGATGACCAGGAGCGAAGTGCCCACCGCAACCGGCATCGGCAGACCACCGAGCAACGCGAGGGCGGGCACGACCAGGAAGCCGCCGCCGGCGCCCACCAAGCCGGTGACCAGGCCCACCACGATGCCGTCGACGATCACCCGCAGCACCGGCAGCTCGTGCGGGACGACGCGGTCCGGCTGCCCGCGCCGGCCGCGGATCATGGCAACGGCGGTCGCCAGCATCACCAACGCGAACCCGATCAGCAGCACATCACCGGGAAGGTACGCGGCGACGCGGCCACCGGCGTACGCGCCGGTCATCCCGGCGAACCCGAACACCAGCCCGGTGCGCCACCGGACGCGGCCGGCCCGTGCGTGCGGGACCAGACCGACGGCGCTGGTGGCACCGACGACCAGCAGCGAGGTGGCGATCGCCTCCTTGGCCGGCAGCCCCGCGACGTAGACCAGCAGCGGCACGGCGAGGATAGATCCGCCGCCGCCGAGCAGGCCCAGGCTGGCGCCGATGCCGGCGGCGAGGATCACGGTCAGGAGCAGGGTCGCGGTCATGGCGTGCGAACAGGCAGCCCGGCCGGCGCAGCGTTGGAGAAGTCGTCGTCGACGGCGACGACGTGGCGTCCGGCGGCAGCCAGCAGGGAGGCGGCGACGGAAGCGCGGTACCCGGCGGCGCAGTGCACCCAGATCTCCCCGTCCGGCACGCCGTGCAGGCGGCGGGGCAGGTCGTGCAGCGGGATGTGCACGGCGCCGTCGATGCGGGCCTCGGTGTGCTCCAGGTTGCGGCGGGTGTCGAGCACGACGACCGGCCGGTGGTGGCGCACCTGGGCCAGGTCGGCGAACGTCGCCCGCGGGAACGATTCGAGCTGGTGCCCGCCGGCCCACTCGGCGGGGTCGCCGGTGGCGTGTGCGGCGGGCCGGTCGATGCCGATCCGGACCAGCTCACGCTGGGCCTCGGCGACCTGCTCCGGGGTTTCGGCGAGCAGGGTCAGCGGCGTACCCCAGGGAATGAGCCAGCCGAGGTAGGTCGCGAAGCTGCCGTCCAGGCCGAAGTTGAGCGTGCCGGCGACGTGCCCGGCGGCGAACGCGACCCGGTTGCGCAGGTCGACGACCCACTCGCCGTCGGCGAGCCGTTTGCGCAGCTGCTCGGCATCGGCCCGTTCGGGCGCGCTCAGGTCCGCGGCGGTGGGCCCGGTGCTGTTGACCGGTGCCATGTGCGCGTAGTACGCGGGCCAGGCGTCCAGGCCGGCGAGCAGGTCGTCGACGAACTCCTGCTCGTCCCGGGTCAGGACGGGGTTGGCGCGTTTCTCGGCGCCGATGGTGGAGGCGCTGGCCTCCGACTGCGTGGCGGAGCAGAAACTGCCGAACCCGTGCGTCGGGTAGACGCCCGTGCTGTCCCGCATCTCGCCGGCCAGGCGGTGGGCTGAGTGGTACTGGTGTCGGACCAGGTCGTGGGTGTGCGCGGGGCCGAGCAGGTCGGGCCGGCCGACCGAGCCGTAGAGCAGGGATCCGCCGGAGAACACCGCCACTGGTTCTCCGCCGACATCGAGGGCGTACGACAGGTGGGTGAACGTGTGCCCGGGCGTGGCGATGACGCGTATCCGCATGGTGTCGCCGACGGTGACCACGTCGCCGTCGCGCACCCCGGTCCGCTCGAAGGTGACCGGGTCGTCGGCGTTGACGTGGTACGCGGCGCCGGTCACCTGCGCCAGGGCGTAGCCGCCGGTGACGTAGTCGTTGTGGAGGTGCGTCTCGAAGATGTGGGTGATGGTCACCTTCTCGGCGCCGGCGAGGTCGAGCACGCGGTCGATGTCCCGCTGCGGGTCGATGAAGAACGCGCTCGTGCCGTCGTGGACCAGGTAGCTGCGGTCGCCGAGCGTGGGTGTGTCGATGGGCAGGACGCGGAACACGGTGCGGACTCCCTCGCGCAGGTGGGCAGGTTCGGGTCCGGTGCCGGCCCGGCTGCATATACCCCGGGGGGTATATTAACCCGACCATAGCGCGCTCGTTCCGGCCCTCGCCAGATCTCCTGTTCCTGTCGCTGGCCTGACGGCTCAGCGGGACGCGAGGGCCTCCAGCGCGGCGCGCAGCCGGGCGGTGGCCTGGTCGGCGACGCCTTTGAGTTCGGCCCGGCCGGTGACCTGGACCATGGTCTGCGGGTCCAGGGCCTGCACGAGAGTGTGACCGGGGCCGTCGGCGCGGACGACGACGTTGCACGGCAGAAGCAGGCCGATCTCCCGATCGATGTCGAGGGCACGGTGGGCCAGCGGAGGGTTGCAGGCGCCGAGGATGAGGTAGTCCTCCATCTCGGCGCCGATCTTCTCGTGCAGGGTGGCGCGGACGTCGATTTCGGTGAGCACGCCGAAGCCCTGTTCCTTCAGGGCGGCCCGGACGCGTTCCACGGCCGGTGCGAACGGGCTGCTGAGGCGTACGGAGATGCCGTAGGACATGGTTGGTACTCCTTCGATTCCGCTCGCCGAGCGGCGCGCCCGTGGGTTCACCGGTCCGCCCAGCGGGTGAAGGCGGCCAGGTGTCGCTGGGATGCCGCGAGCAGGTGGGTGTAGGCTTGGTCCACGTCCGCCGCGGTCAGCCCGTTGAGGGCGGCCCTCAGGTGCGCGATGTCGTCGCGTTCCACCTGCTGCCCGACGGCCAGGGCGGCGGCCAGGCTGCCGTTGCCCTGCGCCAGCAGCTTGTCGTACGCGGCCTGCACGGCTTTGTCGGTGAACGTGCCGGCCGGCTGGTTCGCGGTCGGGTCGGTCACACCGTAGCGCTGCAGCAGCGCGCGGACGGCTGCCAGGTGCCGGCTCTCGGACCTGACGATGTGGTCGAAGACGACCGCGTCGTACCGGGCCGCGAAGGCCGTGTACAGGTCGTGGGCGAGCTTCTCTTCCTGTGCCGTGGCCGCCAGCGTCGTCTTCTGCGCGGCGGTCAGCGTGCCCTGCTCGGCGGCGACACCCGGCCCCACGCAGGTGCCGCCGCCGTAGCCTGCTCCCCTGCCGTGTCCCGGGCCCATGCCGTAGCCGGGTCCCATGCCGTACCCCGAGCCGGACGGGTCGGCGGTGGCCGTGCTCGTCGGGCCGGGGCCGAACGGACCGGTGCCGGCCAGCGTCGGAGCCGCGACCGCCAGTCCACCCAGGCCGAGCGCGCCGGCCGCCACCAGAGTGGCCGTGCGGCGGGTGATGGTCCTCATGACTCCTCCTTCCTTTCGTTCCACCTCCTCACGGTGACTCGTCGGCGTGGTGGCGGCGTGTATGCGGTGTGCAGAACGTATGGAGAAATCCGCGGCACGCCGGGCGGCGTACCCGCAAAGGCCGTCCTGGTCCTCCCGGACCGTGCCGTTGTCCTCTGGCGAGCGAGGCGCGTCGACGCGCATCGTCGGAATGGGGTGAGGGTCCATGACAGAGGCAACCAGCGCGACCCGGCTCGCGGCGACGGCCAGGTACATCGCGTTCGGCCTGACCGTGCTCCTCGCCGTCGTCGGTGGGGCGTTCCTGATCGGTGAAACCCTGATGGATCCCGGCGGGGCTTCGACGGTGGCGCTGGCGGTCGCCTGGAGTGTGGTCACGGTCGTCCTTGCGGTGTCCGCGGTGTGGCGCCCAGAGCCGGCCACACGAATCTTGACGGTCCTGGCGCTCCTGGTCGCCGCCCTCATCGTGGTGGATCTGGTGTTCCGCGTCGTGCCCCGGGACGAGATCGGGCCGGTCGGTTCGGCGAGCGCCCTCGCCGTCGTTGTCGGCCTCGGATTTCTCGGCGTGCGGCGACCGGCAGCGGCCGGCCGGCTCCTGCTGGTCACCGGCGTGGCGGCCGTCGGAGCGGGCGGATCCGGTGTGGCCCTCGCCGGGCCGGTCCTGGCGATTGCCGGTCTCTTCCTGCTCGCCGCCGGATGGGGGAGCCACCGCCGGACCGGCAGCGGTCCGCGCAACCTGCCGGGACCACGCGGACCCGTCGGCCGGCGGAAGCCGGACGCGCCGACCAGCCCGCCGTCCCGGGCGCGGAAGGCCGCGCTGGTCAGGCGATTCGAGACGGATCAGCGACAGATGCTCGCACACCCGCCGGGGATCATGGTTCACCCACCAGCCGGCAGGCCTGCTCGGCGACCGGCTCCACCGCCTCCGCGACCGGCGCCGTCAGCCCCGCGCCGAAGCCGAACTCCCGGCCGGACACGGCCAGCATCACCAACCGCCCCGGCAGCCGGCCGAGCACCCGGCCCAGCGCCACCGTGCTGCCCATGCTGATCCGGTGCGAGCTGGCCGCCCGCTGCTCCACCGCTCCGGTGAGCGTGTCGAAGGTCAGCTCGTACCGGCGCCCGGGGACGTCGCCGCCGTCCCGGACCGCGTCCACCACCACGGCCAGGTCGGCCCCGGTCCACAGGTCCAGCAGCCGGGTCGGCTCGCCGTCGCTGGCCCGCAGCTCGACCGCCGCCAGCCGCGGGTCGCCGGCCTGCCGCCGCGCCAGCTCGGCGACCACCGCCGGACCGAACCCGTCATCGCGGCGGAACTCATTGCCCACCCCGATCACCACCCGCCGCCCGGCGCCGCGGCCGGTCATGCCCGGTCCACCGTCACCTCGAGGAAGTGCGTCGAACAGGAGATGCACGGGTCGTAGTTGCGGATGGCCTGCTCGCACTGGGCGGTGAGCCGTTCGTCGTCGAGGTCCAGCCGGGCGCCGACGAATCGGCGCAGGTCGTCTTCGATGCTCGCCTGGTTCTGCGAGGTGGGTGGCACGATGCGCGCCGAGGTGATCAGGCCGTCGCCGTCCAACTCGTAGCGGTGGAACAGGATGCCCCGCGGCGCTTCGGTCGCGCCGTAGCCCACCCCCGGCCGGGGCGGCACCTCGAGGTACGGGCGGGCCGGCGGCTCGTACCGCTCGATGAGCCGCAGCGCCTCGTCGACGGCGTAGACGGTCTCCACCGCCCGGACCAGGATGCTGCGGTAGGGATTGCGGCAGTCGGCCCCGAGCCCGGCGGCGTCGGCCGCCTCCCGCGCCACCGGGGACAGCCATTGCCGGTTCAGCGTGTACCGGGCCGCCGGCCCGACCAGGTACCGGCCGCGGCCGGCCAGCCGTGCGTGCAGGGCGGTGGAGTGCGGCACCTGCTCCTCGACCACATGTTCCTCGAATCGCTGCGCGGTGAACTCCAGTCCGCCCGTGGTGGCGACGCTGCCCGACTCGATGGCGTACCGCCCGGGGTCCACCAGCGCCAGCAGCTCGTGGTCGTGGGTGAAATCGGGGAACTCGAAGCCGGCCACCCACCGTACGGTTTCCAGCGCCTGGTCCAGCGCCACCCGCAGCTTGTCCCGCAGCGACACCAAGTCCCGTGGCGCCGGCACCCGGTAGAAGCCGCCCACCCGCACGTTGATCGGGTGGATGGCCCGCCCGCCGAGCAGCTCGAGGATCTCGTTGCCGGCCCGCTTCAAGGCCAGCCCCCGCTCGACGATGGGCCGACGGTCCTTGGCCAGATCCAGGGCGCTGGCGTAGCCGAGGAAGTCCGGCGCGTGCAACAGGTAGATGTGCAGCGTGTGGCTTTCGATCCACTCGCCGCAGTAGAGCAGCCGGCGCAGGGCGGCGACCGCCGGGTCGACCCGCACGCCGCACGCGTCCTCGATGGCCGCGCAGGCGCTCATCTGGTATGCGACCGGACAGATCCCGCAGATGCGGGCAGTGATGTCCGGCGGCTCGGTGTGCCGGCGCCCCCGCAGGAGGGCCTCGAAGAAGCGGGGCGGCTCGTAGATGTCCAGCCGGACGTCCGCGACGGTGCCGCCGCGGACCCGGACGTGCATCGCGCCTTCGCCCTCGACGCGGGCCAGCGCCCGGACGTCGAGGAGCCGATCCGATCGATGTGTCATGGCATCTCCGGCCGCACGTCACGGGGTCCGGTGCCGGGCGGCGGCCCGACCGTCACCCGGGACAGTTCGACGAACGCCGGCGCCGCGGTGTTGAAGGTCCGGTAGGCGCGCACCACGTCGTCGGCGGACATGCCGGTGGCCCGCAGCAGCCCCGCCTGGGCCGCCGCGTTGGGCGTCTCCATGGGGCCGAAGCAGCCGTAGCACCCGCGCTGGTGGGCCGGGCACAACGCACCGCAGCCGGCGTGCGTGACCGGGCCGAGGCAGGGCGTGCCGTGCGCCACCACCACGCACACGTTGTGCCGCTGTTTGCACTCGAAGCAGACGCTGTGCGCCGGGATGTTCGGCTTGCGCCCGACCAGCAGCGCCGTGATCACTTCGAGCAGCTGCCGGCGGTCGATCGGGCAGCCGTGCAGTTCGTAGTCCACCGCCACGTGTGCGGCGATCGGCGTCGAGGTGGCCAGCGTCGACACATACTCCGGGCGGGCGTAGACGACCGACCGGAACTCGTCGACGTCGGCGAAGTTGCGCAGCGCCTGCACCCCGCCGGCGGTGGCGCAGGCGCCGATGGTCACCAGCGTGCGGGACAGCTCGCGGACCCGGTGGATGCGCGCCACGTCCTCGGCCGTGGTGATCGAGCCCTCCACGAGGGAGACGTCGTACGGGCCCGGTTCCACCCGGCGGCTGGCCTCCAGGAAGTGTGCGATCCGCACCCGGTCCGCGATGGCCAGCAGTTCGTCCTCGCAGTCCAGCAGGGTCAGCTGACAGCCGTCGCAGGAGGCGAATTTCCACACCGCCAACGTCGGCACCGGAGCGCGCACGCCGGTGTCCATCACAGCTCCCGGATCCGTAACAGCGGCTCGGCCCGGGCGAAGTCCACCACCGGTCCGTCCCGGCAGACCAGCATCGGCCCGAGCTGACAGTGCCCGCACCAGCCCACCCCACACCGCATGTTGCGCTCCAGCGACACCCGGATCGCCGGCGCCGGGACGCCCTGCGTGCGCAGCGCCTGCGCGGTGAACCGCATCATCACCTCCGGCCCACAGACGAACGCGACGGTGCGGGCCGGGTCGAACCGGGCCAGCGGGATCAGCGTGGTGACCACCCCGACGTGCCCGGTCCAGCCGTCGGTGGGCCGGTCCACCACGACCTCCACCTGGATCGCCTCCGCGGCCCACCGGCGCAGCTCGTCCGGGTACAGCAGATCGGCGGGCGTGCGCGCGCCGACGAGCAGAGCCACCCGCCCATACCGGGCCCGGTCGGCCAGCACGGCGTGCAGCACCGGTCGCAACGGGGCCAGCCCGATCCCGCCGGCGACCAGCACCACGTCGGAGCCGGCTGCGGACGGCACGTCCCAGGTGGTGCCGAACGGGCCGCGGACCCCGATCACTCCGCCCGGCCCGGTGGCGTGCAGCGCCCGGGTCACCGCACCGACCGCCCGAAGCGTGTGGATGAGCCGCCGGGCCCGGTTGTCGGCGGTGTCGGCCACCGCGCTGAGGGAGATCGGTACCTCGCCGATGCCGTACGCGGTGAGCATCGCGAACTGACCCGGCGCGAACGCCGGCAGCGGCCCGGTGTCGTGCGCCAGCTCCAGCGTGACCGTGTCGTACGTGTCGACGCGGCGGGAGACCACCCGGTACGGGTGGGGCACCGCCGCGCTGACAGCGGTCACCTCGGCCGCGGCGGTCATGGCCGGCCCGCCTGCCCGGCGGTGGCGTACAGGTCCAGCAGCCGTAGCCGGGTGGCCTGCAGCCGACCGGTGATGACCGGCGTGAACAGTTGCAGGATCGCGTAGCCGAAGGCGGGATCGGTGTCGCAGCGGCGCCGTACCGAGGCTGCGTCGAACGCGACGGTGTCGGTGTGCTCGCGGGCGACCGCGCCGAACTGCCACCGGTACGGCGGGTTCATCCAGGACCAGCCCAGCACGGTGCCGGCGACCAGGGTCTCGATCACCTGGTCGCCCCGGCCGGGCACCCGCAGGTCCAGCGCCACACTCCCGCGCTCGAGGAGCCAGAAACGGTCCGCCGCACCGCCTTCGGCGAAGATCCGCTTACCGGGCGGGTACGACAGCGGCGCGGCGGCCTCGCACAGCGTCCGCAGGTGCTCGGCGGCCAGCCCGGCGGTGAAGGGGTGGCTCGCGACGCGGGCGGCGACCTCTCCGGTCATGAGCCCTCCTCGGCGTCGTCGCTGTCCGCCGAGCCGCGCAGCGCGGCCAGCGCCGCCATCTCCTGCGTGATGTCGATGCCGGTCGGGCACCACGCGATGCACCGGCCGCAGCCGACACACCCGGACGAGCCGAACTGCTCGTGCCAGGTGCCCAGCTTGTGGGTGATCCAGTGGCGGTACCGGGCCGCTCCGCTGGTGCGCACGCTGCCGCCGTGCAGGTACGAGAAGTCCAGGTCGTAGCAGGAGTCCCAGCGCCGCCACCGCTCGGCGTGGTCGCCGGTGAGGTCGGTGTGGTCCTCGGTGGTGGTGCAGAAGCAGGTAGGACAGACCATCGTGCAGTTGCCGCAGGTGAGGCAGCGGCCGGCGACGTCGTCCCAGTGCGGCGACTCGCGGCTGGCCGCCAGCAGGTCCGGCAGATCGGTTGCCGGCATCGACCGTCCCATCCGGGTCGCCGCGTCGGCCACCGCGCCGGCGGCGCATGCCGTGGTCGCGTCGTCGGCCGGTTCAGCGGGCAGGTCGGCCAGCACGTCGGCACCGGCCGGCGTGCCGGCGCGGACCAGGAAACGGTGCCCTCCGCCGTCGACCAGCTCGGTCATGGCCAGGTCGAAACCGGTCTCCGCGGAGGGCCCGGTGCCCATCGACGCGCAGAAGCACGTGGCTCCCGGCTCGGTGCACTCCACCGCGATGACCAGGTTGCCGTCCCGGCGGCCGGCGTAGACCGGATCCACGTGCCGGCCACCGCGCAGCACCCGGTCCAGGACGCCGATCGCGGCGAGGTCACAGGGCCGCACCCCCAGCAGCGCGTACCGGTGCCGCTCCCGGGATTCGGTCACCACCACACCATCGGCGGTGCGGTCCGCCGACCACAGCCGGGCCCGCGCCGGATGCAGCACGCTCTTCCAGGACTGCGGGCCGGCCGAGTGCCCGAACACCGCCGTGTCGTCGCGGGCCCGCAACCGGTATCGCCCGGCCCCGGTGTCGACACCCCACCCGTACGGCAGCTCCGCCGCGGACGTCAACTCCGCCACCACGATCGCGCCGTCACGCACGGTGGGACCGACCACCGTGTACCCGCGAGACTGCAACGCCTCGAAGAGTTGGGGCAGTGCCGCGGCGGTCAGCACCGCGGGCCGCTCGGACCCATGCGTCTCGGGCACCATCGCGCCTCCTCCGGCCGCCGGTGACGCCTCCGACCCTAGTGCCGCGGGACGACCCGGCCGAAGAGCAATTCGGATCCGATCCGTGCCCGAAAGACTCTGGACCCCGTCGCCGTGCCGCTGTCCTTTCGGGACCGCCGGTCGGGCACCGGGGGACCTACGACTCTGGGCCGTTAGCAATCACCCGGCTAACGTGCTAACTGAGGCAAGGTAGGAGGGAGGTGCTCCCATGACCGCCACCACCACGAAGGCCACCCGCAAGACCGCGGTGACCCCGAACGGTAAGGCGACGCCCGCGACGCGGCCGCTCGGCAAGGAGATCGGCAAGCTTGTGATCAACGCGTACGAGCGTGGCATCGTCGACCTCGTCGCCTTCGAGAAGGAAGCGGCGACCATCACCCGTTATCCGTGGGCGAAGTCCGCCCTGACGCTGCACGCAGACTTGATCGAGGGCGTCGGCGCGGCGTACGTCAAGACGGCACGCGCGGCTCTGCGGTGACCGTATCGACCGGCCCGGGGACTGTCCCCGGGCCGTTGACGTGGTACCGGGCCACGGCCTGTGTCCGGTCCTGTCCGGGGCGGGACCTAAGACCCTCACCAGCTCGTCCGCCGGCCGCTAGCGTCGGGGTAGGCGCATGCACGTGACCTGGCGCCCAGCCCACCAGTGAGATCTGACGACGATGATCGCACACAGCCTGCTGTTCGCCCGGCCGCAGGACGCCGCCGGCGGTGACCGGGAGGAGCCACCCTACTTCCACGACCTGAGGCTGGATCAGGTCGTCGCGTCGATCACCCGCGGCCGGGAAGACTACCGGCTGGGCCCGCTCTTTCATGCCGTCCTGCCGACCGCGGACGCGGTCGCCTATCGGCACGAGGTGGTGCGTGACCTCAGCGGGAGCGATGTCGCAGCGGCCCTCACCGGGTTCAGTTCCGGTATCCGCGCCGTGCTGGACCGGCATGCCCACCCGACTCATCCGATCCAGAAGGACCTGGACTTCCTGGCGAGTGCTGGCGCCTATGTCGAGGTGGTGTGCCGCCTCGCCGGCGATCTGCGCGATGCAGCGGTCCGGTCTCGGGGATTGTGCGGCCTTCGGGATTACCTTCGTGCGTACCTGGAGTCGCCGCCGTTTGCGGCCCTGGCCCAGGAGACCGGCGACCTGACCGACGCTCTGGCCGGCCTGCGGTACAGCCTCCACGTCCGGGGCGGACGCATCCGGGTGGGCCGGGCCGCCGGCGCGTGCGACTACGGCGCCGAACTCGAGGCGGTGCTAGCGCCCTTCGACGCGGGCCCGGGCCCGGACCGGCCCTTCCTCTCCGCCGGCCCGCGTCCGTTGACCAGGGTGGACGTTCTCGTTCTGGAAGCGGTGGCCGAGCTGAACGCCGAGACGTTCGAACGGGTGCGGATGTTCCGTGGCGAGTACGCCGCCTTCGTGGACGAAACCCTCGTCGCCGTCGCGCGGGAGGCGCAGTTCTATCTGGCGTTCCAGGACTTCGCGAACGGTCTCGCCGGGATCGGGGTGCGGTTCTGCCTTCCCGAGGTCTCCGCCAGGTCGAAGGAGATGTCCGCCCGTGAGGCGGCCGACCTGGCACTCGCCGACAAGATCGCCCGGGACGGCGGGGTCCTCGTGCGCAACGACTTCGCCTTGCGCGGCCCGGAACGGATCATGGTCGTGTCCGGGCCGAACCAGGGCGGCAAGACGACCTTCGCCCGGATGATCGGACAGGTGCACCACCTGGCGGCCATCGGGTTACCGGTGCCCTGCGGCGCGGCGAAGGTGTTCCTGTTCGACTGCCTGTTCACCCACTTCGCGGAGGAGGAGCGGGCGAGCGGTGGGCACGGGAAGCTCGAGGCCGAGCTGCTGCGGTTGCACGATCTGCTCGAGCGCGCGACGCCGCGCAGTCTGGTGATCCTCAACGAGATGCTGAGTTCCACATCGGCGCAGGACGCGGCCGCCATCGCGGGGCGCGTCATGGAGCGACTGGTGGACCTCGATCTGGTGTGCGTCTGTGTGACCTTCCTCGACGAGCTCTCCCGGTCCGGCGACACCACGGTCAGCGTGGTGGGTGCCGTCGAGGACGGGGCTGTGCGCACGTTCCGGTTCCGGCGAGCGCCGGCCGACGGTGCCGCGTACGCCGCGTCGATCGCTGCCCGGTACGGCCTGACCTATCCGCAGCTGCGTGAGCGGATACGGCCGTGAACGTCCTCCTGCTCAACCCCGACCACGACGTCGTCCCGGACGTGCCACTCGCGCCGCATCACCGCCAAGCGGGCCACGACCTGCGGCTCGAGGCGATGGTCGACGCCATGGCCGGGGGCGACGACTTCCTCGCCGACGTCGCGCGCCGCGTGGTGCCGGCCGGCCTCGACGAGGTGCCGGCGATCCGGTACCGGCAGGACGTGCTGGCCGACTGTCTGCGGCACCCGGACGTGATCCGCGACCTCTACGCCCTGGCCGCCGCCGCCGTGCGCCAGGAGAGCGGCAGTGTTCTGGGCGCGATGGCCCACTCGCCCAGCCTCAAGCTGCAGCGGTCGATCGACGTGCTCGGCATGTTCGCCGAGACGCTGGCGGCCGTGCGGCGCCTGGGAGCGAACGAAGGAGCCCCCTTCCGGTCCGCCGGCCTCACGCGGTTCTTCACCACGGTGACCACCCGATTCGGCGATGGCTACCTGGGAAGCCTGCGCGAGCACCTGCGTGCGCTCCGGTTCCGTAACGGTGTGCTGATCAGCGCCGGGCTCCATCCGTCCGGCGCGGGAACCGACTATTCCCTGGGCCGTCCGCCGGACGGCCGCCGGACGGCCGCCCGCACCCGCAATGGCATCGACATCCGGATCGCCGACGGCGACGACTCCGGAGCGCAGGCTCTCGCCGGGATCGTGGACCTCGGAGTCGCCCGGACTGCAGCCGTCCTCGCCCGGACCACCGACCGGATTCTCGCCTTCTTCCGCCATCTTCGGTTCCAGGCCGGCTTCTACGTGGGCTGCCTCAACCTCCACCGGCGGCTGGGGGGCGCGCCCGTCTGCTGGCCGGATCCCGTGTCCCGCGAGTCTGTTGAGCTGTCCTGTCGAGGGCTTTACGACGTGTGCCTGGCGCTGGCCGCCCCGGACCGGCACGCGGTCGGCAACGACCTCGATGCCGGCGTCGGTCTCATCATGATCACGGGCGCCAATCAGGGCGGCAAATCGACCTTCATGCGTGCCGTCGGGCTGGCGCACCTGATGATGCAGTGCGGCATGTTCGTCACCGCAGCGTCGCTGCGGGCGACCGTCCGATCCGGCGTGTTCACCCACTTTCCGAGGGACGAGGACGACACCCTGACCCGGGGACGGCTCGACGACGAACTGGCCCGGCTGAGCTCGCTGGCGGACACGATGACCGGCGGCGCCCTCCTGCTGCTCAATGAGTCGTTGTCCTCGACGAACGAGCGGGAAGGCGCGCAGATCGCTGCGGAGATCGTGCGGGCGCTGGTCGAGCGGGACGTCACCGTCGTGTACGTGACCCACATGTACGAGCTCAGTCACCGCATGTACCTGGAGCAGGGAAACGCAGCGGTGTTCCTGCGGGCCGACCGTCTGCCCGACGGCCGGCGTACCTATCGACTGCATCCCGGTGCACCGCTGGCGACGAGCTACGGGCAGGACCTCTATCGGCGGATCTTCGCTTCCGGAGGTGCCTCCTGACCGCGCGCCGCCCGTGCGCTCGCCGGACGGCGGCGGCGCGCCGCGGTCGCCTCGGCCATGGCCTGGTAGACCTGGGTGAGTGCCCGGCGCTGGGACTTCGTCAATGCCGGGTCCTTGTCGATCGCGGCGACGACGTCGGGCAGGTCGGCGGGCGTCGCGGCATCGACCAGCGCGTCCGCCGTCGTGCGCAGGGACGCCGCGATCGCGTGCAGCACCTGGTCGGACGGGGCGCGCAAGCCGCGTTCGATCTGCGACAGGTACGGGTTGGAGATGCCGACCATTGCGGCCAGCCGGCGCATCGGCAGCTCGGCCAGCTCACGCTGCCGCCGGATGATGGCGCCGAGACCGACCGGCCCGGGCGGGCGCTGGGTCACGCCGCCGCCAGTGCTGCCGGAACGGTCACGCGCGCGGTCTCGAGCACCTCGCGCCGGCGGCGGCCGTCCATCAGGTTGCCGCCCATGGCCCGCAGATCCTCGGGTCCCGGCGTGATCACCGTGACGTGGGCGCCGCCGGCCGCGACCTTGCGCACCTCCGCGTTCAGCTGCCCCGTCAGAGCCTGCCGGACGAGCCGTTCGGCCTGCCAGGACGGCCGCAGCGGTCGGTCGGTCCGGTGGCTGACCATGGGCGCGAGGACGTAGACATGGTCCAGCATCTCGCGGTGGAGCACATCCACCGACGCGGCGGAGCGGACGCCGCCGTCGACGTACCGGCGTGGCCCGATCGCCATCGGCCGATGCCAGCCGGGAATCGAGCAGGAGGCCACCACGGCGTCGGCCAACCGGGCCGGCGGTGCTCCGGTCCGACCGAACACGGTCCGCCGACCGGATTCGTAGTCCACACCGACGATCCAGGTGTGCTGCTCGGGCCAGCTGTCCGGATCGCCGCGGTGGGCGGTGACCATGCTCTGCACGTACCGATGAAGAGTCTGATGCCGGGCCCGCCCCTGCGGCACCAGCGCGCTGGCCGCAACCATGGGATGCACCGTGTGCGGTGCCATTGCCGCCGCGGCGAGCAGGCGGACCGAGCCCATGCGCAGGCGGGGCGGTGGCGGCAGCCGGCCGGAGTCACGGTCGAAATCCTCCGGGCCGGGCAGCTGCGCGCCGGCCGTGCCGTCCTGATGGGCGATCAGGTCGTCCGGACCCAACCCGTGCCGCAGCGCGGCGGCCACGACGCTGCCGGCACTGGTGCCGACGATCACGTCGGCGTCCTGCAGCGGCCGGCCGATGCGTTCCTGCACGGCCGGGAGCCCGCCGATCATCCAGGCCGCCCCGAGCGTGCCACCGCCGCCCAGGACCAGCCCCACCCGCGTCTTCATCGGTCCGCTCCCCGGGACGGCGTCACA
>DASSAL010000357.1:0-19939 GCA_035685405.1 Actinoplanes sp. | reverse complement strand
GGCCGGCCGCGCCGCCCGGCAGCGATCCGGTTGCGCCGCCCGGCAATGAGCCGGCCACCGCGTACGCGAGCTGGCGTGCCCCCGCGCCGCTGCGGCTGTCCGGGGTCACCCCGCTGCGCGCCCGCCCGATGACCGGGCCGGACGGCACCCGGTACGCGGTCGCGCCGTTCGGCCGGGCCGGGCTGGTGCTGGTGGTGGCCCGCAGCGACGGCGACGACCTGCCCGCCGCCGCCTTCCACGTCACCGAGGTGGACCGGGTGGCCCAGCTGGTCCGGGCCGCCGCGGTGATCCTGGGTGACCGGCTGGACCGGGCCGGCCGCCCGCCGGTGATGAGCGCTGTGACCGACCCCGCATAACCGGAACGCCGGAACGCACCACGACGGTAACCAGTGCGGGGCACGCTGGATCCGATCCCGAGCAACCGATCGGAAGGGGGGTGCCGGTCATGGCGCTGTGGCGGATCCGGGCCACGGTCGACGACCGCCCGGGTTATCTCTCCGTGCTGACCGCCAGCCTCGCGCTGCGCTCGGTCAACATCCTCGCCGTCCAGGTACACACCACCGAGGCGGGCGCGGTCGACGACTTCCTGATCGACGCACCGGACACGATGTCGGAGGCGGACCTGCTGGCAGCGATCGCCCGGGGGCGTGGCCGGGACGCGTTCGTGGCCCGGGCCGAGGCGCAGGGCCTGGCTGACCAGCCGACCCGGGCGCTGGGGCTGGCCGGACGCCTGGTGCACGACCCGGACGCGCTCGGCGAGTCGCTGGGCACGCTGCTGGACGCCACCGAGGTGCGCTGGCGCCCGCGCGACGCGGCCGGCCACGGCCTCTCCGGGCCGCGGATGACGCTGCAGGATCCGGCCGGCGGCAGCTACCAGGTGATCCGCCGGGCGCCGGCGTTCACTCCCGCCGAGTTCGCCCGCGCCCAGGCGATGGTGGAGGTCGGCGGCGCGCTGCTGCACCGCGACACCGGCCGGGTGACGCTGCTGCTGCCGGACGGCGCTGAACTGCTGATCCGCCCGGCCACCGGCGACGACATCGACGCGGTCCGCGGCCTGCACGAGCGCAGCTCGGTGAGCACCCGCCGGCGGCGTTACCTGGGCGGCGGCGATCGGCCGTCCGACACCCGGCTGCGCCGCCTGCTCGAGCCGGACGGCGGCGTCACCCTGCTGGCCGTGCAGCACGACCCGCGCACCGCTGCCGACCGGGCGGTCGCGATGGCCACCCTGCTGGCCGAGGGCGACCTCGGCGAGGTCGCGCTGCTGGTCGAGGACGGCTGGCAGCGGCGCGGGATCGGCACCGCGCTGCTGCGCCGGCTGCTCCGGCACGCGGACCGGTCCGGTCTCGCCGCGGTGGTGGCACACACCGGCGCCGACAACGTGGCGATGCTGCGGACGCTGCGCCGCATCGGTCCGGGCACCGCGGACCGGGACGGCCCGCTGATCTCGGTGACGCTTCCGGTCGCCCTGCGGCAGCCGGCCGGCGCCGCGGAACCGGCCCGCTCGGCTTAGGACCGGACGAGTTCCGCGGCGAGCAGGTCCATCAGCAGGCCGTCGTGCCAGCCGTGCTCGTCGCGCTCGTACTGGCGCATGATCCCGACCGGCCGGAACCCCACCTTGCGGTAGCACCGGATGGCGGCGGTGTTGTCCGCGGCCGGATCGATCACCAGCCGGTGGAATCCCCGGTCGTCGATCAGGTGCGCGGCCAGCGTGCGGACCGCGTCGGTGCCGACGCCGCGGCCGTGCACCGACGGGTCCAGGTAGATGTCCAGGCTGGCGTGGGCGTACTCCGGATCCTCCTCGGCGTCCCACTGCACCGCGCCGACCACCCGCCGGTCCAGCAGCACGGCCAGGCAGCGCTCGCCGAGGTCGTCCAGCACCTCGCGGACCTCCGCCTCGAGGTCGTCGCCGCCGCGCCAGCGCGCCCGCACCTCCGGCGCCGCCCGGATCGCCGCCAGCGCCGGCACGTCCGCGGCGGTGGCCGGTCGCAGCGTCACAACCGCGCCGCGCAGCTCAGGAGTGCCGGACACCGTGCGCCACGCAGGTGGCCGTCCACCCGGCCGGCACCACCTGCACCTTCATCCGGCGGCGGCACTGCGGGCAGTAACGCGGCGGCTCCAGCTCCCGCGCCGCGGCGCAGGCCGAGTGGTCCCCCTCGGCCGCCGGTGCACCGCACCGATCGCAGTACACCAGCACCCTCACAGCGTCGCCGACAGCGCCTTGACCGGCATTTTGAGCTCGGCCAGCAGCTCCAGGTCGGCGGTCGCCGGGCGGCCCAGGGTGGTCAGGTAGTTGCCGACGATCACCGCGTTGATGCCGCCCAGCAGCCCGTCGCGGGTGCCCAGGTCGCCCAGCGTGATCTCACGTCCGCCGGCGTACCGCAGGATGGTCCGCGGCATCGCCAGCCGGAACGCGGCGATCGCGCGCAGCGCGTCCTTGCCCGCCACCACCGGCCGGTCGCCCAGCGGCGTGCCCGGCCGCGGGTTGAGGAAGTTCAGCGGGACCTCGTCCGGTCGCAGGGACGCCAGCTGCGCGGCGAACTCGGCGCGCTGCTCGACCGTCTCGCCCAGGCCCAGGATGCCGCCGCAGCAGACCTCCATGCCGGAGTCGCGGACCATCTCCAGCGTGCGGAAGCGCTCCTCCCAGGTGTGCGTGGTGACCACGTTCGGGAAGTAGGACCGGCAGGTCTCCAGGTTGTGGTTGTACCGGTGCACGCCCATCTCGACCAGCTCGTCGACCTGGTCCCGGCTCAGCATGCCGAGGCTGGCCGCGACCTGGATGTCGACCGCCTCCTTGATCGCCTTGACGCCCTCGCGCATCTGGTCCATCAGGCGCTGGTCGGGACCGCGGACGGCGGCCACGATGCAGAACTCGGTGGCTCCGGTGGCGGCGGTCTGCCGGGCCGCTTCGACCAGCGCCGGGATGTCCAGCCAGACCGCGCGCACCGGCGAGGTGAACAGGCCGGACTGCGAGCAGAAGTGGCAGTCCTCGGGACAGCCGCCGGTCTTCAGCGAGACGATGCCCTCGACCTCGACCTCCGGGCCGCACCACCGCATCCGGACGTCGTGCGCCAGCTGCAGCAGCTCGGGAAGATCGTCGTCGGGCAGGCGCAGCACCTCGAGGATCCCGGCTTCGTCCAGGCCGACACCGTCTGCGAGCACCTGGGCGCGGGCCCGGTCGAGGATCTCTGGCATGCCGGTACCCTACAGCCCGGCCGAGCCGGTCACCGCGGGTGATAGTTTGCCGATCAACGTCGGCGTCCCGGGAATGGTGAGGTGCGGTGAAGGGCTGGTTGGCAGCGCTGGAGCACCAGGCCGGCACCCGGGACAAGGCCGGTCTGACCCGCCGGTTGCGGCCCCGGGCGGCCGCCGACGGGGTGGTCGATCTGGCCGGCAACGACTACCTCGGCCTGGCCACCCACCCCCGGGTGATCGCGGCGGCGGCCGAGGCGCTGACCCGGTACGGGCTGGGCGCCACCGGTTCCCGTCTGGTCCGCGGGTCGACCGACGAGCACGCCGCCCTGGAGACGGACCTGGCCGGGTGGCTCGGCGCGGCCGAGGCCCTGGTGTTCAGCTCCGGATACCTGGCGAACCTCGGCGCCGTGCGAGCGCTGGCCGACAAGGCGACGTTGATCGTCTCGGACGCGTACAACCACGCGTCCCTGATCGACGGGTGCCGGATGTCCGGCGCCGAGACGGTGGTCGCGCCGCACAACGACCCGGCCGCGGTGGCCGCGCTCCTGGACGCGGCACCGCACCGGGCGGCCGTCGTGGTCACCGAATCGGTGTTCTCGGTCGACGGCGACCGCGCCCCGCTGGCCGACCTGTACGAGGTCACCTCGGCCCGCGGCGCTCTGCTGCTGGTGGACGACGCGCACGCGCTCGGCGTGCTCGGCCCGTCCGGTTCCGGCGGGGTGGCCGAGGCCGGACTGGCCGGCCGCGACGACGTGGTGGTGACCGCCACCCTGTCCAAGTCGCTGGGTGGTGCCGGCGGCGCGGTGGCCGGTCCCGCCCCGCTGGTCCGGCATCTGATCGACACCAGCCGGACGTTCATCTATGACACCGCGCTGCCACCCGCCGTGGTGGCCGGGGTGCGCGCCGCGCTGCACCTGGCCCGGACCGCCGACGACCGCCGTGCGCTCCTGATCCGGCGGGCCGGTCAGGTGGTGGAGCGGCTCGGTGCGGCCGGGCTCCCGGTGGTCCGCCCGGCCGCCGGGGTGCTGTCCGTGCCCGCGCCCGGCCCGGAGGCGGCGGTGGCCTGGGCCGCGGACTGCCGGGACCGGGGCGTCGCGGTAGGCTGCTTCCGGCCACCGTCCACACCGGATAGTTCGTCCCGGCTGCGGCTGACCCTCAACGCCGGCGTACCGGACGCCGACTTCGCCCAGGCCCTGAACGTGATCGTGGAGTGCGCCCCGTGACGCCGGACCTCGCCGCCACCGCACCGGCCGTGCCCGGTCCGGACCCCGCCGTCCCGGTGTCCCCCGGCCCGATCGGCCCGGCACCGGACGTCCCGGCCGGTCCCGGGCCGTCACCGGTCGGCGAGCGGCTGGGTGACGAGATCGAGGCGGAGCTGGCCGCCCAGGCCGGCGAACCGCCGGGCGAGGCCGAGCCGGGACCTACCGGGCAGCCCGAAGCCGCACCGGCCGGCACCGGCGAGTGGCGCGGCGTCGTGCTGGTCACCGGCACCGACACGGACGTCGGCAAGACCATCGTCACCGCTGCCATCGCCGCCGCCGCCCAGGCCGCCGGGCTGCGGGTCGCGGTGATCAAACCGGGCCAGACCGGAACGGCGCACGGCGGCCCGACCGATGTGGACCTGATCAACCGGCTGGCCGCTCCGGCCACCGCGCGCACGCTGGCGACCTACCCGGATCCGCTGGCGCCACTGGCCGCCGCCCGGGTGGCCCACCTGCCGCCGCTGGAGCTGTACGAGGTGGTCGACGCGATCCGGGCCGAGGCCGACCGGCACGACCTGGTCCTGGTCGAGGGTGCGGGCGGGCTGCTGGTGCCGATGGGCGTCCGACCGTCCGGCGACCCGTGGACCTTCGCCGACCTGGCCACCACGCTCGGCGTCGGCACCGTGGTGGTGTCCCGTGCCGGCCTGGGCACGCTGAACCACACCGCGCTGACCCTGGAGGCGCTGTCCCGCCGGGGCGTACCGGCCGGTGTGGTGCTCGGCGCCTGGCCCGCCGAGCCGGAGCTGGTGCACTGGGCCAACCTCAGCGAACTGGTCCCGCACCTGGTCGGCGCGCTGCCGGACGGCGCCGGCGGCCTGGAACCCGGGGTGTTCCGGCGGTCCGCCCCGGGCTGGCTCACCCCCGCCCTGTACGGGGTGCTGGACGACTGGCGGGTCTGGGCCGACGAGGTCAGATAGATCGGCGCTCGGGCCGGCGCGGCGACCACGGTTCCGGGTCGGCGTCGGTCGGCGGGATGTCCCGGGTGACCGGCTCGGCCACGGTCAACCGCTCGCCGTGATGGCTGATCTCCACGGGCGGCCCGGCCACCTCGTACGTCGCCGAGACCGGCGTGACCGTCACGGTGAGCCGGCTGTCGCGCCACCTCAACCGGAACCGCAGCCGCGGCAGGTACGACGGCAGCCGCGGCGCGAAGGACAGCCGCCCGCCGTGGTCCCGCAGCCCGCCGAACCCCATCACCAGCCCGATCCACGACCCGGCACAGGCCGCGATGTGCAGCCCGTCCCCGCTGGCCTCACCCTCGGCCCGCAGGTCCAGCAGCGCCGCCTCGGCCAGATAGTCGTGGGCCAGCCGCAGGTGCCCGACCTCGGCCGCGAGCACCGCCTGGGCGGGCGCGGACAGCGACGAGTCGCGCACCGTCCGGGCCTCGTAGTAGGCGAAGTTGCGGGCCTTCTCCTCGGCCGTGAACGCATCACCGCGCAGGGCCATCGCCAGCACCAGGTCGGCCTGCTTGACCACCTGCTTGCGATACAGGTCGAGGTACGGGAAGTGCATCATCAGCGGGTACTCGTCGTCGGTGGTGCCGTCGAAATCCCACTCCTGCAGCCGGGTGAAGCCGGCCGCCTGCTCGTGCACCTGACGCTTCTCCGAGTACGGCAGGCACATCCCGGCGGCCACCTCACGCCACGCGGCGATCTCCTCGGCCGGAGCGGCCCGGTGCTCGGCCGCCAGGTCGGCCGCGGCCCGCAGGTTCCGCTGCGCCATCAGGTTGGTGAAGAGGTTGTCGTCCACCAGCGCGGTGTACTCGTCCGGCCCGGTCACCCCGGAGATGTGCCATTCGCCGTCGTCGGCCAGGTGCGCCACCTTGCACCACAGCCGCGCCGTCTCCAGCAGGATGTCCAGCCCGGCCTCGCGGAGGAACACGTCGTCGCCGGTGGCCGCGTGGTACCGCAGCACCGCATCGGCGATGTCGGCGTTGTTGTGCAGCGCCGCCGTGCCGGCCGGCCAGTATCCGGAGCACTCCGGTCCGCTGATCGTCCGCCACGGGTACGCCGCCCCGGCCAGCCGCAGCTCCCGGGCCCGGTCGCGGGCCGCGTCCAGGGTGGCGTGCCGCCAGCGCAGGGCCAGCCCGGCCGAGGACGGATGGGTGTACGTGAGCACCGACAGCACGAACGTCTCGGTGTCCCAGAGCGTATGGCCGTCATATCCGTTGCCAGTCAGCCCTTTGGCGGCGATCGGGTGCGGCCCCGCCTGCGCGCCCGCCTGCAGCACGTGGAACAGGCCGAACCGGACCGCCTGTTGCACCTCCGGATCACCGTCCAGCTCGACGTCCGCGGTGGCCCAGAAGTCGTCCAGATAGGCGCGTTGCCGGGCCAGCAGGTCGTCGAAGTCCACCTCGTCCAGCACCGGCCGGTCGGGGTGTTCGCCCCACGCGTACCCCACGATCTTGTCCAGCCGCACCTCGCCGGTCCCGGTGGCCTCCCAGCGGACCAGGTCCGGCTCGGCGGACAGCGGCCGCGCCGGGCCGACGTGGCGGACCGCTGCCACCACCTCGATGCCGCTGCGCCGGGTGCGGTGGTGCAGGAAGTCCGCACCGTGGGCGACCGGCCGCAGCGGGTTGTGGATCACCGCCGACGCCCGCGGGTCGGCGCTCTCCTCCGGCTGCTCCTCGTTGGCCCGGAGCTCGGAAACCAGCCGCAGCCGGGCCGGCCGGTCGCAGGACACGTCGTACCGGATCGCCGCCACCGCCGGCTTCGGGAACGACACCAGCCGGGTGCTGATGATGGTCACCCGGGCACCGGACGGCGAGACCCACTCCACCTCCCGGCGCAGCGTGCCGGCGCGCAGGTCCAGGGTTCGTTCGTGGCGCACCAGCTCGCCGCTGCGGACGTCGAACGGCTCGTCGTCCACGTGCAGCGCAATGATCTTGCCGTTGGGCGCGTTCACCACGGTCTCGGTGCGCTTCGGGAAGGCGTACCCCTCCTCCGGGTACTCGAAGTCACGAACCTCGAACAGCGAGTTGAGGTAGGTGCCGGGCATGCCGCACGGCTCCGGCTCGTCCAGGTCGGCGCGCAGTCCGATGTGGCCGTTGGCCAGTGCGAACACCGATTCGGCCTGGCGCAGCGCGGGACTGGAGTGATCGAGGGAGATCTCCCGGATGCTCCACGGCTCGGCGGGTCCGATCTCAAGCATGCTTCTCCCATCGGGGAGGTCCGGCCGCTGCCGTCACGTCCGCCACCGTGAGCAGCGGCAGGTCCTCGACGTAGCGGTACTTTCCAGCGGCCAGGATCTCGACGATCCCGCCGGTCAGCACGCCGGGACGGCGGACCACCGTGGACACGTCGATGCCGTCACGCCGGGCCTGCGCCAGCAGCAGGTCGCCGATCACGTCGTCGCCGGCCACCGCGACCAGGGCCGGCCGGACGCCCAGCTGGGTATGTGTCACCCCCGTCTCATACCCGGCCGGTGCGCCGGTCCGCTGAGAAATGGCTGACACTTTGTGCGACATTCACGCGCATCGAACGTGGTGAGCCGAATTAGCCGGCCGGAGGCATTGCGGGGCGCCCTGAGCCGTTCACTAAGCTCACGGTGACCATAGGCGATCACTGCGTGAGGAGGCCCACCATGACGGACGACGTGCTCGTACCGGGTGAGGCTTATGACTATCTGGACGCCGACGAGCAGGCCCGGCTCGAGGCCGTCCGGCGCTACCGGCTGGTGGACCAGCCGATCGAGGATGCGTACGCCCGGATCGCGTACGTGGCGGGCGCCATCTTCGAGACACCCATCGCGACGGTGTCCCTCGTCGAGCAGGACCGGGTGTGGCTGGCCGCGTGTGAGGGGCTGCCGCCGGGGCTGCGCGAGGTGGGCAAACACCCGGGCCTGTGTGCCTCGGTGATCCGCCAGGACGACATCTACGTGATCAACAACGCGGCCGTCGACCCGCGTACGCTCGAGCACCCGCTGGTGCGCGGCGAGCTGGGCCTGCGGTTCTACGCCGCCGCACCGATCCGCACCCACGACGGCTACCGGCTGGGCACGGTCAACGTGATCGACAACCGCCCGCGCGAGGCGACCCCGCGTCAGCTGAAGGCCCTGGAACACCTGGCGGCGATGGTCGCCGACGAGCTCGAGCTGCGGCTGATGGTGATCCGCAGCGCGGCCGCCGAGCAGCGAATGCGGGAAACGGTGAGTTGACGACCCCGCTCAGTGGGTAATCCGGCGGCATGCCATTTTTCATCAACATGATCCGTCGCTTCGTCATCGCCGCGGTCGTGGTGCCGCTTGTCATCGCCGGGGTGCGCAAGGCCAGCGACATGGTCGACGCGCGCCGCGGCCCGAACCGGGCCACCCGGCTGGTCCGCCGGGGCGCCGACACCGCCGAGTCCCTGTTCGGCCGCAAGAAGAGGAGGCGATGAGTTCGCCGGCCCCCTGCGCATCTGCGTAGAACCTTTCGACATCGGGTAGTGCGGGTGCCATGCGTACTCCCCGGAAGGTCGCGGTGGTTGCACACACCGGCAAGACGCTCGACGGCGGCCTTGACCAGCTCCGCCGGTGCCTCACCGACGAGGGCATCGACGAGCTGCTCTGGTACGAGGTGCCGAAGAGCAAGAAGGCGCCCAAGCAGGTCCGCAAGGCGCTCGACGCCGATGTGGACCTGCTTGTGGTGTGGGGTGGTGACGGCATGGTCCAGCGCACCATCGACGTGCTGGCCGGCCACAAGACGCCGCTGGCCGTCATCCCGGCCGGCACCGGCAACCTGCTGGCCACCAACCTCGGCGTGCCGCCCACCCTGGCCGGCGCGGTGGACGTCGCCTTCCACGGCGAACACCGCCGGATCGACCTGGGCAGACTCAACGGCGAGTACTTCGCGGTGATGGCCGGCATCGGTTTCGACGGCGCGATGATCGCCGACGCCGACCGCGACCTCAAGGACCGGCTGGGCAAGCTCGCGTACGTGTGGACCGGCCTGCGGCACGTCAACGGCGAGGCGCCCCGCGCCAAGGTCGCCATCGACGGCGTCCCGTGGTTCGACGACGAGGCGAGTTGCGTGCTGGTCGGCAACGTCGGGCGGATCACCGGAGGCATCCGCGCCTTCGACGACGCCCGTCCGGACGACGGCTGGCTGGACGTCGGCGTGGCCACCGCGCAGGGCGCCTGGGAATGGGCGCGGGCGCTCGGCACGATGGCGGTCGGCCGGTCCGATCGTTCGCCGTTCGTCCGGATGACCCGGGCCCGCCGGGTGGACATCAAGCTGGCGTCCAAGCTGGAGTACGAGCTGGACGGCGGCGCCCGCGAGCCGGTCAAGCGGCTCACCGTCAAGGTCGCCCCGCAGGCGGCCACCATCTGCGTACCGCGCCAGTCGGATAACTGACAGCGACGTCCGTACCGCGGCAGGCGCTTTGTCGCTCTTTAACGTGATTAATCCTCTGGTTCGGTGCCGGCTCCGCCCCCACACTGGCTGACATCCGGCACCGCTACGAGATCCAGGGGGTTGGCCATGCCGCACCACCAGAGTTCCGCAGTGAGCGTCGCCACCGTCATCACCGCCGCCACCGTGGTCGCCCTCGGCTACCGTGCGGGCCGCGCCCACGCCGCCTGGAAGGACGTTCGCGACGCCAGGCGCGCGGTCCGGATCAACCGCAGGCACGCCTGGCGGCACACCCTCGTGCTCGGCTTCGGCACGGTGGCCGTACTGGTCACCCTGGTGGCGGCCGCCGTTCATCAGTCCGGCTGACCCGCGGCGGACCGGGCTGACCGGCGGCTGACCGGGCTCACCGGCGGCGGGTCAGGCCACCTCCTGCCACCAGCCGTCCACCGGCGGCGGGTCGTCCACGTCGACCCGCTCACCCGGACGCGGCACGGCCAGCCGGACGTCGCGGGCCTTCGCCTCGGCCCAGACCCGGTCGGCCGGCTCAGCCCAGTCGTGCAGGGCCAGGTTGAACGTTCCCCAGTGCACCGGCACCAGCAGCCCGGCCCGGACGTCGATGTGGGTGGCCACGCCGTCCTCGGGCACCATGTGGATGTCCGGCCACGCGTCGCCGTACGCGCCGATCTGCACCAGCGACACGTCGAACGGGCCGTGTTCCGCGCCGATCTCGGCGAATCCCGGGAAGTAGCCGGTGTCACCGCTGTAGAAGGCCTTCCGGGTGGGCCCGGCGATCACCCAGGACGACCAGAGCGTCTCGTCGCGGGTGAAGCCGCGACCGGAGAAGTGCCGGGCCGGCGTGGCGATGAACTCCAGCCCGGCCACCGAGGTGCGCTCGGTCCAGTCCAGCTCCACGATCCGGGTCGGCGGCACGCCCCAGCGCTCCAGGTGCGCACCCACGCCCAGCGGGACCAGGAACGGCGCGGCCTGCAGGTCGACCAGGTTCTGGATGGACTCCATGTCCAGGTGGTCGTAGTGGTCGTGGGAGATCAGCACCACGTCCAGCGGCGGCAGTTCGCGGAGCGCCACCGGTGGCCGGTGCAGGCGCTTGGGGCCGGAGAGCCGGGACGGTGAGCAGCGCTCACTCCACACCGGGTCGACCAGGACCCGCCGGCCTTCGATCTCGATCAGCGCGGAGGAGTGCCCGTACCAGGTCACGTACAGGCCCTGCGGGTCGCCACCGGTCTCCGGGCGGACCAGCGGGATCGGCACGTGCGGGTGCCGGCGGTCGCGGCCGGTCAGCGCCGCCGCCAGCAGCCGCGGCGCGGACGCGAGCGCCACCTCGCTGGCCGGCACCGAGTTGTGGAACTTGCCGTCGGCGTACTGCGGGCTCTGCTGCATGCGGGTCAGCCGCGCGCCCTTCGCCCGGGCCCCCATCTGCCGCGGGATGTCCTTCGCGGCCCATGCCAGCGCCGCTCCGAGTCCCAGCGCCACCAGCGGCCCGGTCCGCCTCTGCTTCGCCATCCGTACGCCTCCCAAGTGCCGTCCCGGGGTCAAGTCTGACCGGGCGCGCGTGGCTGCCGCCACCGGCCCGCTCAGCGTCCGCTCAGCGAGACCGGGTATGTCACACTGCGGGCCGTGACGATGGAGACCCTGCAGACCCAGGCTCAGTTGATCATCCGGCAACGGATCCGCCTCATGGTCAACCAGTACGAGGTGCACGCGACGAACCCGGACGGCAGCCAGGGCGCCCGGCTCGCCTTCGCGCAGCAGAAGCGGATGGCGTTCAAGGAACAGGTGACGCTCTACACCGACGACACGAGGTCCACGCCGGTGCTCGGGTTCAAGGCGCGCCAGATGCTCGACCTGGGCGCCACCTACGACATCACCGATGCCAACGGCACGCCCATCGGGGCGTTCCGGAAGAACTTCAAGGAATCGCTGCTGCGCACGACGTGGCACCTGGAGCAGCCCGGCCTGGGCGAGATGATCGGCCGGGAGACCAACCTGGCGGTGGCCGTGCTGCGCCGGTTCGTGGAGTCGCTGTCCTGGCTGCCGTACCACTTCGAGTTTCTGATCGGCGACCGGCCGGCCTTCTCGGTGGTGCGCACGTGGGGTCTGCGCGACCGGTACGTGGTGACCATCCACGATCCGCAACTCGATCGCCGGCTGGTCACCGCCATGGCTGTGGCCCTGGACGCCCTGCAGTCCCGGTAACGTCGCGGGTCATGGAGGATCCCCGGGCGCAGCGACTGTTCGGCGACAGTCTGGTCGCGCCGGGTGACCTCGCGCTGAGCCCGTTCCGGGTGGACCGGGACCGGATCGTCAGCTCGCCGTTCTTCGCCCGGCTGGGCGGCGTCACCCAGGTGATCAGCCCGGGCGGCACCGGCCTGCTGGTGCACAACCGGCTCACCCACAGCCTGAGGGTGGCCCAGGTGGGCCGGGCGATCGCGGAACGGCTGCTGCTGACGTCGCCGGACCTGCTGGACAAGCTCGGCGGGCTGGACCCGGACGTGGTGGAGGCCGCGGCGCTCGCCCACGACCTGGGTCACCCGCCGTTCGGGCACCTCGGTGAGCGGATGCTGGACCACCTCGCCCGGCAGCGGTTGCAGCTGCGGGACGGCTTCGAGGGCAACGCGCAGTCGTACCGGATCGTCACCAGCACCGAGATCCGCGGCGAGGCCACCATCGGGCTGAACCTGACGGCGGCCACCCGGGCGGCGATCCTCAAGTACACGTGGACCCGGCGTACCCATCCGGAACCGCACCCCCGGTTCATGGATCCGCCGCCGCGGGGCGCCGCCGCTCCGCCTGACGACCCGGACGGCGGTTCGCTGAAGTTCGGCGCCTACTCCACCGAGATCGACGACATGCTGCAGGCCCGGGCGCCGTTCGCCGGCCGGGTGGCGGACTGGCAGCAGACCGTCGAAGCGTCGGTGATGGACACCGCCGACGACATCGCGTACGCCATCCACGACCTGGAGGACGTGCACCGGATCGGCGTGCTGCAGGCCGGTGCGGTGGCCGCCGAGCTGATGGCCTGGCAGCGGCACCCGGACGCGGAGACCGGTGCGGGCAGCGCGATCGAGTCGCTGCGCCGGCACCTGCATCGCAAGGATTCCTGGATCGCCGCCGACGACGCGTTCGCCGCGGCCGTCGAGACGGTCCGCGCCGAACTGGTGGACGGCCTGCTGGCCGAGCCGTTCGACGGGTCGCTGGAGGCGGAGGCGCAGGTGGCCGCGTTCTCGGCGAACTGGACCCGGCGCCTGGTGGAATCGATCGAGGTGGTCGGCCAGCCGGCGGTGCGGTCCGGGCACGTCGTGCTGGCGCCGGCGCAGTGGCACGAGGTGCAGATTCTCAAGCTCGTGCAGAACCGGTTCGTGCTGGCCCGCCCGGACCTGGCCCTGCACCAGCGCGGCCAGGCGCGCCTGCTGGGGTCGCTGGTGGAGGCACTGCTGGCCTGGCTGACCGACCGGGACGAGGCGGAGCGGCTGCCGCGCCGCATCCGGGACCTGGTGGAACTGGCCGAGGCGGAACTGCCGGAGGGCGTTCCGGACCCGCTCGGTCAGGCCCGCGGCCGGGCGGTGATCGACTTCGTCGGCGGCCTGACCGACAGCCAGGCGGTGGGGCTGATGGACGCCCTGTCCGGGCGCAGCCGCCAGCTCTGGACGGACGCCTTCGTCCTCTAGGTCGCCCGGCGTCGCGACACCGGAACGACGCTGATCATCTCGTTCAGGCCGATGAAGTCGTCCGGGTTGGCCGTGTAGACCGCAAGGTTGTTCGCCTGCGCCACCGCGGCGATCATCAGATCGGCCAGCCGGCTTCGGGGTTTCCGGCCGGCCGCCAGCACCGCCGCGCAGACCACGCCGAATGCCCGGGCCGAAGCGGCATCGAACGGCAAGGGCTCGAAGGTCGCCTCGGCGTGCTGCAACACGCTCGTGCGTCGAGCGCGCTCCGCCGGATCCGCGGCGTGATGCGGACCGGCGGAAAGTTCGGCCAAGGTGACCGCGCTGATCACCATCTCGTCCGGCAGCGCGGCCGGGTCCCACACGGGGAGCTGTATCACGACATTGGTTTCGATGATCCCACGGCTCACCACTCACGCCCGAAGGGCTCTTGGTCCATTCCGGCGTCACTGTCCCGGCGGAAGCGTTCCGGGTCCAGCGTCGGAGCGGTCGCGAAAGTGGCGAGAACCTCGCTCCGCGGTACGAAGGTCCGGCGCCGCAGCGGTATCAGGCGGCCGACCGGGGTCCCGTTGCGCGTGATGGTGAAGGACTCACCTCGCTCAACATCCCGCATGATCGCGCCGGAGTCATTCCGGAGCTCGCGCTGGGTGATCTCACGTTCGGCATCCGCCACGCCGCCCATCGTACACCAGGTGCTACAACGTGCTACAGCGTGCGTTCGCTCTAGGCGGATCGCCGCAGCTGCTGCAACGGTGTAATCATGTAATCAACCGTGGGAGGTTGTTGTCATGAGATTCCGTCCCGCCCCACCCGGGGCCCGCACCGAGCCACCACCCGCCGATGACGCCGCCGCCTGGATCACCGGCGCGTTGCCGGACGGGTGGTTCACCGAACCGCCGCAGGCCGTGATCGACCGCGACGAGATCATCATCTGGGGCCGGCTGCCGGAGCCGGACCTGCCGGCCGACGCCACCGACGCGGACCGGGCCGCCGCGCAGGCCGGCCGGATCACCCAGTGGCGGGAGGACACCCGGGACGACCGGATCCGGGTCGCCCGCCAGGTCGAGCACCGCTACCAGCGCAAGGTCGCCTGGGGCGTGCGCTGCGGCCCGACCGAGGACCTGTTCACCCACCTCGCCGCGCCGGTGATGACGCGGCTGCGGCAACCCGAACGGCGAGTCTTGGACACCCTGGTCGACGCCGGTGTGGCCCGTTCCCGGTCGGAAGCGCTGGCCTGGTGCGTGAAGCTCGTCGGCCAGCACACCGAGGACTGGCTCACCGAGCTGCGCGAGGCGATGACGCGGGTGGACGAGCTACGCCGCCATGGGCCGAGCTAGGCCGAATACGAGCCAGGAAGGCGGCCATCACGTCCGGCCGGCTCAGATAGACCTCGTGGTCGTCGGCGCCCGGCACGACGACCGGCGCCGACGAGACCAGGGCGGCGATCCGCGCGGCGATATCGGCGTGCAGCGGGTCGGCGGTCTCGCCCACCGCGACGGTGGTCCGGCCGGCCGGCAGCTCGCCGGGCGCGAAGCCACGCAGGGGGGTCCGCGGGCCGTCGTCGCGCAGCGCCGCCTCGGCGTTGACCGCCATCCGCTTCACCTCCGGCGACGACAGGTCGGCGCGGCCCTCGGACAGGATGCCCAGCATCACGTGATATCCGCCGACCCAGTCGCCGGGATGCTCGGTCAGGTATGCGTTGATCGGCGCCATGATCGCGGCGTGCATGTCCGCGGCGCCGGGCAGCATGCCCAGCGCGGGCGGCTCCCAGGCGATCACCTGGGCCGCGGCGGCCGGGTGGCGGGCGGCCAGGGCCAGGGCCACCACCCCGCCGGAGCTGAAGCCGGCCACCGTCGCGCCGGTGGCACCCAGGTCGGCGAGCAGCGCCGCGGCGTCGTCCGCGTGCTGGTCGGCGCCACCGCCCGGCCAGTCATCGCGGGTGCTGCCGCCGGTGCCGCGCCGGTCGTACCAGATCGCCCGGCAACCGCGCGCGGCCAGCGCGTGCCCCAGATCGTCGAGCAGGCCGGCGTCCTCGGCGGCGCCGTGCACGAGCAGGACCGTGGGCCCGGAGCCGGCGGTGTGATGGCTCAGGAATTTCACTTTACTCTCCTTATATCGAATATGGCTTAAGCTAAGCCAATGACGACCGCGAGGCAAGGGAAACGGCGGTACGACGCCAGAAGCCGACAACACCAGGCCCGCGAGACCCGTGACCGGGTGCTGACGGTGGCCCGCCGCCTGTTCGTCGAGCACGGGTACGCGGCCACCTCGGTGGCCCGGATCGCCGCCGAGGCCGGCGTGTCCGCACCGACCGTGTTCGCCGGCTTCCGGTCGAAGGTGAACCTGCTCAAGGAGGCGGTCGACACCGCGATCGCCGGCGACACCGCGGACACGCCGATGCGCGACCGTCCGGTGCTGCTGCGCGTGCACGCCGCCCGCACGTTCGACGAGGTGGTCGAGCGGCTGGCCGACGCGTTCGCCGAGGTGGCCGAGCGGTCGGCGGCGATCTACGGAGTGGTGCACGGCGCCGCCGACGGCGACCCGCAGATCGCCGCGCTGCTCACCGAGCTGGACCGGCAGCGGCTGGCGGGCGCGGGCATGCTGGCGGCGACGCTCGCCGACCGGCTGGGTGGCGGGGACGCCGAGGAGATCCGCGACCGGCTGTGGGTGCTGATGTCGCCGCTGCAGTTCCTGATGATCGTCCGGGACCGGGGCCGGCCGGTCGCCTGGTACCGCGACTGGGTGGCCCGATCGCTGCGGACGTTAGGGTGATCACCGTGTTGCCCGAGGTCAAGGCGATCCGGTACGTCACGCCGCTGCGCGAGGGCGGCTCGCTGCCCGGCGTGGTCGAGGCGGACGACCTCGGCACGTACGTGGTGAAGTTCCGGGGCGCCGGCCAGGGACCGAAGGCGCTGGTGGCCGAGGTGATCGCCGGCGAGCTGGCCCGGCGCCTCGGGTTGCCGGTACCGGAGCTGGTGGTGGTGGATCTCGACCCGGTGGTCGCGCGCGCCGAGCCGGATCAGGAGGTCCAGGAGCTGATCAAGGCCAGCGCCGGCCCGAACCTGGGCCTGGACTTCCTGCCCGGCGCGCTCGGCTACGACCCGGTCGCGCACCCGGTCGACCCGGTGCTGGCCGGCCGGATCCTGGCATTCGACGCGTTCGTGGAGAACGTGGACCGCACCTGGCGCAATCCGAACCTGCTGATCTGGCACGGTGGCCTGTGGCTGATCGACCACGGCGCGACGCTGTACTTCCACCACAACTGGCCGCGGGCCGCGCAGGTGGTGCACCGCCCGTTCCGGTGGGACGACCACGTGCTCAAGCCGTACGCCACCGGCCTGGCCACCACCGGTCCGGCGCTGGCCGCGGAACTGACGCCCGAGACCATCGCCGCGGCGGTCGCGCTGGTGCCGGCGGAGTGGCTGGACGTTCCGCCCGATGCCTACCAGGAGCATCTGACCGCCCGCGCGGCCGAGCCCGGAGCGTGGCTGCCGTGACCGTCCCGTACGAGTACGCCGTCATCCAGGCCGTGCCGCGGATCGAACGGGGCGAGCTGATCAACGTCGGGGTGCTGCTCTACTGCCACCGGCTGGACTTCCTGGCGGCCCGCACCCACCTGGACGAGGACCGGCTGCGGGCCCTCGACCCGGACGCCGACGTCGAGGCGGTGCGCGCCGCCCTGCGCGGCTGGGAGGCCACCTGTGGCGGCGACGGCGCCGCCCACGGGATGACGCTCGGCGAGCGGTTCCGCTGGCTGGTCGCGCCGCGCAGCACGGTCCTGCGGGCCGGCCCGGTGCACATGGGCCTGACCGGCGACCCGGCGACCGAACTGGACCGGCTGCTGGACCTGCTGGTGCGGTAGCTAACGCCGGATCCGGCGTACCGCCAGCACCGCGGCCGCCGCCGAGATGCCGAGCAGCGCGCCGAGCGGCTTGCGGCCCCAGCGCCGCGGGCCGCCCTCGACCCGCGGTCGTGGTTCGAAAACGTTTCCGGCGTCCGGCGCGGCCCGGCGCCGGGACAGCCCGCCCCGGCGCATCAGCGGCGTGACCAGCGCGTCGTAGACCGGTGGGAGCGCGACGAAACCGAACTCGATGAGCCGGTTGGTGGCGCCGACCGACATCTCGGCGCGCGGCTTGCCGGCCAGCCGCACGATCGCGCCGGCAATCCGCTCCGGCTGATCCACCGGCGGGGGCGGACGGGCGACGAAACCGGCGTAGTTGGCCGCGCTGGTGTAGATCGGCGTGTCCACGCTGCCCGGCGCCAGCGTGCAGACGTGGATGTCCGGCGCGTCCCGGGTTTCCTGCCGCAGGGTCCGGATCAGGCCGCGCAGGCCCCACTTGGCGGTGGCGTACGCCGACATGTAGGGCGCCGTGATGTGTGCCAGCAGCGAGCTGCACAGGATCAGGATGCCGTCGCCCTGCGCCCGGAACCGGCGCAACGCGGTGCGCGCGACGTTGGCGGTGCCGAGCAGGTCGGTGGTGACCACCCGGTCGAAGACGTTGGCCGGCAGGTCCTCGAACCGCCCGTACGCCATCACCGCGGCGGTGTCCACCCACACGTCGATCCGCCCGAACCGGTCCACCGCGGCGGCGGCGAGCTCGTCGACCTGGTGACAGTCGGTGATGTCCGTCGGTACCACCAGCGGGTCCCCGCCGCACGCCGCCGCCACCGACTCCAGGTCGGGCAGACTCCGCGCCGCCACCACCAGCCGGTCACCCCGCCGGGCGAAGGCCAGCGCTGCCGCCTTGCCGATGCCGCTGGACGCGCCGGTCACCACTACCACCCGTGAGGTCATGGGCGGTTCTTACCCCGGCAGGGGCGTCAAATTCCCCGGCGAGAAGGCAGACTGGGCCGATGGACCTGCCGATCAACCCGCCCGTGAAGCCGATGCTGGCCAAGCCCGTCGCCGAGATCCCGCCGGGCCAGGTGTACGAGCCGAAGTGGGACGGCTTCCGGTCGATCGTGTTCCGGGACGGCGCCGAGGTGGAGATCGGCAGCCGCAACGAGAAGCCGATGACCCGGTACTTCCCCGAGGTGGTCGAGGCGGTTCTGGCCAACTTCCCGGAGCGGGCGGTGATCGACGGCGAGGTGATCGTCGCCGACACCGAGCGCAACACCCTCGACTTCGAGGCGCTGCAGCAGCGGATCCATCCCGCGGCCAGCCGGATCAAGCTGCTGTCCGAGCAGACGCCGGCCGCGTTCGTGGCCTTCGACCTGCTGGCGATCGGCGACCAGAACCTGATGGAGCGGCCGTTCGCCGAGCGCCGGGCCCGGCTGGTGGAGGTGCTGGCCGACGCGAAACCGCCGGTCTACACCACCCCCGCCACCGAAGACCTGGACACCGCGCGCCGCTGGTTCGCGCAGTTCGAGGGTGCCGGGCTGGACGGGCTGATCGCCAAGAGCCCGGACGTGCTCTACGAGCCGGACAAGCGGGTGATGAGCAAGATCAAGCACAAGCGTACGGCGGACTGCGTGGTGGCCGGTTATCGCGTGCACAAGTCCGCGGACAACCGGATCGGCTCGCTCCTGCTCGGCCTGTACGACGACCGGGGCGTGCTGAACTCGGTGGGCGTGATCGGGTCCTTCCCGATCGCCGTGCGCGAGCAGCTGTTCGAGGAGATGCAGCCGCTGGTCACCACGTTCGAGGGGCACCCCTGGGACTGGGCGGCGCACATGGCCGGCGAACGGACGCCGCGCAAGAACGAGGTCAGCCGGTGGAACAACGGCAAGGACCTGTCGTTCGTACCGCTGCATCCGGAGCGGGTCGTCGAGGTGCGGTACGACTACATGGAGGGCGACCGGTTCCGGCACACCGCGCAGTTCGAGCGCTGGCGGCCCGACCGGGATCCGAAGAGCTGCACGTTCGAGCAGCTCGACCGCCCGGTGCGGTTCCGACTCGCCGAGGTGCTGACCAGCCGGTGAACCCCTGGCGCGTCGTGGTCGGCTTCGGCGTCGTGAGCCTCGCCGCCGACCTGGTGTACGAGGGCGCCCGCTCGATCTACGGCCCGCTGCTCGGCCTGCTCGGCGCCTCGGCGCTGGTGGTCGGGCTGGTCACCGGCGCCGGTGAGGCGATGGCGCTGCTGCTCCGGCTGGTCTCCGGCTCGTACGCCGACCGGACCGGCCGGTACTGGATGCTCACCATCGCCGGGTACGCGCTGACCGCGGTCTGTGTCCCGCTGCTGGCGATCGCGCCGCTGCTCGGCACCGGCGGCCTGACCCTGGCCGTGGTGCTGATCCTGGCCGAGCGGGCCGGCAAGGCGGTCCGCAGCCCGGCGAAATCGGCCCTGCTCGCCGCCGCGGCCGGCGCGGTCGGCCTGGGCCGCGGATTCGGCGTGCACAAGGCCCTGGATCAGGTCGGCGCGTTCGCCGGACCGCTGATCGTGGCCGCCGTCATCGCGGCCACCGGGCTGATCTGGCCGGCGCTGGCGATCCTGGCGCTCACCGGCGCCCTGGCCATCGGCCTGGTGCGGGCC
>DASSAL010000356.1:0-22249 GCA_035685405.1 Actinoplanes sp. | reverse complement strand
TGCTCCGCCACCGTCTCCGGTTCGGCATCGTGCTCGGTGCAACGGTCCGCGCTGAGGAACTGCTCACAGCCGGCGCAGTACCGGCCGGTGTAGGACCGCCGGTAGAAGTCCCCACGGGCCGCACAGGCCCGCCAGAGCCGGTGCACACCCACCCGGTGACGGTGGTCGGCGCCGGTCCGGATGAAGTCGTCGTACGACAGCTCGAGCGGCCCCCGCAAGCCGGCGAACCGGGCGGCGTTGCGGTCGACGAACTCCCGGACCGGCACGCCGGCCGCCCGGGCCGCGGTCACGTTCTTCAGCGCGTTGTCGTCGGTGCCGGTGAGGAACCGCACCGGGCGCCCGCGCCGGCGGGCGTGCCGGGCCAGAACGTCGGCCTGCACGAGTTCCAGCGCGTGGCCGAGGTGGGGCGCCGCGTTCACATAGGGGATCGCGGTGGTGAGGTAAAGGCTGGTAGTCATCGCTCCTCCTCCGCCTGACGAGCGGGAGGTGACGACGACGCTCGGCCCCGCGCGGCAGGGCCTGGTCGTGGATCGTTGCGCTCAGCGCACGCCGGAGGGCCCCGGGAGGGGGCGCATCATCCGGTCCGTGCTCATGTGGTCATGGTGACGGCGCGGTACGTCCAGCGCGAGCGATTAACGCCCGTCGGCGTCCGGCTCTCCCTCACTGAGGAATGACAAGACGTGCGCGGCGAAGGTCTCCGGTGCGGTGAGATGAGCGACGTGCGTCTGTCCCTGGAGCAGACCGATCCTCGCGTCGGGCAGCGCAGCGGCCACGACGTCCGGGTCGGCCTTGATCTCCGGCGGGCTGTCCGTGCCGACCAACAGCAGGACGGGCACCTTGATCTTCGCCGCCCATGCCGGGTCGAGGGCCTGCTGACCGAAGGCGCGGATCTCGCGGGGCACGGTGTGCGCAGCGGCCACCCGCGCCGGCCAGGTGGGTGCGGACTTGATGGCGACGATCTCGGCCGGCGACATCATCACGATGTCGCGGTAGAACGTTTCCAGCATCCGCGCGGGCTCGCCCGCCGCCAGCAGGGACTCCAGGTGCGGCAGCAGTTCCGGCGCAAAGGTGCGGTGCCCGATGTTCGGAACCGGCCACCCTTCATAGAGCACCAGCTTGCGGATGTTGGCGGTGCGGGTGGCGGCGCCGAACGCGACATTGCCGCCGTAGGAGTGGCCGAGCAGGTCCACCCGGGAACCGGTGGCGGCGGCAGCCGCATCGACCACGGCGGCCAGGTCGGCGTACTCCTTGGCGAGCGTGTAGTCGGGGCGGTCGCCGCTGAGGCCCCGGCCGCGCCGATCCACGGCGTGGACGGCGACGTAGGGTTCCAGGAACGGCAACACGAACCGCCAGGTGGTGTGGTCGGACGTGGTTCCGGGTGCGACAACGAGCGGCCGCCCCCGGCCGGAGATGAAGACGGCGATCTCGGTGCCGTCCGGGGACGCGACGTGGGTCACCGTGGGTTCGGTCGTGCTGGTCATTCGTGCTCCCTGGGGCCGTCGAGAGCTCCAGAGTGGCTCGCTGTGCGGGAGCCAGCATCGGTAGCGCTACCTATCCGGGTTCAGCAGGTGGTGCTCGATGGCGAACAGGACCGCGGCGGCGCGGCTGGACACACCGATCTTGGTGTAGATGTGCTGAACGTGATGCTCCGCGGTGCGCCGGGAGATGACCAGCCGGGATGCGATCTCAGCGTTGCTGCAACCCCGCGCCACCAGGCTGAGCACCTCCACTTCGCGCTCGGAGAGTCGATCGGGTCGCCGCCGGTGGGACGCCGGCGCGGTGCGTCCCGCGGCGGCCAGAACGGCGGGCACCGCATCGGCGTCCAGGGTGCCCCGCCCCGCCCGGTCGAGCAGGCGTTGCGCTGCCTGGTCCGGGGGCAACGCCGGCCGGTGTGGGCGAGGCTCGATCAGGGTGCGGTAGCTGTCCGCCGCGGCGAGGATGCGCGCCGGCGTGGACAGGTCCTCCGCCGTGCAACCGCGGTGGTAGCCGCTGCCGTCCAGTCGTTCGTGATGCCGGCCGACCAGGGGTGCCAACCGGGCGAGGCCGGTGGAACAGGCCAGAATGCGTTCGGAGTGATACGGGTGGAGCCGCACCTGCTCCCATTCCGCTGTGTTCAGTCGGCCGGGCTTGTCCCAGACCGCGGTCGAGACAGCGACGCGGCCCACGTCGTGCAACAGTCCGGCCACCTCGAGGTCCTGCCTGGCCGCCGCGGGAAGGCGCAGATAGTCGGCAGCGCCACCGGCCAGAGCGGCGACGGACCGCGAATGGCCGAGGAAGTCCGGGCTCTTGAGGTCGGCCAGGTCGGCGAACACCTCGGCAACCGGGCGCACGTCCGGCACCCGCACGTGGGGGTGCGGCTCCATGTCCAGCACCGCGCCCCGGACGTCGGTCTCGGCCAGGGCGGTCAGCCAGTCGGGTCCGTCGTGCGCGAAGCGTGCCACCAGGCCGGGATCGAGCATGCCGCCGCCGCGGCGCCGGACCGCCCGGACAGCGAGGTCACTGCCGCCGATCGAGTCGAACACGACGGCGATGCCGGTCAGTCGGGCGATCCGCGCGCCGATCGGGATGTCGTCGCCCGACAGGCCGCCGGGTCCGCCCCTGCCTCGCCACAGGTCGTAGACATGGAACAGACTGCGCTGGACGTCCTCGGGCAGGTCGAGTCGTCGGGCCGTATCCCGGCCCACCTCACAAGCCGTTGTGGTGAACTCGTCGCCCCAACGCCCACCCCTGGTGAGCGCGGTCAGCGTGAGTCGGATCCGTTCGACCGGCGGCCTGCCCTGCGTCAGGGTGGGCAGGAAGGTGGCGAACAGGTCGCTCGGCGAGGCGACGTCGGTGCGGCCGGCCGCCATGTTGGCGACGAGTTCGGTGCCGAAGAGCCGGGCGGTCTCCTGGGCGTAGCCGACACAGCCGACATGGTGCAGCAACGCGGTGTAGAACGTCGACCGCACGTCCGTCGTCGACAGATTGAGGGACTGGGCGAGCCGGGTCGCCAGAGCGCACGACCGCAGCGCCGCACCCGGCTCCAGCCCAAAGCCCAGGTCGGCAAACCGCGACAGCCCCACCAGGAGGTCCGCCAGTCGCACGGCCGCCACGCCTAGATTCTAGAGGGGCGCGGACCGATGATCGCCGGCCGGTGACGACGGACCGGGGTGGGTCAGTTGGTGCGGTATCCGGCGTTGTTGCGGTAGTCGTCGCCCTGGCCGTCCCGGCTGAAGTCCCAGCCGCCGGCCGACTCGCGGCCCGGCCGGCCGCCGATCGCGTACCCGCCGATCTCCTGCCCGCGTCGCCAGCCGCGGAAGTAGCCGGTGGTGTGTGCCGCGATGCTGGCCGCGTCCCGGACGATGCGTAGTGGGCGCTCGTCGCGCAGCGGCGAACCGGGCACCAGGTTGGCCTGCGGCACCCGCTTGGGCAAGCCGGCGGGCGTCTCCGCGGCCACCGCCGGGGTGGCCGCCTTTTCCGCGGCGCGCCATCCGGTGTCCAGTGGGCTCGACCACTCCATATCCGGCGAGGCCTCGCTGTGCCCGGTGAACCAGGCCGACCGGGCCGCCGCGAAGATCAGCAGGTCACCGTCGCCCTCGGCGGGAACCGGCGGCTGAGTGCTGCGATCGAGCGCGGTGAGCGTGGATCGGCGGCTGGTCCGTCCGTTGCGGGCGGCCGGCGGGTCGACCAGGCGCAGGGGTGGTGGCTCGCCGATCCCACCGTCGGCCGGTCCGTCGCGCAGGCCCGGCTGCGGCTCGACCAGGCGCAGGGCGGGCGGTTCGGCCGGCATGTCCTGCCACGGCGGGCGTACCCGGCCGTCCGCGGGCGCGCCACTGCTGGGCGCCGGCGACGAAACGGCCGGTGACGAAGGGACTGGCGGGGGGACAACGTCGTCGGTGGAGTTGAGCAACGGCCAGTTGGCCCGGGAGCCGGGCACCGACCGGTCGTCACGCTGGCTGGGCAGCGGCAACGAGTAGTCGGTGGCACCGTTCGCGGCCGGGGCGCCGGTGCGGGTGCTCGGCCGTGGCGGGATCACCGTGCGCTGACGTTCGGCCCGGGGATGTGCGGCCGGGGCCTGCTCGTGATGGCGGGACGAATCGAAGCCCCGGCCGGTGGCCGGGTCGCTGATCGGCGACCGGAACCCGGCCGCCGGCGCGGACGGGCGCGCGCCCGGCGTGATCGGCGTCATGCCCGGCGGCGGCGGAGGCACCGACACCGGCCGGTTCCCCGGCGCCTGGGTCGACGTGCGGGTGGGCAGGCCGGCCGCGGCGGCAGGAGCCACCGGCGGCGGGGTGACCGGACGTGGCGCCAGCGGCGGCGGCTGGATCGGGTCGGGTGCCACCGGCGGGGTGGTCAGCGGTCGCGGCATCACCGGCGCGCTGCCGGCCGCGGCCGGCTCGGGTCGGGCCCAGCGCCCGATCCGGGTGCCGGTGTCCGAGGGCCGGGACAGCCGGGTGCCGGTGTCCGACGGGCGGGGGAGCCGGGTGCCGGTGTCGGCGGCCCGGACGGCGGCCGGCTCGGCGGCGCGGCGGGCGCCCGCGGCGCGGCGGCCGGTGCCCACCCCGGTGGCCGGAGGGCTGATCCGGGCGGCGAGCGTGCCGACCAGGGCTTCACCGGAGCTGTCGCAGGACCGGACCGCGCCGATCGCGTGGCGGACGGCGTCCGCGGCGGCCGGAGCCAGCGACTTGTTCACCCCGCCCCGGCGCGGCGACTCCTGGATCGCCACGACCAGCGCGGTGACCGCGGCGGTGACCTGGTCCTCGGTGCCGCAGCCGGCCCGGGTCAGCTCGGTCACCACCTCTTCGGCCACTTGCGTCGGGTCGGTGCCGCGGCCGGTCAGCCGGCCCGGTTCGGGCAGGGCGTCCAGCACCGCCAGCGCCAGCGGGTGCGCCGGGTCGGGGTACGCGCGCAGCGCCGCCGGGTACAACTCCCGCAGCACCTCGCGCAGCGCGCCCGCGGCGGCGTACCGGCCGGCGAGCATGGCGACGTGCGCGGCCAGGATCGGCTTGTAGCTGGTCAGCTCGCGCGGCGCCGGCGTGTTCACCGCCGCGATGGCACCGGCCTGCAGCGCCCGGGCCAGGCCCACCGCGCGGCGGGCGGCCGGTGGGGCCTGCATCTCCTCGATCGAATCGTCGTCGGCGAACCGCTCGGCGAAGTCGTCGGTGGCGTCGTCGTCGGCCACCACCAGCGGGCGACCCGCCGCGGTGAGGAGCGAGGTGACCATGTGGTCGTCGCTGTCCGCGGCGACCGCGGCCTCGCTGAACCCACTCGTGCGCTCCACGAGCAGCGTGCCGAGCTGGGCGTATCCGGTCGGGTCGTCGCCGATCTCGTGTACCCCGAGCAGCCGGCCCGCGTCGTCCACCACGGCGATGGTCAGCTGGGCGGCGGTGGCCGCACGCAGCGATTCATCAGCCGACGCCAGACCGCAGTACACGCGCACGAGCGCCACGGCGTCGTCCTCCTCCCCGGGACTGCGGCTTATTCACGACCTACCTGCAGTCGCTGTCGTGTGCCAAGGACTGATGGTCCCTGGTGAGGGGTCAGTCGCGCCAGTCCACAGCGGCAGAGATCTTGCCGATAATCGAGCGCCAACCCAAACTTGCCTGTTGTGCCCCGATTTTCTTCAATCGGCGGCGACCGAAATACCCGCCCATGCCACCGTTCTCCGCCTTCCGCAGCGACTCGTCCAAGTCGTCCAGCGGCGAACCCGGAGCGAGGGCCAGGATCACCGGCTTGAGGCGGAGCGCGTGACCGAGGTCACGAGCCACCTCGCCGGCGGCGATCAGCAGGGGCAGATCCCACGTGTCGTGCCCGCCGCGCAGGTTTTCCACCACGAGATCCAGTTCGTACCGGTCCTCCGGCAGCGGGTCGATGTCCGACGACTGTACCCGCTCCGCCACCGTCGACCAGGTGTCCAGCTGAGCCATGTCGTGCGGAGCACCCGAACGTATGAAGCTGACCAGCGATTCGGGGGTCTTGAACGCGAGCAGCCGGCCACGATGGCTGAGGAAGACGGGCACCTCCTCCTCGGCCGCCTGGGCCTCGGCCTTCGCCTCCTCCTCGTCTTCGAAGTCGGCCTGGTCCGGCTCCTCGGCCGGTTCCGCGCCGTCCTTCTTGGACCGGTCCGCGTCGTCCTCGGCGAGCAGTGCGGCGTACTCGTCGTCGACGACGACCTCTTCCTCGTCCTGCTCGGCACGGGCCGCGGCCGCGCGCTCGCGGGCGTCGAACGGGTCGTCCTCGTCGACGTCGATCTCGGTCGGGGTCAGCTCGGCTGCTTTCCGGTATGCCCGCAGGGTCAGCCCCACTCCGCCGGGCAGGGCGATCTCCACCGGTTGGATGCGGACCTCGTCCCAGAGCTCACGCCCGGACAGGCCGCCGGTGGCCTCGGACTCGTCGGACTGGGTGGCCACGATGACCTCCGTCAATGTTGGGTTCGGCTGAACGGGCGGGTGACGCTGCGCACACACCCTAGAGGGTGGGCCTGAGTCAGAACCCCTTCGGGTGCCACACCGTCTTGATTTCCAGCAGTGCGGTCATCGGCTGCAGGCCCGGGTCGGCGGTGAAGTCGACCGGCCCGACCGGGCGCAGCACCCGCTTGAGCGTGCCGGCCGCGGTGCGTTCCAGGTCGGCGGCCAGCGCGGCGTCGTCCACCCCGGTCAGGTCCAGGGCGTTCACATCGTCGTGCGAGGCCAGCCAGGGTGCGGTCTCGGCCGGGTTCCCGGTGAGAATGTTCACCACCCCACCGGGCAGGTCCGAGGTGGCCAGCACCTCGGCCAGCGTCACCGCGGCCTGCGGGTTGGCCGCCAGCACCACCACCGTGTTTCCGGTGACGATGGCCGGGGCGATCACGCTGACCAGACCCAGCAGCGAGGCCGGCGCCACCACGCCGACCACGCCGGTGGGCTCCGGTGCGGAGAGATTGAAATACGGGCCGGCCACCGGGTTCGCCGCACCGGTGACCTGGGCCAGCTTGTCGGACCAACCGGCGTACCAGACCAGCCGGTCGATCGCGGCGTCCACCTCGTCGCCGGGCACGTCCAGCGCGACGAACTCGGCCCGCCGGCCGGCCAGCATCTCCGCCGCCCGATAGAGGATCTGGCCCCGGTTGTACGCCGTCGCGCCGGCCCACTTCGACTGGGCCTTGCGAGCGGCGGTCACCGCGTCCCGGGCATCCTTGCGTGAGGCCAGAGCCACGTTGTCGCCGTTCACGAGATAGGTCCGTCCTGACTCGCTGCGCGGGAACGCCCCGTCGATGAACAGCTTGTAGGTCTTACGTACCGAAAGACGTTCAGGCAAGGTACGCCTCCAGGCCGTGGCGACCGCCCTCGCGGCCGTAACCCGACTCCTTGTAGCCGCCGAACGGCGAGGCCGGGTCGAACTTGTTGAACGTGTTGGCCCACACCACGCCGGCGCGCAGCTTGTCCGCCACGGCCAGGATCCGCGAGCCCTTCTCGGTCCAGATGCCGGCGGACAACCCGTACGGCGTGTTGTTGGCCTTTTCCACCGCCTCGTCCGGGGTGCGGAAGGTCAGCACGGACAGCACCGGGCCGAAGATCTCCTCGCGGGCGATCCGGTGTGCCTGGGTCACCCCGGTGAAGATGGTCGGTGCGAACCAGAACCCGCGATCGGGCAGCTCGCACGGCGGCGACCAGCGCTCCGCGCCCTCCGACTCGCCGATCTCGGAGAGCTCCCGGATGCGGGCCAGCTGGGCCGAGGAGTTGATCGCGCCGATGTCGGTGTTCTTGTCCAGCGGATCGCCGACCCGCAGGGTGGCCATCCGGCGCTTCAGCGAGTCCATCAGCGCGGGATAGACCGACTCCTGGACCAGCAGCCGGGACCCGGCGCAGCAGACGTGGCCCTGGTTGAAGAAGATGCCGTTGACGATGCCCTCGACCGCCTGGTCGATCGGCGCATCGTCGAAGACGATGTTGGCTGCCTTGCCGCCCAGCTCCAGCGTCAGCTTCTTGCGGGTGCCGGCCACCGCGCGGGCGATCTGCCGGCCCACCTCGGTGGAGCCGGTGAACGCCACCTTGTCCACGTCCGGGTGCTCCACCAGGTATCGCCCGGTGTCGCCGGCGCCGGTGACGATGTTGACCACGCCGGGCGGCAGCTCGGCCTGGCGGCAGACGTCGGCGAAGAACAGCGCGGACAGCGGCGTGGTCTCGGCCGGCTTGAGCACCACCGTGTTGCCGGTGGCCAGGGCCGGCGCGATCTTCCAGGCCAGCATCAGCATCGGGAAGTTCCACGGGATGACCTGACCGGCCACACCGAGCGGGCGCGGCTGCGAGCCGAAGCCCGCATACGCCAGCTTGTCGGCCCAGCCCGCGTAGTAGAAGAAGTGGGCGGCGACCAGTGGCAGGTCGACGTCGCGGGCCTCGCGGATCGGCTTGCCGTTGTCCAGCGACTCCAGGACGGCCAGTTCGCGGGAGCGTTCCTGGATGATCCGGGCGATCCGGAACAGGTATTTGGCCCGCTCGCTGCCGGGCAGGGCGGACCACGACTCGAAGGCGCGACGGGCGGCGGCGACCGCGCGGTCGACGTCTTCCGGGGCGCCCAGCGCGACCTCGGACAGCACCTCCTCGGACGCCGGGTTCACCGTCTTGAAGGTGTCCTTGCCCTCGACGAACTCACCGTTGATGAACAGCCCGTACGACGGCGCGATGTCGACGATCGACCGGGACTCGGGTGCGGGTGCGTATTCGAACATCACGACCTAATCCAGGGTGAAGTAGTCCGGGCCGGAGTAGTGGCCGGTGGTCAGCTTCGTGCGCTGCATCAGCAGGTCGTTGAGCAGCGAGGAGGCGCCGAACCGGAACCAGTCCGGGCTGAGCCAGTCGTCGCCGACCGTCTCGTTGATCAGCACCAGGTATCTGATCGCGTCCTTGGTGGTCCGGATGCCGCCGGCCGGCTTGACCCCGACCTGCCGCCCGGTCTGCGCCCGGAAGTCGCGGACCGCCTCCAGCATGACCAGCGTCACCGGCAGCGTCGCGGCGACCGGGACCTTGCCGGTGGACGTCTTGATGAAGTCGGCACCGGCCAGCATGGCCAGCCAGGATGCCCGGCGGACGTTGTCGTAGGTGGCCAGCTCGCCGGTCTCCAGGATCACCTTGAGGTGCGCGCCGCCGCTGGCTTCCTTGACCGCCACGATCTCGTCGAACACCCGCTGGTAGTCGCCGGCCAGGAACGCGCCTCGGCTGATCACCATGTCGATCTCGTCAGCGCCGGCTGCCACCGCGTCGCGGGTGTCGGCCAGCTTGACGTCCAGCGGCGCCTGGCCGGACGGGAACGCGGTGGCCACGCTGGCCAGATGAACGCCGGAGCCGGCCAGCACCGCGGCGGCGACCGGGACCATGGACGGATAGACGCACACCGCGGCGACCGCCGGGCAGCTCGGATCGGCCGGGTCCGGTCGCAGCGCCTTGGCGGACAGCGCGCGCACCTTGCCGGGGGTGTCGGCTCCTTCCAGGGTGGTCAGGTCGACCATCCGGATGGCCAGGTCGATGGCCGCGGCCTTGCTGGTGGTCTTGATGGACCGGGTGCCGAGCATGGCCGCCCGGGCCTCCACGCCGACCTTGTCGACACCGGGCAAACCGTGCAGAACCGACCGCAGACTCGCGGGCGGCAGGAGCGTGGCTGTCATGGCAGGGATTCTACTCGCGGCACCGACAGTTGATCTTGAACACTTCCGATAGGTTGATCCAGTGGACGTACTGGTGGTGGATCACCCGCTGGCACTGACCCGGCTCACCGCGATGCGCAACGCACAGACCGACAGCGCCGCGTTCCGCGCCGCGCTGCACGAGCTGACGACCATGCTGGTGTACGAGGCGGCGCGCGCCTTCCCGGTCGGTACGTACCCGATCGAGACCCCGGTGGCGCCCACCGAGGGCACCCGGCTGGCGAACCCGCCGCTGATCGTGCCGGTGCTGCGGGCCGGGCTCGGCATGGCCGACTCGGCGCTGGCCCTGCTGCCGGAGTCGTCCATGGGTTTCGTCGGCCTGGCCCGCGACGAGGAGACGTTCCAGCCGCGGGCATACATGGAGTCGCTGCCCGGTGACCTGGGCGGCCTGCCGGTGCTGGTGCTCGACCCGATGCTGGCCACCGGCGGCTCGCTGCTGCACTGCTGCCGGCTGCTGGTCGATCGCGGCTGCACCGACATCACGGTCTGCTGCGTGCTGTCCGCGCCGGAGGGCATCGACCGCCTGGCCGGGTCCGGGCTGCCGCTGCGGCTGGTCACCGCGTCGGTGGACGAGGGGCTCAACGACAAGAAGTACATCGTGCCCGGGCTGGGTGACGCCGGTGATCGCCAGTTCGGCGGCATGCCCCGGTTCTAGGCCGGCGCGGCCGCCTCAGCGGTGCAGCAACTCGAAGAGCTGCTCCCACCGGCCGACCACCGCCTCCGGGGAGAACCGGCCGACCGACTCCCGGGCCTGCCCACCCAGCCGGCCGCGCAGGTCCGGATCCTTGATCAGCCGTTCCAGCGCGGCCGCGAAGCCGGGAACGTTGCCGGGGTTGATCAGCAGCCCGCTGACCTCGTCCTCGAGCAGTTCGCGAACGCCCGGAGCGCAGTCGAACGCCACCGACGGCAACCCGTACGCCATCGCCTCCATGAGTGCGATCGGGAAACCCTCCTCCCGGGAGGGCAGGGCATACACCGAGGCGCTGCTCAGGGCGGCGTCCAGGTCGGTGGTCAGCCCGCGGAAGATCTGCCGGTCGTCGAGGCCCAGCTCGCGGGCGTGCCGGCGCAACAACTCCTCGTCCGGCCCGGAGCCGTAGATGCTCAGCTGCCAGTCCGGGTGCTGCGGCGCCACCTGCGCCCACGCCTCGACCAGCATGTCGATGCCCTTGTCGTGAGCCAGCCGGCGGAGCGTGACCACGGCGGGCCGGCTCAGGTCGGGCCGGGTCACCGGTGTGGCCATCACCGGGTTCGGCATCGCACCGGCGTTCGACATGCCGTTCCACGCCCAGGCGTCGGCGTCCTCCTCGGTCAGGGCGAGCAGCCGGTGCACGTCCGGATAGAACCTCTTCACCCGGGCGTAGCGGCTGGTCCGGCGTGACGCCTCGTACGACTCATGGGTCATGCCGATCACCCGCAGGCCCGCCGTATCCGCGCGGATCACCCATTCCTGCGCCCAGACCTGCGCCACGATGATCACGCCGCCCGGGCGGGCGGCCCGGAACAGCTCGCTGAGCCGCGCGGCCCCGCGATCGACCATGGCCTCCCGGCGCGACCGGGTGATCCGCCGGGGGACGTTGAGGTGTCCGATGCCCCGGGGCCGCCAGGCCTTCGGCAGCGCGTCGTGCAGGATCGTCCGCTGGTAGGACGGATCGGTGCCGTAGTCGCGGAACTCGGCCGCCTTCTCGATGCCGACGAGGTGGACGCGGTGTCCCCGGGCGGCGAACAGCCGGCTGAGGTCGTGCGCCCACTGCTGGACGCCGCCGACCTCGTCGATGCTGTTGCAGACCAGGAAGATGTCCCGCTGTTCAGCCACGCGATCCTCCCGGGACGAAGAAGTGGTCGACGACGGCCTTGGCGGCGTGGCCGTTGTCGTACTCGCCGAACCGGGCGCGGAAGTCCGCCCGCCGTTCCGCATGGTCCCGGGCGACGGTGTCGAGGTCGGCCAGCGCGCTGAACAATTCCTCGTCGTCGTGGGTCAGCGGGCCGGGCGCGTGTTCGGCCAGATCGAAATAGCACCCCCGGCTCTGCCCCACGTAGTCGTCGAAGTCCGGGACGTGGAACAGCATCGGGCGGTCGAGCAGCGCGTAGTCGAACATCACCGAGGAATAGTCGGTGATCAACGCGTCGGTGATGAGCATCAACGGGGTGATGTCGTGAACGCCCGCCACGCTGCGCACGGTGCCGGCCAGCCCGGGCGGCAGCGCCACCGTCTCCAGGTAGTGCGGCCGGACCAGCAGCACCATGCGGTCGCCGAACTCACCGGCGAACCGGTCCAGGTCGAACGGCACGTGCATCCGGTGCGGACCGCGGCCGGGGCGGGGCCGGAACGTCGGCGCGTACAGCAGCACCCGCCGGTCGTCGGTCAGGCCCAGCCGCTCGCGCAGCGCCGTCAGCTCGGTGGGGTCGCCGCCGGTGACGAGGGCGTCGTTGCGCGGATATCCGACCGGCATCAGCTCGCCGCTGACCCGCATGCCGCGGGCCAGGGTGCGGGCGTCGTGGTCGGAGCGAATCAGGAACGTGTCGAACCGGTCGATCGCCTGTTGCAGCCGCTGCTGGCGGTCGTACGTCGCCTGCTTGATGGTGGCCTCGTCGAAACCCATCCGCTTGAAGGCGGACCCGTGCCAGGTCTGGATGTACCGGGTCTCCGGGCGCTTGCGCAGGTCGTGCGGGAAACCCTGGTTGTCCACCCAGAACCGGGCGGTGGCGAGGGCATGGAAATAGGCCCACGACCCGCGCCGGACCAGCCGGGCGTCCTCCGGAAATCCGGTGGGGACGTCCGCGTACGCCCAGACCGTGTCGTACGGCAGGCCGCGGCGGCGCAGCTCCTCGAAGATGTACTTGGGGCTGTCCGAGTACTGCTTGCCCATGTGGCTCTCGAACACCACCCGGTGTCGATTGACCGGCAGCCGGGTGAGCACGCGGTGATAGGCGGCCACCTTGGTGGCGCGCCGGGTGAGGGCGCTGACCACAGCTGCCTCGGCCGTGCGGACCCGCACCCAGGCGTGCCCGCCCACGGTGGTCGAGCGGATCCGGCGCAGCGTGCGGACGCCCGCCCGGGCCGCGCGCCCCTCGGCGGCCATCCGCAGCGCGAGGTTGCCGGCGGTGGTGCGGTACGCCCGCAGCCAGTCGCCGGACAGCGTGGTCAACCGGGGCCGGATCGGGAGGCGGAAGTCCCGGATCACCGCGTCGCCGGCGAAGATCCGCTGGGTCGACGTCTCCCCACCGATCCGCAGCTCCAGCCGGATGCTGTAGACCGGGTCGACGAAACCCATCGGCCGCAGGACCAGATGCGGGTCGAAGTCCGCCGTCCAGCCGATCCGGCGCCCACGGTGCTGCAGCTCGACCGGCACGTGGAAGCGTCGCCGGCGCCGGCGCCGGTCGGTGAACTCCAGCCGTGCCGAGACCGAACCGTCGGCGGGGAACCGCTCCAGCGGGTTGACCAGCTCGCCGTGCATCGACACGTGCCGCGGCGACGACTCGACGGCGGTCAGCCGGCTGCCCACCTCGAGCCGGCGCACCGGCCGGTCGTGCAGACCGAAGCCGGTCACGTCCAGGACCTCACGGCCCAGCGGGTCGTCCAGGTGACGGTCGCACCAGTACACCCGGCCCTCGCGCTCGACCAGGTCGGTGGTCAGGTGCGGGGCCTTCCTGCGGCGGGTGACGAAGTCGACGGTGGCGAGAACGCCGGGCAGGTCGCGCTTCGCCACCATGAACGCCGCGATGGCGTAGAGCTTGTGCGCCGCGGTGAACGCCGCCTGACCCAGGTCGGCCAGGTAGGGCGCCGCGATGTCGATGAGCGCCTGCTGTCGGTCGGCGTCCTGCAGCGGCAGCAGGGCCAGATGGACCTGCAGATCGTGCTCGATGAACCGGATGTCCTTGCGCAGCTGCAGTTCCGGAGTGCCGTACTTGGCCAGCAGCTGGTCCATGTCCCGGCTGATCGAGATCCGGTCGGCCATGTTCCGCAGCTCGGCGGTCCGGTTGGAGATCGACAACGTGGCCGTCTTCTCGACGATGTTCCAGTTGTAGATCTGATGCGGGATGACGGCGATCCGGTTGGCGGTCAGATAGGCATGCGTGGCGAACAGCATGTCCTCGTACAGGCGGTCCTCGGGAAAGGCCAGGTGCTGCCTGGTCAGGAAGTCCCGCGCGTACATCTTGTTGGTGGCCAGCAGGTCGTAGAACAGCTGCGGCTCGTCGGAGAGCGACTCGTGGACCGCCTGCCGGCGGAACAGCCGGCCCATCCAGGACTCCTGAGTGCCCCGCTCCACGTAGTGCCGGACGCTGCGGCCACAGACCAGTTCAGCGCCGGTCTGCTCGGCGGTGGCCAGCAGATTGAGGCAGGCGTGCCGGTCGAGCGTGTCGTCGCTGTCCAGGAACATCACATAGCGGCCTCGCGCCTGCACCATGCCGACGTTCCGGGGCCGGCCGCAGCCGCCGGAATTCTCCGGCAACCGGACCGACCGGACCCGCGGCTCGGCTGCCGCCAACCGGGCCGCAACCTCGGGCGTCCGGTCGGTGCTGCAGTCATCGACGACCACGACCTCGCAGCTTCGCAGCGTCTGGTCCAGGACGGACCGCACCGCCCGCTCCAGCCGGTCCTCGTCGTTGTAGACGATGACCACGACTGTGACGTCGGGTCGCGAGGTCGGCGAAGTCACTCAGGTGGTTCCTCTCACGCAGCACGACAGGGCCGGAACACCTGCCGGCCTCGTTACAGTCTAGGAGCGGTCGGCCACCTTACCGCCGACCAGCGCTTCCGCTCGATGCCCGCACCCGGATGGGTGAATTCGTTTGGAAAGGATCTGGCGTGAAGGTGCTCATCGCCGGTGGGGCCGGCTTCATCGGCAGCACCGTGGCGTCCGGTCTGCTGGACAGTGGTCACCAGCCGGTCATCCTGGACAACCTCGTCACCGGCCGCCGGGAGTTCTGCCAGGGCCGGCCGTTCTACCAGGGCGACATCGCCGACCCGGTGGTGCTCGACCGGATCTTCGCCGACCATCCGGACATCGCCGCGGTGGTGCACTGTGCCGCGCTGATCGTGGTGCCCGAATCGGTGGAGCGCCCGATCCACTACTACCGGGAGAACGTCGCCAAGACGCTCGAGTTCGTCGACCACCTGATCGGCAAGGGCGTCACCCGGCTGCTGTTCAGCTCGTCCGCGTCGATCTACCAGCCGGGCCCGGACTTCAGCGTCGACGAGAACTCCGGCGTGGCCACGCTGAGCCCGTACGCCCGGACCAAGTGGGTCGTGGAGCAGATGCTGACCGACATCAGCGCCAGCACACCGTTGCGGGTGCTGTCGCTGCGATACTTCAACCCGATCGGCGCCGACCCGAAGATGCGTACCGGTCTGCAGGTGGCGTCGCCCAGCCACGCGCTGGGCCGGCTGGTGGCGGCGTACCGGGCCGGCCGGCCGTTCCCGGTGACCGGTGTCGACTATCCGACCCGGGACGGATCCGGCATCCGTGACTACGTGCACGTGTGGGATCTCGCCGTCGCCCATCTGCGGGCGCTGGAGACGTTCGACACGTTGTTCGGGCCGGGTGAACCCCGATATGCGGCGATCAACCTGGGCACCGGGACCGGCACCACCGTGCTGGAGTTCGTGGAGGCGTTCAACAAGGTGGTGGACACCCCGGTCGTGGTCGAGGCGGCACCCCGGCGTCCGGGTGACTCGGCCGGCGCGTACACCCGCAGTACCCGCGCCGCCGACCTGCTCGGCTGGCGTGCCGAACGCACCGTCGAGGACGGCATCCGCGACTCGCTCACCTGGTTCGAGCGGCGCGGCGAGGTGCTGCCGGACCTGGCGGACCGGGACTGATCGGGCCCGCCCGGCTGATCACCGGCGGATCGCGCCGAGGATCTTGCGGCGGTCGAAGAGGAACCGCGGGCGTAGCTCGTGCCGGGTGGCGAAGTCCACGTACGCCTTGGTGAGATCGACGTCGTCGCTGGCCAGCACACCACCGGCGGGCACCTTCGGCCAGGCCGACTCGTACTCGAACATCTGGTTCGGATATCCGTGGTCGCTGTCGTGCACGAACAGGTCGATCACGTCGAGTCCGGCCAACGCCGCGGTGAAGGTGGACCGCGGGTCCTGGGCGTCGCTGGTGGTCAGGTTCCACTGCGCGTGGCCGCGGGCCAGGCTGCCCGCGTCCGGGCGGACGTCGAAGCTGTGCAGGATGCCGTGGCCGTTGCGCTCGAGCGCGCTGAGGATCATGTAGGAGGACCGGCCGTCGGCGACGCCGGTCTCCACCACGGTGGTCGGCTGGAGCAGCCGGGTCAGCCCGTACAGGGCCAGGCCGGTGCCGCGCTCGACGCCCCACCGCGGCGGGAACTTCGTCTCGGTCTCCGCGTAGCGCCGCTCCAGCGCGGCGGTCACCTCGTCGAACTCGTCGGTGACCTTCGCCACCTCGTCGGCCGGCCAGCCCAGCGCCTCGAGGAAGTCGGTCGGTGACGCCTCCAGCTCGCCGCTCAGCTTGGTGAAGTCGTGCAGGGTGGGCGGCAGCGGCTTGGCCGGTGCCGGCCTGGCCGGCGGCTTCGGCGGCGCGGGCGGCTTCGGCTTGGCGGTGACCGGCCGGTACTTGCGGAGTTCGTAGCCGGTCAGCTTGCGGAGCAGGGAGTTCGCGGACTTACGCCAGGCCATGGCCGAGAACGTACGCGTGGGGACGTTTGGGGTCAATGACGTGGATCGGCCCGTCGCGGGCCGCGCTGAGCAGGCCTCCGATCGCGTGCGCTCGCCACCGGAGATGTGGGTTGGGCCGGCGATGAGGTAGCCTTCCGCCGCCGGTCGAATGGTTGATCTCGATCGGGTCTGACCGCCTCCTGGCGTCGCGTCGCAGCAAGATCCGTGGCAGCGAGCCAGCGAGATGTTGTGCACAGGAAGGCCGCTCATGTCGGAGCCGCAGGACGCCATTCCACCCGCCCGTCCGGTGATCGGCGAGGCCGAGATCGAGGCCGCTGTGCGCGTGTTGCGCAGCGGCATGGTGGTGCAGGGTCCCGAGGTGGCCGCATTCGAACGGGAGTTCAGCCGGCTCGTCGACGGCCGGCACTGCGTGGCGGTGAACTCCGGCACATCCGCGCTTCAGCTCGCCCTGATGGCGCTCGGCTTCGGCCCCGGCGACGAGGTCATCGTCCCGTCGTTCTCCTTCGCCGCCAGCGCCAACGCGGTCCGCCTGGTCGGCGCCACCCCGGTGTTCGCGGACATCGAGGCGGGCTCGTTCTGCCTCGACCCGGACGCGGTGGCCGCGGCGATCACCCCCCGTACCGTGGCGATCATGCCGGTGCACCTGTACGGCCACCCGGCCGCGATGGACCGGATCGTCCCGCTGGCCGAGCAGCACCGGCTGGCCATCGTGGAGGACGCCGCCCAGGCACACGCCGCGGCCGTGCACGGCAGGCCGGTGGGCAGCTTCGGCGCGGCCGGGTGCTTCAGCTTCTACCCGACCAAGAACATGCACTCGCTCGAGGGCGGCATGATCACCACGGGTGACGCCGGGCTGGCCCGCACCCTGCGCCTGCTCCGCAACCAGGGCATGGAGCAGCGCTACCAGAACGAGATCGTGGGCGCGAACATGCGGCTCACCGACGTGGCCGCGGCGATCGGCCGGGTGCAGCTGGGCCGGTTGGCCGGCTGGACCGAGCAGCGCCGGGCCAACGCCGCCTACCTGGACGCCCACCTCGAGGGGGTGACCGTGCCGCCGGTGGCCGAGGGCGCGACCCACGTCTATCACCAGTACACGGTGCGCGTGCCGGGCGACCGGGACGCGTTCCAGGCCGGGCTCAAGGACCTGGGCATCGGCAACGCCGTCTACTACCCGATCCCGATCCACAAGCTGCGCCCGTACCTGACCGAGGACGGGCGGGTCGGGGACTGGAAGCTGCCGGAGACCGACCGCGCGGCCGGCGAGGTGGTCTCGCTGCCGGTCTTCCCCGGCCTCACCCGGGACCAGCTGGACCGGATCGTCGAGGGCGTGAACACGGTCGCGGCAAGTGGTGGTGCGGCGTGAGCGCGGCGGGCGGACTGCGCGCCGGGCTGATCGGCCTGGGCGCGATGGGGCGCAACCACGCCCGCGTGCTCTCCCTGCTGGACGGCGTGGAGCTGGTCGGCGTGCTGGACCCGGCGCCCGGCGCGGCCGCCCCGTACGGCGTACCGGTGGTGTCCGAGCTGGACCAGCTGCTCGGCCTGCACCTCGACTACGCGGTGATCGCCTGCCCGACCGCCCTGCACGAGGAGATCGGCCTGCGCCTGGCCGACGCCGGCGTGCACGCGCTGATCGAGAAGCCGCTGGCGCCGTCCGTCGAGGCGGCCGGCGCGCTGGTCGCCGCGTTCGAGGCCAAGGGCCTGGTCGGCGCGGTTGGCCACATCGAGCGGTACAACCCGGCGCTGCAGAGCCTGCGCACCCGCTTGGAGGCCGGCGAGCTCGGCGACATGTACCAGGTGGTCACCCGGCGGCAGGGCCCGTTCCCGGGCCGGATCGCCGACGTCGGCGTGGTGATGGACCTGGCCACCCACGACATCGACCTGACCGCGTGGGTGACCGGCCGGGAGTACGTGGACGTCGCCGCCCGCACCGTGTCCCGCAGCGGCCGCCCGCACGAGGACATGGTCTCCGCGATCGCCGCCCTGGACTCCGGATTGATGGCGAACCACCTGGTGAACTGGCTCAGCCCGTTCAAGGAGCGGTCCACCGTGATCACCGGTGAGCGGGGCAGCTTCGTGGCCGACACGCTGACCGCCGACCTCACCTTCTTTGCCAACGGCGCGGTGAGCACCGAGTGGGAGGCGCTGCGCGCGTTCCGCGGCGTGGCCGAGGGCGACATGATCCGGTACGCGATCCCGAAGCGTGAGCCGCTGCTGGTGGAGCACGAGCGCTTCCGCGACGCGGTGGAGGGCAAGGAGAGCGACATCGTGACGCTGCGCCAGGGCATGCGGACGGTGCTGGTGGCGGCCGCGGTGCTGCGATCCGCTCGCGACGGCAGCATCGTCGCAGTCCCACGGTCCGGGTCCGCCGGCTGATCCGGTATTCCAGGGTGGACCCGCCTGGCGTCCTGAGCTTGCCGGGACAATACCGAACGTAATGGCGGCGACACCCATCTATGCCATTCTCGGCAGCGCCGTTTTGGCGTACACTCGCGCCACCTGCCAGGGTGCTGCTACACGTCGGAAACCCGCTGGACATGCGATGTCCTTGGTGCGAAAGGGATCAGCGATCTTCATGAGCGCACGGGTGCCCGACGTGACGGTCGTGATGGCCGTGTACGACACGATGCCGTACTTGACGCACAGCCTGGCTTCCGTGCTTACCCAGAGTATCGGCGTCGATCGGATCGAACTCATCGCGGTGAATGACGGCTCCACCGACGGCAGCGCCACCGAGTTGGACGCCTGGGCGGCGCGGTACCCCGGCGCGGTCACCGTGCTGCACCAGGAGAACTGCGGCGGTCCGGCGGCACCCAGCAATCGCGCGCTGGATCTGGCCACCGGCCGGTACGTGTTCTTCCTCGGCGCCGACGACCATCTCGGCGCCGAGGCGCTGGAGCGGCTGGTCGCGACGGCCGACGAGCTCGACGCCGACATCGTGCTGGGCCGGATGGTGGGCGCCGGCGGGCGGGTGGTCAATCAGGACATCTACAAGCCGGGCAACCGGGACGACATCACCCTGGTCAACTCGGCGCTGCCCTGGGCGCTGTCGAACACCAAGCTGTTCCGGCGGTCACTGCTCGAGGAGCACGGCATCCGTTATCCGGAGGAGCTCCGCTCGTACAGCGATCAACCCTTCACGCTGCGGGCGGTGCTCGCCGCCCGGCGCATCGCCGTGCGCACCGACTACGACTTCTACTACGCGGTACGCCGGACCGACTCCAGCAATCTCACCTACGGTCGCCCGCTGTCCGGCATGCTCCAGGACGCCGCGATGGTCATGGACACCGCGGCGGACCTGATCGCCGACCCGGTCGCCCGGCGCCGGGTGCTCTCCCGCAACTTCTCCTGGGAACTCGGCAAACTGCTCGGCCAGCGATTCCTCCAGGCCACCGCCGAGGAGCAGCAGGTGGTCCTGCAAGGCGTGCGCAAGCTGGCGGAGGCGCACCTGACCGACGAGATCCGGGGCGGCCTGACCGTGCAGCGCCGGGTCTTGCTCAGCCTGGCGCAGTTCGGCACCGCCGACGACGTGGCCGCGGTGGCCCGGCACCTGCTCGACCACGGCCTGGCACCGGTGGTGGCCGACGGCGACCGGCACTACGTGGCCTTCCCGGGCTTCCGCGATCCCGCGCGGGGCTTTCCGGACGAGTGGTTCGACGCCACCGAACAGCTACGTGAACCCGATCATCAGGACGGCCCGGCGCAGGTTGTTCCCGGGCGTTCTCCGGACGGCCGCCGGACGCTGGTCTTCACCTGGCGCAGACGGAGGGCCGGGTCGGTCGGCGCGGACGAGTCGGCGCCACGCCTGCTGGTCGGCGACCGGCCGGCCATCACGGAGCTCCACGACGACCGGGTCCGCGCCGAGATGCCGCTGGTCGATCTGGTGGCCGGTGAGCGCCGGCGCCGCCGGACCCGGCTGCACTTCGTCGGGTCGGCGGCCGGCGAGACCTTCACCTACGACGTCACCGCAAGGGAGGCCGGCCCGCCACGCCGCCTGCTGTACCGCCGGGGCCTGGTGTACTACCTGATCAGCGCCGCACCGGACCGGCGGGGCCGGCTGGGCGTGACGGTGCTGCCGATCACCCCGCGCCGGGTGGCCCGCCGCCTCCTCACCAAACTGCTGCCGCGCCGCTGATCGGATCGACGTCGTCACGGCTCCAGCAGCAGCCGGTCGTACTCGGCCTGGGTGACCGACCAGTCCCAGTTGATCAGCGCGTGTTCGGCGGCGGCCTCGCCGGTCTTGCGCCAGACTTCCTCGGCGGCGGTGTGGGCGAGGATCCGGTCGGCTGCCTCGGCGGGCGTCTCGACGATCCAGTCGGCCGGATAGATGCTGCGAGCGCTGTACCTGCGCCCGGCGAAGAACGGCCAGTTGCGCACCACCGGCACGGCGCCGCTCGCCGTCCCCTCGGCCACGGCGAGCGGGAAGCCTTCCCGTACCGAGGTGCTGAGGATGACGCCCACCTCGGTCAGCGCGCCGGCCACGTCGCTGGTCTGGCCGACGCGGCGGACCGCACCCTCGGCTTCGAGGTCGGCCAGGTCCTTCGCGTACGCCTTGTGGTAGGCGGCAGCCTGGGGATTACGGGTGCCGTCGAGCTCGTTGCCGATCAGCACCAAGCGATACCGGTCGTCGCGGCGGCGCACTTCGCGGAGTATGTCGAACGCCCAGCGGGGGTCCTTCGCGATCGCGCTGAGCCCGACGAGGCCGAGGGTGAAGCGGGCCTCCGGGGTCTTCGGCCGGCGGTAGCGGTCGAGCGGAATGGCGTTGCTGACCACCGGTGTACGCGGCGCACCGGGCTGACGGAGCCGGGGAACCAGATCCATGGTCAGGTCGCGCAGCGGCTCCGAGACGAACACCAGGTCGTCCACACGGGACAGGTCGAGCAGATGCGGGAAGACGGTGAACGCCTCGTAGCTGTGCAGCCGGACGATGATCCGGGTGGTGCCCGGGTCCAGGGTCGCGAGCATCGCGGCGTGCCCGAGACACCAGTCCACGAAGACGGTGTCGGCCCACTCCACCTGCGGCGCGAACCACTCGCGTACGGCGTCGCCGTACTCGGACTCACCGGCCAGCTGATGCAGGATCAGCTTGCCGGTCTGCCGGGTCAGTGGTTCCCGCTGCTCGTCGGCGAGCAGGTCGAAGTGGCGCACCTCGAAGCGGGGGTCGTTCTCGTAGCGCTCGCGGATCTCGCCGAGGAAGTATTCGTTCGCCCGGGTCAGGAACAGCAGCCGGTGCGGCCGGTCGGTGGGCGGGGACGCGGCCGGGCTGCGGCGGCCGCGCGGTGCGGCGATGGTCCGGCCGGCGAGACTGCGGTGCAGGGGCGCGAGGAAGCCCGGATCACGGGCCGACGGCGACTCCAGCGAGTCGAAGTGCACCGCCCGGTTGAACAGGAAGGGGAAGATCCGGGCCACCGAGCGGGTGGCTTCGAGCACGTCGCCGCGAGTCAGCGCCAGGTCGGCGCGAACCAGTTCGGCGGCCGCGGCCTCGCTGAGGAACGGCGGGACACGGCCCGCGCTCAGTTCGGCGGTGGCCGCGGCGGCAAGCCACTCGGCCCGGGTCCCCGGCGCGCGCATCCGATGCGCGGCGGCCGCGCGGGCGGCTGCGGCGTCGGCCGGCCGATCCATGGCGAGCAGCCGCTCGGACACCCGCTCGCCCCACAACTGCCGCCTGATGTCGCTCAGGGCCGGCGACCGCAGGACGGTGTGCCAGGCGCGGCGGCCTCGAGGATCGCCGAGTACCCGGTTGCCGGCGCCCCGGCGGGCCACCTTCTCGACCAGCCGATCGACTCGCTCGTGTACCGCGTCGACGGCCACGGCCGGGTGGGCGCCGCGGCGCAACAGCCCGGGGGTGTGGCGGGTCGGGGCGGTGGCGCGGTCGGCCAGCGCGGCCAGGGCGGGCGCGAGGCCGACCACGGCGTCGGCGGTGCGGTGCCGGCGGGCCAGTTGCCAGACCG
>DASSAL010000355.1:0-4694 GCA_035685405.1 Actinoplanes sp. | reverse complement strand
CATGACGAGATCGAGGAGCACACCCACCACGAGCACGGGCGCCGGCACTAACCCGCGGCGGCCGCGGCATAGCGGGCAGCCAGCTGACGCAAGCGGTCGCGGAGTGCCGGTGGGTCGAGCACGTCGAAGCCGACGTCCAGGCTGGTCAGGAAACCCACCAGGTCACCGACCGAGTCGGCGCCGGTCTCCAGCAGGCAGGTGTGCTCATCGATCGGGCGGATCAGGCCGGCGGCCGGCGAGAGCCGGTCGGTGATCGCCTCGGCCGGGGCGTGCAACCGCACCCGGGCCGGCACCGTCCAGGCCAGCGAGCCGGTGCCCCGCACGACGTGCCGCGCCGCGTCGTCCGGCGGCTCGCGCGGGGTGAACCGGGGACCGGCCGGCAGCCACGGGCGGATGCGGTCGGCGCGGAAGGTCCGCCAGTCGGCCCGGTCGACGTCCCAGGCGAGCAGGTACCACCGGCGGCCGGTGTAGACCAGCCGGTGCGGTTCCACCCGGCGCACACTGTCCGCACCGTCCCGGGCGGCGTAGTCGAAGCGCAGCCGCATGTGGTCCCGGCAGGCGGCCGCGATGGCGGTGAGCGTCTCGGCGTCCACGGTCGGGCCACCACCGGCCACGGACACGGTGGCCTGCCGCAGCGCGTCGAGGCGGTGGCGCAGCCGCGCGGGCAGCGTCTGTTCGAGCTTGGTCAGCGCCCGCAGCGAGGTCTCCTCGATGCCGGTCACCGATCCGGCCGCGGCGGCGCGCAGGGTCAGACCGACCGCGACGGCCTCGTCGTCGTCGAGCAGCAGCGGCGGCATCGCCGCACCCGGTGCCAGGCGGTAGCCACCGGTGATGCCGGTGCTGGACCGCACCTCGTACCCCAGGATGCGAAGTCGCTCGATGTCGTTGCGGACGGTCCGGGTGGTCACGCCCAGCCGCTCGGCCAGGTCGGCCCCGGACCAGTCCCGCCGGACCTGCAACAGCGACAGCAGGCGGAGCAGCCGCACCGAGGTGTCCAACATCCGCTCAGTCTGTCATCCATTGCGGAACCGGAGGTTCCACAAGTCCCGATAGCGTCGCGGTCACACACGACGAAGGGACAAGGCGATGAGCCTGCGGGGATTCGCGACGCTGAACATGTGGGCCGACGACGTCGAGGCGGCGGTCGCCTGGTACGAGGAGTTCCTCGGCCAGAAGGCGTACTTCCACCGGCCCGGTCCGGACGGCCGGCTGGCCTACGCCGAGTTCCGGATCGGCGACTACCAGGCGGAGCTGGGCATCATCAACCGCGCGTGGGCGCCGCCCGGTGCGGCCAGCGGACCGGGCGGCGTGGTGATGCACTGGCACGTCGACGACCTGGCCGGCACGCTCCAGAAGCTGTTGTCGCTGGGCGCGACCGAGTACCAGCCGATCACGCCGCACGGCGAGGGATTCGACACGGCGGCGGTGGTCGACCCGTTCGGCAACGTGCTGGGCATCATGTACAACCCGCACTACCTGGAGATCCTCGGCGAGCGCCGGCCGGGCTGACGGTCAGACGGTCACCGCGTGCAGGCGGTCGAGAAACTCCTCGGGGCACTCGCGCAGACCGTCGAGGCGGCCGGCGCACAGCGCGCGATACGTCAGCATCGCGGCCTCCTCGAGGTTGCGGGCGCGCTTGTGGGCCAGCTCCACCGAGTCGGCCATCACCACGCAGCCGTGCTGACTGAGCACCAGGCAGTCGGTGCCGTCGGCGGCCATCGCCGCGGTCAACGACGCCAGCTCGGTGCTGCCGGGCAGGCGGAAGGGCACCGTGGACACGCGCTTGAGGTAATAGGCGTGGTCGGTGGTGACGATGCGGACGTGTTCGTCCAGGGCATCGAGGAGCAGCGCCGTCTGCGGATGCAGATGGATGATCGCGTTGACGTCCGCACGGGTCCGGTAGAGCGCCAGGTGCAGTGCCAGCTCGCTGGACGGCGCCACCGGCGGCGGCGGGAGCGCCCCGACGATCGCGGGTGCGCCGTCGGAGATCCGCACCGGCGCGAACGCGGTTCGGCTGAGCCGGTCGAGCCAGGCGCCACTGGCGGTGACCCAGCACGCGTCCTCGTCCGGGATGCGCGCGGACAGATTGCCACCAGATCCGCAGACCAGGCCGGCCTGCACCACGTCGTAACCCACGTGTGCGAGTTGGTCACGCAGGTCACCGGGGACGTAGTTCACCCGTTTGCACTCCTCGAATCCTCGGGGGTGGACGCTGAGCTGCCAAGGCGGCTTCGCCGCACGGCAAGAAACAAGGGTGACTGGAGGTCCTCAGCCTGGCGTCACGTGCAGGGTTGTGGTGACGCCAGGCAGGTCGTCAGGTGCGGCTCAGCGCGCCTTTTTGGTGGCCCGCTTGCGCGGCGGGGTGAGCAGGTCGGCGATGGTCGCGATCGCGGTCGGGACCAGGCGGTAATACGCCCACACTCCCCGCTTCTCGCGCTCGAGCAGGCCGGCCTCGGTCAGGATCCGAAGGTGGTGGCTGACGGTAGGCTGCGACAGGCCGAGCGGCGCGGTCAGGTCGCAGACGCACGCCTCGCCGTCCGTCGCGGACTGAATGAGGCTGAGCAACCGCAGCCGGGCCGGGTCGGCGAGTGCCTTGAGCACCCCCGCCAGACGCTCGGCGTCGGCACGTTCAATTGGCTCGCCGGCAAGCGGCGAGATCTGAGGCATTGTCATTTCCGCCAACGCAGTTCCCACGATCTCCATCCTTCCACCAACTGCATCGATTCTCCTGCATGTAAGCAGGAACGAACCGGCTGACCTTCGGGCCGAAAGGCCGAGATCGATCACCGGAGCGGAGGATCGGTTGCGGCAACCGCTGCCCGCGCGGCCACCCTTCGCACCCGATCACCCATGTCTCCGACACCGACTTCGGTCTCTGCCTCCTGCAACGCCTCAGTCGCCGTCTGGTCGCTGCCCAACTCCGTCAAGCTCTCGACTTAACCCTCAAAGTGAGACGCTTCACATTGTCGATTTGTCGATCCACGGCACCGGCGCTGCGTATCCAGCTCCGGCGTCGACCGAGGCCACCCCCTTGCTTCACGACCCGATGAAAGCACGCCACGACGTTGCGCACCGACCGTTCAGTGATGAATTTACGCAGGTCGTGGCGGGCTTTCCCTGACATCGAGAGTACTGGCTGGAAGGAAACGGAACGTTCCGCCCCGCGGGGGCGGAAAGGAACTATTGACCCTCGGCTGTCTCCCGGCGTACAGGAAATGTTGTTTACTGTTCCACTGTCGATTGAGGTATTCGCCCGGTATAGATGCAGCCCAAAGCACCTATTCCGGAGGTTTGCCCGGCTGATGCACAGCCATGCGCTCCAGCATGAGCACACGACGGCGTCGCGCGCCCCGAAAAGAGCTTTGGCCGTACGTCGGGAAACACGCGCCGATCAGTGCCTGTCGATGCGTCCGGTCGGCCGATCCCGTCGCATCCTTGGGGTACAACCGTACCCGTTCGGGTGACGCACAACCATCGATGTCCACACTCGCGTGGGTGACCCCCAACACGCCCGCTAGCTGGACGGACGCGACCAATACTCGTCATCGGGACCGGGCTTGGGGGGCGCCGGGAGGGGCTGAGAGATTCCTGTGTCTTGTCCGTACGACGGCTGAGGGTACGGGTTGATCGACCCGTATGTCGGCAATGTGACATAGGCGCCTGACCCGGACGGGTGAACCGGCCGCCCGCCTGGACCGAAGAAGCTGCCCGGGGCGGCGATCAGCAGGACCGCCACCGCGGAATAGCCGGCCATCTGCGCGATCGCCAGGCCGATGTTCCAGCCGATCCAGCCCTCCGGATAGGCCTCGGACAGCGCGTAGCCCAGCGTGCCCGGGGTGCCATCGCCGGCGCGCTGGGCGCCGACCGTGGCAAGCGTGCCGCAGCCGAACAGGACGCCGAGACCGCACACGACCCAGGTGCCCACCCGGCTGGCCGCGCTGCCGCGGCGCAGGCCCAGGGCGAGCACCACGAGCAGCCCCACCAGGATCACCGCCAGGATCACGCCGAACGCCGCGCCGATCCACACCACCGTGACGTAGCCGTCCACGTCGGTGCTGTCCGGGCCGGTCACACCCGCGCGGAACCGGTCCACCACGCCGGGTACGACGGCCAGCGTGGTGACCGCGTACCCCAGCCCGGCCACGGCCATCACCAGCAACAGCAAGATCGCCACGCGGACGGTGACCGGCCGGTGTGGAGCGCCCGGCGCAACCGGCGCCTGGACGGGATACGACATCGGGTCGTGATCCTAAGCGGTCGGGCCGGACGGTGGACGGCGGTCGTCGTCATCCGGCGGACGGCTCCACGGATCACTCGGCGAGCCGGCGGACGGCGTCGCGCCGGGCGAGCCGGCCGGCGGCGTGGTCGGCGGTGTCGGGGTGCTCGGCGGCGGCCCGGTCGGCGCCGGCACCGAGGGGTCGTTGAAGGTCGGATACGGCGGCACACCAGACTGGCCGGGGTTCGGGTATGTCGGATACGGCTGCTGACCCGGGCCTTGCTGGCCGGCCGGCGGGTACGGCGGCTGGCCCGCCGGCGGGTACGGGTACGGCATCGACGGATCCCAGCCGGTTCCGACCGGCTTGCGGAAGAAGGCGTTCGAGGCGGGCAACGCCAGCAGGATGACCGCGCCCAGGATGGTCAGCAGCGAGATCACCGACAGCGTCGTGGACAGTGGCTCGTACCAGGACGGCAGC
>DASSAL010000354.1:0-26065 GCA_035685405.1 Actinoplanes sp. | reverse complement strand
CGGTGTCCGCCCGGGCCACCGCGGCGTCCACGACCGCGTCCACGGTCAGCCGGGGCGGCCGGCCCTTGGCCCTGGTCGCGGGCCGTTGCCGCCGCCAGAGCAGGGGCAGGATCCGGTCCGGCGCGGCGCGACCACTGAACTCCGTCATCATTCTCGTATACCCTACGAGAATGACGATCCTGGTGACCGGCGCGACCGGAAACGTCGGGCGACTCGTGGTGGACGAACTGCTGGCCCTGGGCGCCACCGGCGTCCGGGCGCTGACCACCAACCCGGCGAAGGCCGCGCTGCCGCCGTCGGTCGAGGTGGTGGAGGGCTACCTCAGCGACGTGTCAACGATGCCGGCCGCACTGGCCGGCGTGCAGCGGATGTACCTTGCGCCGCTGATCCGCACCAACGACGAGGTGTGCCGGCTGGCCGCCGCGGCCGGCGTCCGCCACATCGTCGACATGGCCGGCGCCAAGGGCGACCACTGGCATGCGATCGAGGACGGGGTGGAGGCATGCGGGCTGCCATACACCCACCTGGAGCCGGGCGAGTTCATGACCAACGCCACCATCTGGGCCGCGCAGATCCAGGCCGGCGACGAGGTCCGCGACGTGTACGGCGACGCCGCCAACGCCCCGATCGCGCTCGAGGACATCGCCGCGGTCGCCGCCCGGATCCTGGTCGACGGCGGACACGAGGGCGCGTCGTACCCGCTGACCGGCCCGGAATCGCTGACCCGGCGCGACCGGGTGCGGCAGATCGGCGCCGCGCTCGGCCGCGACCTCACCTACATCGAGCTGGACCGGGACGCCGGCATCCAGCAGCTGTCCCTGGTCATGGGGGAGTACGCCGAGTGGTACGTGGACGGCGCCGCCACCCTGGTGGACCATCCGCAACCGGCGAACCAACTAGTGGCCGAGCTCACCGGCCGTGCCGCGATGACCTTCGCCGTCTGGGCCCGGCGGCACCGCGCGCTGTTCGAGAACGGCTGACGGCAATCCGATTTGGCGGGCACCATGGGCTCGGGTAGAGTTCTCACCCGGCGCGGTTCGCCGTGTCAGATGGGGTATGGGGTAATTGGCAGCCCGACTGATTCTGGTTCAGTTAGTCTAGGTTCGAGTCCTGGTACCCCAGCGCAGCCGATCCCGTGCGGAGGGCGGTGCTGGAGCTTCTGGTAGAGTTTCGCATCGTCGTTCGAGCGTGAACGGTAGTCCTGGCCCCGTCGTCTAGCGGCCTAGGACGCCGCCCTCTCAAGGCGGTAGCGAGGGTTCGAATCCCTTCGGGGCTACGTTTTGGGTGCCCCCTGTTCGCGAAGAGCGCGAATGGGGGGCACTTCGCATGTTTCCCGGGGGCGAGCCCCCGGACCCCCACGGTGCGGTGGGGGCGCTGGGTGCGGTGGGGACGGTGAGTGGCCGCGCACCCGCGACCTTGGTTGGTCCGTGACCTTGCTCAGCTGCGACCTGTCTGCGGTCCCCGACCGCCGCGACCCTTCCCCGGACCCGCGACCGTCCCTGGGCTAGGGAGGCTGTCCGGGGCCGCGAGCTTCCTTCGAGCCCCGCGATCCTATTCCCAGCACGACCGTTGCCCGGGTCCGGCGTGTGCCGGCTCCTGACGTTTCGCCGATAAAGCTGGGCGCCGATTGCTTCGGCCTCGTGCCGGAGGGCGGGGCTGGGGCCCGTGGGGGTTAGAGGCCGCTGAGGCGTTGGCCGGCTCGGACGACGGCCATGGCGTGGCGCTCGCCTGGGCGGCGGCCCAGGCGTTCGATCGGGCCGCTTATCGAGATGGCCGCGATGACCCGGCCGGTGCGGTCGCGGATCGGGGCGGAGACGCTGGCCACGCCGGGCTCGCGCTCGGCTACGCTCTGGGCCCAGCCGCGCCGGCGGACCTCGGCCAACGTGCGGCCGGTGAACTTGCATCGGGGCAGCAACGGCATCACCGCCTCGGGCGGCTCCCAGGCCAGCAGGATCTGCGCCGCCGAGCCGGCCGTCATGGGCAACACCGAACCGACCGGCACGGTGTCGCGCAGGCCACTGGCGCGTTCCGCGGCGGCCACGCAGATCCGTTCGTCGGCCCGGCGCAGATACAGTTGAGCACTCTCGCCGGTCGCGTCCCGCAACGCGGATAACAGCGGCTCGGCGGCGGTCAGCAGCACGTCCGGCGCGGCGTTCGCCAGTTCGCCGAGCCGCGGGCCGGGACGCCATCGGCCCTGGGTGTCCCGGACCAGCATCCGGTGGATCTCCAGCGCCTGGGCCAGCCGGTGCGCGGTGGCCCGGGGCAGCTTCGTCCGGTCCACCAACTCGGCCAGGCTGGCACCGTCCACGCAGGCGGCCAGGATTACCACCGCCTTGTCGAGAACGCCGACACCGCTCATACTGTGTCCCATAAGCCGAAACGTACCTCCCAGAATTTAGGATGTCCAGATGGTGGGAGTCACTCCGAGGACACTGGCGGAGAAAGTGTGGGACGACCACGTCGTGCGTTCCGCCGAGGGTGAACCCGATCTCCTCTACATCGATTTGCACCTGCTGCACGAGGTGACCAGCCCGCAGGCGTTCGACGGCCTTCGGATGGCCGGGCGCACCGTCCGGCGCACCGACCTGACGCTGGCCACCGAGGACCACAACACGCCGACCGGGTACGCGGACCCGTCGTTCAACGCGCGCCGCGGCGATCTCTTCACGATCCTCGACACCACCTCCCGCACGCAGATCGAGACGCTGCGGAAGAACTGCGCCGAGTTCGGCGTGCCGATCCGCCCGCTCGGCGACCAGCAGCAGGGCATCGTGCACGTGATCGGCCCGCAGCTCGGCCTGACCCAGCCGGGGCTGACCATCGTCTGCGGCGACTCGCACACCGCGACCCACGGCGCGTTCGGCGCGCTTGCCTTCGGCATCGGCACCAGCGAGGTGGAGCACGTGCTGGCCACCCAGACGCTGCCGCAGTCGAAGCCCAAGACGATGGCCGTCACGGTCACCGGCGAGCTCCGCCCGGGCGTCTCCGCCAAGGACCTGATCCTCGCGCTGATCGCCCAGACCGGCACCGGCGGCGGCACCGGCCACATCGTGGAGTACCGCGGCGAGGCCATCCGCAAGCTCTCCATGGAGGGCCGGATGACCATCTGCAACATGTCGATCGAGTGGGGCGCCAAGGCCGGGATGATCGCGCCGGACGAGACCACGTTCGCCTATCTGCAGGGCCGTGAGCACGCGCCGGCGGGCGAGCAGTGGGACGCCGCCGTGGCGTACTGGCGGTCGCTGGCCACCGACGAGGGCGCCGAGTACGACACCGAGATCTTCATCGACGCCTCGGCGGTCAGCCCGTTCGTCACCTGGGGCACCAACCCGGGGCAGGGCGCGGCGCTCGACTCGGCGGTCCCGGACCCGGCGGACTTCGTCGACGAGGTGGACCGGAACGCGGCCCGCCGCGCGCTGGAATACATGGATCTGACGCCCGGCACGCCGCTCAAGGAGGTCCCGATCGACGTGGTGTTCGTCGGTTCCTGCACCAACGGGCGGCTGGAGGACTTGCGGGCCGCCGCCGACGTGCTGCGCGGGCGGTCGGTGCACCCGGGCATACGGATGATGGTGGTGCCCGGCTCCGCCGTGGTGCGCGAGGCGGCCGAAGCCGAAGGACTGGACCGGGTGTTCACCGAAGCGGGCGCGGAATGGCGCTTCGCCGGGTGCTCGATGTGCCTGGGCATGAACCCGGACACGCTGAGCCCGGGACAGCGCGCCGCCTCCACCTCCAACCGCAACTTCGAGGGCCGGCAGGGCAAGGGCGGGCGCACCCACCTGGTCTCACCGCAGGTCGCCGCCGCCACCGCGGTGGTGGGCAAGCTGGCCGGTCCGACCGATCTGCTGAATGTCTGAGGATTGCCATGGAGAAGTTCATCAGCCACGCCGGCACCGTCATGCCGCTGCGCCGGTCCGATGTGGACACCGATCAGATCGTTCCGGCGGTTTATCTCAAGCGGGTCACCCGGACCGGGTTCGAGGACGGGCTGTTCTCGGCCTGGCGTGACGATCCCGGATTCGTGCTCAACAACCCGGCCCACGCGGGCGCCACGATTCTCGTCGCCGGCCCGAATTTCGGCACCGGCTCGTCCCGGCAGCACGCCGTCTGGGCGCTGCGGGACTGGGGCTTCAAGGTGGTGATCTCGCCCCGGTTCGGCGACATCTTCCGCGGCAACGCCCTGAAGGAAGGCCTGCTGCCGGTGCAGCTCGAACTGAAGGCCGTGGAGGCGCTCTGGGCGATGGCGGAAAGCGAGCCGGACAAGCGGATCACCGTCGATCTGGGTGCCCGCGAAGTGCGTGTGGACGACGCCGTGTGGACCTTTCCGATCGACGATTTCAGCCGCTGGCGGCTGATGGAGGGCCTGGACGACATCGGACTGACCCTGCGCCACGAGGCCCTGATCACCGCGTACGAGAAGTCCCGTCGGGCGTTCAGGCCGGCCACCGTGTAGGCCCGATTTCCCGGCCAGATCAGCCTTTTCGCCCCCGTCGGTGACCCCGATGGGGGCGATTTCGTTGCGACACAAGGGTTTTTTTCCAGGTAATGTTTGTGTCTGCTGGTCAGAGGGCATACGGTGCGCGCAGAATGGCTCGCATTGGGCCGACGATGCAGGTTCACGACGCCGGGGACCAAGCATCAGTTCTCAAGTACGGGAGGAAAACCGTGAACAAGGCCGAGCTCATCGAGGCGCTCGCCGCCCGGCTGGGGGACCGGAAAACAGCGACTGCGGCGCTGGATGCGGTCATCAGCGAGGTGGAGAGTGCCGTCACCAAGGGCGACCGCGTAGCCATCACCGGCTTCGGTGTCTTCGAGAAGCGGGCACGCAATGCGCGTACCGCTCGCAATCCGCGCACCGGCGAACCGGTGAAGGTGAAGAAGACCTCCGTGCCGGCCTTCAAGCCCGGAACGGCATTCCGGGAGATGGTCGCCAGCGGCAAGGCGCCCAAGGCGACAGCGGCCAGGAAGACCACGGCGGCGGCGAAGTCCACCGCCACCAAGGCGGCACCCGCCAAGACCACCGCGGCAGCGAAGTCGACGGCGGCGAAGAAGACGACGGCGACCAAGGCCACCACGGCCAAGTCGACGCCGGCCAAGAAGACCACCGCGACCAAGGCCACCACGACCAAGGCCACCGCGGCCAAGTCGACGGCGGCGAAGAGGACGACGGCGACCAAGGCCACCACGGCCAAGTCGGCGGCGGCCAAGAAGACGACGGCGGCCAAGGCTACCGCGGCCAAGGCCACCGCGGCCAAGTCGGCCGCGGCCAAGAAGACCACGCCGGCGAAGGCGGCCACCAAGGCTGCTCCGGCCAAGAAGACCACCACGGCGACGGCGGCCAGGAAGACCACGGCCACCAAGTCCTCGGCGGCCAAGAAGACCGCGGCCAAGAAGACCTCGTAACGCCGACTCGCGCCGAAGGCGTCCACCGTACGGTGGACGCCTTTCGCGTGTTCCCGCGCCGGTGCGGCCGCTGTGCTTACCGTCCGGGCATGGATCGCCGAGCCGTGCCACCGCGCGGGCTGGTCAGCCGGTCGCTCGTCGCGGTGGCCGTGTTCGCCGCCGCTGTCGTACCCGGATGGACGCTGGGCGACCTCGTCGAGCGCTGGACCGGCAACGGGATCCTGGACTGGTTGATCACCTGCGCCTGGTGCGGGGCGGCGGTATCCGTGCTCGGCCCCCGCGCCTCGTACCGCCGCCGGGACGCGTGGCTGGGCGCGGTGCCGTTGTTCGGCTGGTATTTGATCGCCCTGATGTCCTGGCGGGTGGCCCTGTTGCCGTACCGCGACTGGGAACCGCGCACCGACGAGCTGTGGCGGGCCCGGTGGCTGACCGGCGACCTGATCGGATACTGGCGCTCGGACACCACCGCCCCGGCGCCCCGGCGGGTCAGAGCCTCGACAGCCCGATGAGCCGGTCGTCCGACCAGCTCAGCACCCAGCTGCCACCCTTGGGGGTCTTGTACGGCGCCGGATCGCCCTCCTCCCGCAGCAGCGCCAGCAACGGCGGAATCACCTTGCCCTGACTGCAGATCACCGTGACGCCCTCGGCGCGCACCTCGGCCAGCCGGACCGCGGCCACCTTGGCCTTGGCCGGGGCGTCCTCGGGGTCCGGCGGTTCGGCGAACGCGCTGTCCGTCACGACCGGCCGCCCGACCCGCTCGGACAGCGGCTCCAGGGTCTGCTTACAGCGCAGTGGCGTGGCCGCGTACAGCCGCGTGGGCTGAAACGGCGCGACCACCACGGCCAGGTCGTCGGCTTCCCGCTGACCCCGTGGGTCGATCGGCCGCAACGCGTCCTCGCCCTGCCAGGCCTTGCGTTCGCCGGCGTGCCCATGCCGGACCAGCACGGTGACGGCGGTGATCGGCGGCAGCTCGGCGGCCCGCGCGACCACGTGGCGGTCGGCCGGATAACTGAGCCGGCCGACCGCGGTGGCCGGTTCCAGCCAGGCGATCTCGTCCACCTCGGCGGGATCGGCGATCGGCACGGCGGGCCGGTCGCCGGCCCGCATCAGCCAGTAGTCCACGGTTTTCGCCCGCCCGTCGGCCAGCGTGTACGCGACCTCGGGCAGCCGGATCTCCGGCACCGCCTCGAATCCGGTTTCCTCGCGCACCTCGCGGACCGCTGCCACCAGCGGATGCTCGTCGGCAGTCAGTTTGCCCTTGGGCAGACTCCAATCCTGGTACGCCGGCCGGTGCACGAGACAGATCTCGATACCGTCCGGGACGGCTCGCCCCAGGACGGCGCCCGCGGCGCGGACCGCTTCCGCCACCTCAACCAACCTTCCCGATGATCCGGCGCAGCAACGCCTCCTGCAGATGGAAGTGCGGCTCGGCGGAGGTGGCCGCGCGGCGTGTCCAGGTGCCGTTACCGTCCAGGTCCCAGCTGTCGCCGCGGTCGTCCATCGCCAGCTCCAGCACGGTCTGCAGGTCGTCCTGGGCGGACGGCAGGGTGACCCGGACCAGCGCCTCGACCCGGCGGTCCAGGTTGCGGTGCATCAGGTCCGCCGAACCGATCCAATACTCGGCCTGGTCGCCGACGCCGAACCGGAACACCCGGGAGTGCTCCAGGAAGCGGCCCACGATCGACCGCACCCGGATGTTCTCCGACAGTCCCGGTACGCCCGGCCGCAGCGCGCACATGCCGCGGATGATCAGGTCCACCTTCACCCCGGCCGAGGAGGCCCGGTACAGCGCGTCGATGGTCTCCTCATCGACCAGTGCGTTGACCTTGAACTGCACCAGCGCCTCGCCGCCGTCCCGGGCGATCCGGGCCTGCTCGTCGATCCGCTCGATCAGACCTCGGCGGACGCCGTGCGGCGCCACCAGCAGCCGGCGGAACGCGGTCTGCCGGCTGTATCCGGTCAGCACGTTGAACAGGTCGGTGACGTCGGCGCCCACCTCGGGATCGGCGGTGAGCATGCCGAAGTCCTCGTACAGCCGGGCGGTCTTGGGATGATAGTTGCCGGTGCCGATGTGGCAGTACCGGCGGATCTGGTTGCCCTCCTGGCGCACCACCAGCGCGGTCTTGCAGTGCGTCTTGAGACCGACCAGGCCGTAGACGACGTGGCAACCGGCCCGCTCCAGCGTGCGTGCCCAGCCGATGTTGGCGACCTCGTCGAACCGCGCCTTCACCTCGACCAGCACCACCACCTGTTTGCCCGCGGCGGCCGCGTCGACGAGGGCGTCCACGATCGGCGAGTCACCGCTGGTGCGGTACAGGGTCTGTTTGATGGCCAGCACGTTGGGGTCGGCCGCGGCCTGCTCGATGAATCGCTGCACGCTGGTGGAGAACGCGTGGTACGGGTGGTGGACCATGATGTCGCAATCGCGCAGCCGGTTGAAGACGCTGCGCGGCACCTCACCGTCGGCCAGTTCCGGATGGGTCGCCGGAACGAACGGGCGGTCCTTGAGGTCGTCGCGGTCGACCTCGCCGAACACCTGCCACAGTGCCGACAGGTCGAGCAGGCCCGGCACCCGCAGCACGTCCTCGCTGTCCATCTCGAGCTCGCGCTGCAGCAGGTCCAGGACGTGATCGCTGATCGACGCGGCCACCTCCAGCCGCACCGGCGGGCCGAACCGGCGCTGGGCCAGTTCCCGTTCCAGCGCCTGCAGCAGATCCTCGTCGCGGTCCTCGTCGACCTCCAGCTCGGCGTTGCGGGTCACCCGGAACAGGTGCCACTCCAGCATCTGCATGCCGGAGAACAACTGATCCAGGTGCACCGCGATGAGTTCCTCGACCGGCAGGAACCGCACGCCCCGGCTGTCGTTCTGCACGGTCACGAACCGCGGCACGTTGTTCGGCACCTTGACCCGGGCGAACAGCTCGGAGCTGCTGTCCGCCGGGTCGCGCAGCACCACGGCCAGGTTCAGCGAGCGGCTGGAGATGTACGGGAACGGGTGCGCCGGGTCCACCGCCAGCGGGGTCAGCACCGGGAAGACCTTCTCGCGGAAGTAGGTGCGCAGCCGTTCCCGGTCGGGCGCGTCCAGCTCGTTCCAGCTGACCAGCTCGATGCCCTCGGCGGACAGCTTGGGCCGGACCTCCTCACCAAAGCAGGCGGCGTGCCGGGTGACCAGGTCGGCGGCCCGTTGGGTGATCATCTCCAGCTGGTTGCGCAGCGACGACCGGTCACCGCCGCGCATCGGCAGACCGGCGCTCAGCCGTCGCTTCAGCCCGGCCACCCGGACCATGTAGAACTCGTCCAGGTTGCTGGCGAAGATGGCCAGGAACTTGGCCCGCTCGAGCAGTGGCGTCAGCGGGTCTTCGGCCAGCGCCAGCACCCGGGCGTTGAAGTCCAGCCAGGACAGCTCCCGGTTGAGGAACCGGTCCTCGGGCAGCGTGTCGTAGTCCTCGTCCGCGTCCGGCTGGACGGCGGACACGGCCGGCGCCGGCCCGGTCGCCGGGTCCCGGGGAAGGAAGCGCCCGTTTGCGCCACGTCGCGGCGTCTCCGTAGGGGGCAGCACGGCGGTGGAGGGGGTCCGCTGCGGGGTGGTCATACGCTCATCATCACCCGTCAGAGGGTGACGAGGAATGGACAACCGAGGGATGACCTCAACCGATCCCGGGGACCGAGACGCGGCGTACGGTACCGTCCGGGTCCGCCTCGATCGTCACCCGCTGGCCCAGGCGCAGCAGGCGCAGGCCGGAGCCGGCGAACGCCTCGGCGGGAAAGGCCAGTTCGGTGCCGTCGTCCAGAAGCACGGTGCCGAGGTGTGACTGCGGGTCGAAGGTCGCGACGGTGCCCTGCATGATGGCACGTTACCGCCGTCCGGCGGCCGTCCGGCGGCCGGAGCCGCAGTCCGCGGTGAGCCCGAGCTCCCGCAGCAGCGCGCAGGTGTGCGGGCCCGGGCCTAGCGTGAGCACGGTACGCAGGTCCGCCGCGGTGTCGACGTCCTGGCGCAGGCCCGGCCAGTCCCCGGTCAGCCGGGTCGCGCCGGACCGGGCGTGCGCTGCCGCGGAGCCCACCCCGAACTGCGGGTCGAGCGGCACGCCCCGGGGAGCGGCCAGCAGCGTGGTGCCGGCGTCCGCCGCGTCGGCCACGTACGACCGGACGGTGGCCGCCCGCAGCGCCTCGCCGAGCGGTCCGGCGGTCAGGGCGGGCAGATCGCCGGCCAGCGCCGCCCGGTCGTGTGCCAGCCCGGCGACCGTGTCGGCGCCGTACCGCATCGCGGCGTTCAGGCCCCGGCCGGGGCGGTCCGGCACCACCCGGGCGCCGGCTGCCGTGGCCGCCGCCGCGGCCGCCGGGTCGTCGGTGACCACCAGCAACTCGGCCACCTCGGGACAGGCCAGCGCGGCGGCCGCGGTGTCGCGCAGCATGGCCAGGGCCAGGTGCTCGTGCCGGGCGGCGGGCACGGCGCCGCGCAGCCGGCTCTTCGCCGCGCCGAGCCGCTTGACCGGGATCACCACCGTCCAGTTCGCCACCCGTCCATCCTGCCAGCGCGGTGTGCGTACCCCGGCCCTGGTCCCGGCAGCGGTCAACCGGCATGATTCGTCGCAGAATGATGGGGACGGTGGTGGGCACCGCCGGGTTCGAGGCAGGGGAGGCGCCGTGGCGCGACGCAGGCTGGGGTTCTGGCGGCGTCTAGCGGTCGTGCTGGTCGTCCCGGTGCTGAAGGTCTTGATCCGGCCCACCGGGACCGGGCAGGAGAACCTGCCCGCCGAGGGCGGCATCATCCTGGTGCCGAACCACATCTCGCACTTCGACCCGCTGGTGGTGGCGCACTTCGTCTACTACGCCGGGCGCTGGCCACGGTTCCTCGGCAAGGCCAGCCTGTGGAAGCTGCCGGCGCTAGGCGCGTTCCTCCGCAAGGTCCAGCAGATTCCGGTGGAACGCGGCAGTGTGGAGGCGGTGCGGTCGTTGGACGTGCTGGTGGACGCGCTCGACCAGGGAGGTGCGGTGATCATCTACCCGGAGGGCACCACGACCAAGGAGCCGGATCTGTGGCCGATGCGCGGCAAGACCGGCGCCGCCCGGCTCGCTCTGGTCACCGGTGCACCGGTGATCCCGATCGCCAACTGGGGTGCGGAACGGGTGTTCGACCCGCGGACCGGCAAGCTCAAACTCCGGCCGCGTACACCGGTGACCGTCGCCGCCGGCAAGCCGATCGACCTGAGCCGGTGGGCCGGTGAGGCGCCCAACCGCCAGGTGCTGGACCAGATGACCGACGCCATCATGCTCGGCATCCGCGACCTGCTCACCGAGATCCGGGTGGGCGATCCGCCACCGCTCTACGACCCGCCGGTCCGGCGCCGGAACCCGCCGGCGGTGGCCGAGTGAGCCGCGCCGCGGTCATCGGGGCGGGCGCCTGGGGCACCGCGTTCGCCAAGGTGCTCGCCGAGGCCGGCGCCGACGTGACGATGTGGGCCCGCCGGGCCGAAGTAGCCGAGGCGATCAACGAGGTCCGGGTCAACGAAGGGTCGCTGCCGTCCGTGACACTGCCGCGCCGGGTGGGGGCGACCACCGACATCGCCGAGGCGGTCGACGGCGCCGGCCTGGTCGCCATCGCCGTACCGTCGCAGACGCTGCGCGGCAACCTGGCCGAGTGGGCCGGCGCGTTCGCCCCGGACTCCACCCTCATCTCGCTGATGAAGGGCATCGAGCTCGGCACCACCAAGCGGATGAGCGAGGTGATCGTCGAGACGGCCGGCGTCGACCCGGCCCGGGTCGTCGTCGTCTCCGGTCCCAACCTGGCTCCGGAGATCGCCGCCGAGCAGCCGGCTGCCACCGTGGTGGCCGGCATCGACCTGCACCGCGCCCGGTACGTGCAGCAGGCCATCGCGTTGCCGTATCTGCGCCCGTACACCAGCGAGGACGTGATCGGCTGCGAGATGGGTGGCGCGGTGAAGAACGTCATAGCGCTGGCGTACGGGATGGCCACCGCGATGGGAATGGGCGACAACACCAAGGCGTCGCTGATCACCCGCGGGCTGGCCGAGACCGCCCGGCTCGGCGTGGCGCTGGGCGCCGATCCGATGACGTTCGCCGGGCTGGCCGGGCTGGGCGACCTGGTGGCCACCTGCTCGTCACCGCTGTCGCGTAACCGCACGTTCGGCGAACATCTGGGCCGCGGCGAGTCGCTGGAGTCCGCGCAGGCCTCCACCAAGCAGACTGCGGAGGGTGTGAAGAGCTGCCTGGCGATCCGCGACCTGGCCCGCGCGCACGGCGTGGAGATGCCGATCACCGAGCAGGTGGAGCGGGTCTGTCATGAGGGCGTGGACCCGCGAGTAGCGGTGAAGCTGTTGATGGGCCGGGAGATGAAGCAAGAGTGAGCACGTCAGACGGCACCAGGGCGGTACACGCCGGGCTGCCGGAGGCCGTCGTGGGCCAGCCGTTCCTGCCCGGGCCGGTGTTCGCCGCGCCGTACCACCTGGACCCGGTCGACGGGCCGGGTGTCAACGGCTACGGGCGATCGGACAACCCGACCCGGCGCCGTCTGGAGGCGGCGATCGGCGAGTTGGAGGGCGGGCACGTGCTCGCCTTCGCCAGTGGGCAGGCGGCCATCACCGGGCTGCTGCTGGCCATGCTGCGCACCGGCGACACCGTCATGCTGCCCGCGGACGGATACTTCACGGTCCGGGCCTTCGCCGAGGCGCCGCTGCGCGAGTTGGGGGTCAAGTCGACAGTGGTGCCGACCGCCGGGCCGTACCCGTCGTTCGACGGGATCCGCCTGGTGCTGCTGGAGACGCCGGCCAATCCAGGCCTGGACGTCTGCGACATCCGGGCGCTCTCCGTGGCCGCGCACGCGGCGGGTGCGCTGGTGGCGGTGGACAACACCGCGGCCACCCCGCTCGGCCAGCGCCCGCTGGAGCTGGGCGCGGACCTGGTCGTGGCGTCCGGCACCAAGGCGCTCACCGGCCACTCGGACGTGCTGCTCGGATACGTGGCCACCGCCGATGCCGACCTGTTGGCCCGGCTCACCACCTGGCGGGCGCAGACCGGTGGGGTGCCGGGCGCCTTCGACAGCTGGCTGGCGCACCGGTCGATCGCCACCCTGGACCTGCGGCTGGCCCGGCAGACCCAGAACGCCGCCGCGGTGGCCGGCCTGCTGACCGGCCGCTCCGATGTGGCCGGGGTGCGCTGGCCGGGGCTGCCGGCCGACCCCGCGTACCCGATCGCCACCACCCAGATGCGCCGGATCCCCGGCATCGTGTCGTTCGATCTCGGTAGCGCCGAACGGGTCGGCCGGTTCCTGACCGCGTCGAACCTGATCTTCGCGGCCACCTCGTTCGGCGGCGTGCACACCACCGCCGACCGGCGCGCCCAGTGGGGTGACGACACCTCGGCCGGGTTCGTCCGGCTGTCCTGCGGCATCGAGGACACCGACGACCTGCTGGCCGACCTGACGGCCGCGCTGGATCGGGCCGGATGACCGGCGGCTGGACGGCGTTCCCCGGTGCGCAGGTGGCCGCGCTGACCCGGTCCGCCGAACCGGGGGAGCGGGACTGCCCGGGCTGCGGCGGGCGGTCGCTCCGCACGTACCTCACCCCCGCGCCGCAGGCCAAACGCCCCACCCTGATCACCTACGTCTGGTGCCCGGGCTGCCGCCGGTTCGCCGGTAGCCGCGCGAAGCACCCGCCGGGGGTGATCGTCGCGGACCCGCTCGCCGCCCTGTCCGCAGCCGACCGCCGGGCGCTGGAGTCGAGCGTGGCCGGATTCCTGGCCCACCTCGACCGGCTCTGGGACTCCGGCGTGCTCCCGCAGACCTTCGCCGCCGCCTGATCGATGCCCAGCGGCAGTCAGCCGGACGGCCGGCTGAGCGTCTCGGCGAACTCGTACAGCCAGTGGCGCTGCGCGTCGTTGTCGGGCACCGGCAGCCCTCGCGCCTCGGACACCAGGCGCAGCGCAGCTTGCGGTCCGACGCCGAGCATGACCAGGGTCACCGCGGCCAGCAGCGTGGACCGCCCGATGCCGGCGAAGCACTGGGTCACCACGAACCGCCCGGCCCGGACGTGCGCCGCCAGCCGGACGCCGAGCTCCACCACGTCCGAGTCGCCGGCGATGTCCCCGGCGCTGGGCACGCCCCGGTCGGCGATCGGGAAGGACAGGAACTCGATGCCCGCGGCGGTGGCCGCGGCGGCCGCCTCGGTGAGCCCGAGCCGGCGGTCCTCCTCCCAGGTCAGCGCGGAGACGAACACGTCGACACCGGCCCGTGCCAGCCCGGCCATCTCGCCGGCCAGCTGAGGGCCGCCGCGGGGGTGCGCCATCGTCGCCAGGCGCCCCGGTCCGGGCCAGGCAATCACGTGCAGTGCAGGTCTCATGTACCCCGTGTCCTTATTTCCGCCTGGTTGTCTACGCAGAGTAGGGTCACCCGGCAGAGCAGCCTAGTTCGGCGAGCACGAGGAGCCAACCGCAGTGACGACCCCTCGAAAGACCCGCGTCGCCGTCGTCTTCGGCGGGCGCAGCACCGAACACGCCATCTCGTGCGTCAGCGCCGGCAGCATCCTGGCCGCGCTCGCTCCGGGTCAGTACGAGGTGGTCCCGGTCGGCATCACCCGGGACGGCGCCTGGGTGCTGGCCGACACCGACCCGGCCAACCTGTCCATCGCGGACCGCAAGCTGCCGGAGGTGACCGCGGCCGCCGGTGCCGCCGTGGTGCTGCCCGCCGACCCGACCGCGCAGGGGCTGATCGTGCTCGACCCGACGGCCGGGATGAGCGAGCTGGCCGGCGTGGACGTGGTGTTCCCGGCACTGCACGGCGCGTACGGCGAGGACGGCACCATCCAGGGCATGCTGGAGATGGCCGGCATCCCGTACGTGGGCGCCAACGTGTTCGCCTCGGCGGCGGCGATGGACAAGGAGTTCACCAAGAAGCTGGCCGCGGCCGAGGGCATCCCGGTCGGGCCGTACGTGGTGCTGCGGGCCGGCGCCTCGCTGTCCGACGCCGACAAAGAGCGGCTCGGGCTGCCGGTGTTCGTGAAGCCGTCGCGTGCCGGCTCCTCGTACGGCATCACCAAGGTGAGCGACTGGGCCGACCTGGACGCGGCCGTCGCCACCGCCCGGCAGATCGACCCCAAGGTGCTGGTCGAGGCGGCGGTCGTCGGCCGGGAGGTGGAATGCGGCGTGCTCGAGGGTGAGGCGGGCGGGGTGCCGGAGGCGTCGCTACTGGCCGAGATCCACGTCGCCGGCCATGAGTTCTACGACTTCGAGGCGAAATACCTGGACGCCTCCAAGTTCGACATCCCGGCCGACCTGCCGGAGGAGGTGACCTGCCAGGTGCAGGACTACGCCCGGCGGACGTTCACCGCGCTGGACTGCGCCGGGCTGGCCCGGGTCGACTTCTTCGTCACCGACGACCACCGGGTCTTGCTCAACGAGATCAACACGATGCCGGGCTTCACGCCGACGTCGATGTTCCCGCTGATGTGGGCGGCCACCGGGCTGGACTATCCCAAGGTGGTGGACCGGCTGATCCGCACCGCCCTGCGCCGCGGCACCGGACTGCACTAGTTTGGCTCCGCTTCGCTCCGCGGGGGCGGAGTCGCGGGTCAGCCGCAGCCGGACGGGACGCCTTCGGTGCGGGATTTGTTGGTGGCCACCACGGTGTCGGAGAACTCGTTGGCCCACTGGGCCGGCTGGGCATAACCGGCCGGCACGGTCACCTGCACGGCGATTTCGCGGTCCATCGTGGTGAACACGGCGGCGCCCGCGGTCTGCTTCGCATACCAGCAGACGCCGTTCATGATGAGCAGCTCGGTGTCCAACGGCACACAGTCCGGGCCGCCGTCGAGGGTTTCGCACATCGGCGGCTGGGCGACGCCGCACGCGACGGTCAGCGGCGGTTCCCCGTACGCCGCGTTCTGTTCCGGCCCGGCGGAGACCCTGCGGGCGGGCAGGTCGCGGACCGCGGTCGGCAGCTGGGAGGTCACCGCGAGGCAGACCTGGGCGGCGCGCTCGGACAGCTTCGGCGCGGCCATCTGCACCGGCGTGCTGGGTACGGGAGCCGGCGTGGTGGCGGCCGGCTGCGCGCCCGGGTCGGCGCCGGAGGAGATCCGGGCGAACACCAGACCGGCCAGGACGGCGACCGGCACCGCGACCGCCGTCGCCCACAGCGCGGCGGTCCGGGTCGTGCGATCCATCTCAGAGCTCCTAAGGCGGCTTCGCCGCACTGCACCGGGAAAGCGTCAGAGATTCACCACGGAGCAGGTCAGCGTCCGCGTGATGCCCGGCACGTACTGGACCTTGCTCACGATGAGCCGGCCCAACTCGTCGACGTTGTGCGCCTCGGTCAGCACCACGACGTCGTACGGACCGGTGACTGCGTCCACCCGGACCACTCCGGTGATTTTGTCGATCGCGGCGGCCACGTCACGGGCCTTTCCGACCTCGGTCTGGATGAGGATGTATGCCTGGACCACGATCCCACTCCTATCCACCGACGCCGACGATCCGAACGTGAACCTACCGTACGGATGCGGTGAGAAAGAGGGGCCACCAAGTGAGCATCGCGGAGGCAGGCGAGTTCGGCCTCATCGCTCGCGTCGTCGCGCGGCTGGCGGGCGGCCCCACCTGCCTGCTCGGTCCCGGCGACGACGCCGCCGTGGTGGCCGCGCCGGACCGGCGGGTGGTGGCCAGCACCGACGTGCTGGTCGAGGGCCGGCACTTCCGGCGGGACTGGTCCAGCGCCGCGGACGTGGGACACCGCGCCGCCGCGGCGAACCTGGCCGACATCGTGGCGATGGGCGCGGTGCCGACCGCGTTGCTGGTCGGGTTGTGTGCGCCCACCGACCTGGCGGCGTCCTGGGCGGAAGACCTTGCCGGCGGGCTGTCCGCCGAGGCCGCCCTGGTCGGTGCGGGCGTGGTCGGCGGTGACCTGGCGGCCAGCCCGACGCTGACCGTGGCGGTGACCGCGCTCGGCGATCTGGGCGGACTTCCGCCGGTGGTGCGGGGCGGCGCGCAGCCGGGTGACGTGGTGGCGCTGGCCGGGCGCACCGGATACGCGGCGGCCGGCTACTCGATCCTGTCCCGCGGCTTCCGTACCCCGAAGCTGTTCGTCGAGGCCTACCGGCGGCCGCAGGTGCCGTACCCGGCCGGTGCCGCCGCGGCCCGGGCCGGCGCCACCGCGATGATCGACGTGTCCGACGGGCTGCTGCAGGACCTCGGGCACATCGCCACGGCGAGCGTGGTGGGCATCGACGTCCGGCGGGACGCGTTCCAGATCCCGGATCAGATGCGGGATGCCGCCGGCGCGCTCGGTGTCGACCCGTACCTCTGGATCCTCGCCGGTGGGGACGACCACGCGCTGGCCGCAACCTTTCCGCCGGGCGCCGAACTGCCGCCGCCGTTCCGGGTGATCGGCACCGTGCATGAGGGGACCGGCGTCACCGTCGATCGGCTGCCCTGGCAGGGTGGCACGGGATGGGACCACTTCCGATAGTTCGCGAGACCCGCTTCGACGACCCGGCGGTGCAGAAACTGGTCGCCGAGGCGCTGGCCGAATTGTCCGCCCGGTACGGCGGCAGCGGCGACGACACCCCGGTCACCGGCACCGACTTCGAGCCGCCCGGCGGCCGGTTCTTCATCGCCGAGCTGGACGGCCACCCGGTCGGCTGCGCCGGCTGGCGGCGGCACGGCAACGACGCCGAACTGAAGCGGATGTTCACGCTGACCGCGGCGCGCGGCCGGGGCGTGGCCCGGCGGATGCTGGCCGCGGTCGAGGACTCGGCGCGGGCGGCCGGGTGTCGTCGGTTGATCCTGGAGACCGGCGACCGGCAGCCGGAAGCCATCGCGCTGTACGAGGCAGCCGGTTATCACCGCATCCCGGACTTCGGGTATTACGCGGGGGAGGAGGGGGTGCTGAGCTTCGCTCGGGACCTCTGACCCTCGGTCAGGCGCGGACGACCTTGCCGGCCTTGATGCAGGAGGTGCAGACCTTCAGCTTCTTGGTCGTGCCGCCACCGGCCGGGGTGCGCACCGTCTGGATGTTCGGGTTCCAGCGGCGGTTGGTCCGCCGGTGCGAGTGGGACACGTTGTGGCCGAAGCCCGGTCCCTTGCCACAGACGTCGCACACGCTAGCCACGGGGTACTCCTGAGATTGAATCGCAACGAGGGCGCCCACGACGCTCGGCCCGGGCAACCCGACCAGGTTACCCGATGGCCCGCGAACGCGGCCAATCGGCCCGGTCGGCGCGCGCAGCCGGCGAGATTGTCGGTGGTCGTTAGTACGATTTTCGCGTGCTGACGACGCTGGACGACGCCGCTGTGCACCGCTGGTGCGGCAGCGGGCTGGCGGCGTTGCGCGCGCACCAGCACGAGATCGACGAGCTGAACGTCTATCCGGTGCCGGATGGCGACACCGGCACCAACCTGGTGCTCACCCTGACCTCGGCGGCCGAGGCCCTGGAAGGGGGCATCGCCGACGCCGAGCCGGACGGCACGCCGCTGGGGCGGGCGATGCGCCGGATGGCGCGTGGGGCGCTGCTCGGCGCCCGGGGCAACTCCGGTGTGATCGTCTCGCAGATCCTGCGCGGCATGGCCGACTCGTTCGCCACCGCGGTCGCGGTGCGCGGCGGTGAGCTGGCCCGGGCGCTGCGCACGGCCACCGACGCGGCGTACGCGGCGGTGGCCCGGCCGGTCGAGGGCACCGTGCTGTCCGTGGTGGCGGCCGCGGCCGACGGCGCCGGGCGCACCCAGTCCGACGACGTGGTCGCGGTGGCCCGGGCCGCCGCGAGGTCGGCGGCCGAGGCGCTGGCCCGCACCCCCGAGCAGCTGCCGGTGCTGGCCCGGGCGGGTGTGGTGGACGCCGGCGGCCGGGGCCTGTGCCTGCTGCTGGACGCCCTGGTCGAGGCGGTGAGCGGTACGGCACCGGCACCGGCCGCGATCACGGCGACGGTCCTGCCGGTCCGGCGCGAGGTGGAGCCGACCGGGTTCGGATACGAGGTGCAATACCTGCTCGACGCCCAGCCGGCCGCGGTGGAGACGCTGCGCGCCACGCTGGACGGCCTGGGCGACTCGCTGGTCGTGGTGGGCACCGGCGAGGGTGATCCGCCGACCTGGAACGTGCACGTCCACGTCGACGACGTCGGCGCGGCTATCGAGGCCGGCATCGTGGCCGGCCGGCCGCACCGGATCGCGGTCACCCGGCTGGAGGACCATCTGCACGCCGATGGCCACGAGCACGCGCCGGCGTCCCCGCCGTCCCGGCCGCGGGAGGACACCCCACCGCCGGAGGACCTCGTCGACGGCCACCGCCGCGGCGCCGTGGTGGTCGCGGCCGGAGACGGGCTGACCACGCTGTTCGAGGCCGAAGGCGCCACCGTGGTGGGCCGCAACCCGTCGATCGCCGAGATGCTGGCAGCCATCTCCGCGACCGGGGCGGGTCAGGTGGTGCTGCTGCCGAACGACGCCAACACGCACGCGGTGGCCACCGCGGCCGCTCGGGAGGCGGCCGACACCGGCGTCCGGGTCAGCGTGGTGCCCACCCGGTCGCCGGTGCAGGCGCTGGCCGCGCTGGCCGTCCGGGACCTGGTGCGAGAGTTCGGCGACGACGTGATCGCGATGGCCGAGGCAGCCGGCGCCTGCCGGTACGGCGAGGTGTGCACCGCCCAGCGGGAGGCGTTCACCGTGGCCGGCCGGTGCCGGCCGGGCGACCTGCTCGGCCTGGTCGACGGCGAGGTGCACATCATCGGCGACAACCTCACCGAGGTGTGCCGGAGCCTGGTCGACCGGATGCTCGGCGGTGGTGGCGAGCTGGCCACGCTGGTGCTCGGCGCCGACGCGCCGGCCGGGTTGGAAGAGGCGCTGCGCGACCACGTGAGCCACGCGTGGCCGTTCGTCGAGCTGCAGTGTTACACCGGTGGACAGCCCCGATACCACCTGCTGGCAGGAGTCGAGTGACCACCATCGGAACTCCCCTTCGCGAGGTGCTGGGCGAGAAGACCGCCAAGGCCCTCGCCACCCATCTCGACCTGCACACCGCCGGTGACCTGATCTATCACTTCCCGCGGCGGTACGACGAGCGGGGCGAGCACACCGACATCCGCGGGCTGCAGATCGGCGAGCAGGTCACGGTACTCGCCCAGGTCAGATCGGCGACGGTACGCCCGATGCGGGCCCGCAAGGGCTCGATGCTCGAGATCACCATCGGCGACGGTTCCGGCGCCACGCTCACCTGCACCTTCTTCAATCAGGCCTGGCGCGAACGGGAGCTGCGGACCGGCCGGTGGGGCCTGTTCGCCGGCAAGGTCACCGACTTCCGGGGCAAGTGGCAGTTGAACGGCCCGGCGTACCAGCTGCTGCGGGCCGACGCCACGCAGGACGAGGCGGCCGAGGAGATCGAGGAGTTCGCCGGTGCGCTGATCCCGGTTTACCCGGCCGCGCAGGCGGTGCCCACCTGGGTGATCGCCAGGTGCGTCCGGACTGTGCTGGACACCTTGCGGCCGCCGGACGACCCGCTGCCCGCCGCGGTCCGGGCCAACCGCAACCTGGTCGGCATCGGGACCGCACTGCACGAGATCCACCGGCCGGGCTCCAACGAGGACCTGTTCCGGGCCAGGTACCGGCTGAAGTGGGACGAGGCCTTCGCCGTACAGCTGACGCTCGTGCAACGCCGCGCCCGGGCCGCCGCCAGCCCGGCGATCGCGCGTCCACCCGTCGAGGGCGGTCTGCTCGACAAGTTCGATGCGGCACTGCCGTACGAGCTGACCGACGGCCAGCGCGCGGTGGGCGAAGAGATCGCCGCGGACCTGGCCCGGCCGCATCCGATGCACCGCCTGTTGCAGGGTGAGGTGGGCTCCGGCAAGACCCTGGTCTCGGTCCGCGCCATGCTGCAGGTGATCGACTCCGGCGGCCAGGCGGCGCTGCTCGCGCCCACCGAGGTGCTCGCCACCCAGCACCTGCGCAGCATCGGCGCCCAGCTGGGGCCGCTCGGCCGGGCCGGCGAACTGGCCGGTGACCCGGCCGGCACCCGGATCACGCTGATCACCGGCTCGCTGGGCGCCGCGGCCCGGCGGGCGGCGCTGGCCGAGGTCGCGGACGGCACCGCGGGCATCGTGGTGGGCACGCATGCGCTGCTGTACGAGGGCGTCGACTTCCACGACCTCGGCCTGGTGGTGGTGGACGAGCAGCACCGGTTCGGCGTCGAACAACGGGACGCGCTGCGGGCCAAGGCCGCGCAGCCGCCGCACGTGCTGGTGATGACCGCGACGCCGATCCCGCGGACGGTGGCCATGACGGTGTACGGCGATCTGGAGACGTCCACGCTGTCCCAGCTGCCGCGCGGGCGCTCGCCGATCGCCTCGCACGTGGTGCCGCCGGAACGTCCGGCCTTCCTGGACCGGGCCTGGAAGCGGCTGCGGGAAGAGGTCCGGGCCGGGCATCAGGCGTACGTGGTGTGTCCCCGGATCGGGCTCGACGACGACCAGCCGCCCGGCGACACCGACCGTCGCCCGCCGCTCGCCGTGCTGGACGTGGCGCCGATCCTGGCCGAGGGGCCGCTGCACGGTCTGCGGATCGGGGTGCTGCACGGCAAGCTGCCGACCGACGAGAAGGACGCGGTGATGCGCGCGTTCGCGGCCGGTGACCTGGACGTGCTGGTGGCGACCACGGTGATCGAGGTGGGCGTGGACGTCCCGAACGCCACCACGATGATCATCATGGATGCCGACCGGTTCGGCGTCTCCCAGCTGCACCAGCTTCGGGGCCGGGTGGGCCGGGGCTCGGCGCCGGGCATCTGCCTGCTGGTCACCGAGGCTCAGGAAGGCACCGCGGCCCGCGAGCGGCTGGACGCGGTGGCGTCCACAACGGACGGTTTCAAGCTCTCCGAGATCGATCTGGAGCAGCGCCGGGAGGGCGATGTGCTCGGTGCCTCGCAGTCCGGCAAACACTCCCACCTACGGTTGTTGTCGCTGCTGCGGGACGCCAAGCTGATCACCGACGCCCGGGCCGAGGCGGCGGCGCTGGTCGCCGACGATCCGGACCTGTCCCGGCACCCCGCGCTGGCCGCGTCGGTGGCCGCCCTGGTCGATGAGGAACGGGCCGAATACCTGGAGAAGGGTTGATCTACCACTATTGCGCGCGAGCGGACTGGGAGACCGCCGTGGCGGCCGGCCGGTACACCGCCGACTCGCTGGAGACCGACGGTTTCATCCATTGCTCCCCGCGCGACCGCCTGCACGAGTCGGCCACCCGGCTGGCTCGCGGCCGGACCGATCTGGTGGTGCTGGAGATCGACGAGTCCCTGCTCGGCGACATCACGGTGTGGGAGGAGGGCGATCCGCCGCACCCGGACGGTTTGCTGTTCCCGCACGTGTACGGCCCGATCCCGGTCGGCGCTGTGGTGACCGTCCTGGCCCTGTCGCCGGAGCCGGACGGCTCGTTCGCGCCGCTGGTGCCGCCCGGATGACCGGGGCGCGCCGACCAACCGGTCGGCGCGCCTCAGCGGGAACTCAGCGCTCGGGTTACGCGGTGAACTTGACCTTGCGGCGGCGAGCCAGGAAGAACAGCACGCCACCCACGGCGAGCAGCAGGCCCGCGCCACCGGCGATGCCGCCGGCCGCCGCACCGGTCACCGGCAGCTCGGGCTCCCCGGTGCCGCCGCCTTCGCCCTCGCAACCCTCGGGCTGCACGTAGTCGACCTTCTCGGTCTCGTCGGTGCCCTCCAGGCCGACGGTCACGGAGAAGCCCTTGTCGGCGCTGAACTTCTCGGTGCCCTTCTCCTGGGCCGGGATCTCCAACGTGCGCTTCTCACCCTTGCTGGTGGTCAGCAGCAACGTGATGTCCTCGTCGGTGGTGTTGTCCAGGCCGATGGTCATGGTGTCGCAGGTGACCTCGAGGATCGGCTTCGGCTGGGCCGGCTCCTCCGCCGGCGGTTCCTCCGGCTCGGCCGGCGGCTTGCAGCCTTCCGGTGCATGGACCTTGTACTCGATTCGCTTGCGCTCGACCCCGTCCCACTTCATCGCGACGACGAGCTTGGCCTTGGTGACCTCGACCGGGAAGCTCTGGGTCTCGGTGACGGTCTGGTTCGCGCCGACCGTGGCATCCACGACGATCTTGCTGAGCGGCGAGCCGCCCACGGTGGACTCGACCTTGACGATGGTGCCGACCTTCTCGTGTGGGGCGACCGCCTTCAGGGTCCAGTCGACCTTCCAGCCGCCCTCCTCGACGCAGGCAGCGGTGCCGGTCAGCTCCGGGTGGTGTGCGCTGGCGGGCGCCGCGGTGGCCACGACACCGGCCAGGCCGATGACTGCACCGGCGAAGACGGCCGTGGTGCGGCGCAGCGGGGACTTCAGCAGGTTCACGCGTACTCCTGTGGTGAGGACAAGGGGTACGGCGCAGGGAGGCACGAGCATCGCGAACTCGGGTGGAAACCGGGCGACGACGCCTCCCCACGTCGTCGGCGGGCGACCGGGGCCGCCTGCAACAGGCAGTGACCATAGCGACTGAGCCGGATTTGGGGAACCACTCAGGGCGGCTTAAGGGTGTCGATGCCGATCCGAGATCTTCGGTATACCGAGCGGTGTTTCCTCGATCCGCTCCGTCAATATCATCACCGCAAAAACCTCCTCTGTAACGGCTTCCGGGTACTGGCGAAGTAGCGTCGAGACGTGCTAAGAGAAGCCCGATGACCAGGATTATCGCCGGTGCGCACGGGGGCCGCCGACTGTCCGCTCCGGCCGGTGCGCAGACCCGGCCGACGTCCGACCGGGTGCGCGAGGCACTCTTCAGCACCCTGGCGTCCATGATCGACCTGGACGGTGCGCGATTCGCCGACCTCTATGCCGGTTCCGGCGCGGTCGGGCTGGAGGCGTTGTCACGCGGAGCTACCTTCGCCCTGCTGGTGGAGTCGGATGCCCGGGCCGCACGGATCATCCGGGACAACATCGCGGCGCTGCGGGCCGGCTCGGCCGCCCGGCTGTTTCCCGGCAAGGTGAGCCAGGTGCTGGCCGGTCCGCCGGAGGGCGGCCGGTACGACGTGGTCTTCGCCGATCCGCCGTACGCGCTGCCGGACGACGAGCTGGCCGCGATGCAGCGGTCCCTGGTAGACCACGGCTGGCTGGCGCCGGACGCCGTGGTGGTGCTCGAGCGGTCCACCCGTACGGCGGCCCGCGGAGCGGGATTGAGCTGGGTCGACGGCATCACACCGGACCGCTCCAAGCGGTACGGCGAGACCACCCTTTGGTACGGTCGCCGATCATGAGACGCGCGGTCTGCCCCGGCTCCTTCGACCCGGTGACCAACGGTCATCTCGACATCGTCGGCCGCTCCAGCCGGCTCTTCGACGAAGTGATCATCGGGGTGCTGATCAACCAGAACAAGACCGGGCTGTTCACCATCGAGGAGCGCATCGAGCTGCTCCGCGAGGTGACCGCACCGTACGGCAACGTCCGGGTCGAGTCGTTCCGCGGACTGCTCGTCGACTTCTGCCGCGATCAGCAGGCCGCCGTGGTCGTCAAGGGGCTGCGCGCGGTCAGCGACTTCGACTACGAGTTGCAGATGGCGCAGATGAACATCGGGCTCTCCGGCGTCGAGACGTTGTTCATGCCGACCAACCCGCAATACTCGTTCCTGTCGTCCAGCCTGGTCAAAGAGGTGGCCAAGTGGGGCGGCGACGTCTCCACGTACGTCCCTGACCTGGTCCGCAAGCGCCTGCTCCCCCGCCTCCACTCCCGCTGACCTTCCCGCGATCTTGGAGTTGTGGTGCCCCGCAAATGCGGCATCGCGGGCAAAGGGGCAGCCACGAGTCCAAGATCGGCGGGCGGTGGGTCGGCGGCGCGCCGGGGACGGGTCATCATGAGGTCGGGCGAATTACGCAGTAACGTGATCGCACCACGCTGCGTGGGGCGCGTGATGACAGGAGTGAGACGCCGGTGGATCCGCTCGACCGCATCGACGAGATCATCGCCATGGTGGAGGCGGCACGCTCTGTGCCGATGTCCCGCACCAACTTCATGTTCGACCGCGGCGAGATGGTCGCCATCCTGGACGAGCTGCGCGCCGAGCTGCCCGGCGACCTGCGGCGGGCGGCGGCGCTGCTGGAGGAGCGTGACAAGATCATCGACGCCGGCAAGCGGGAGGCCGACCGGATCATCGCCGAGGGTGAGGCGGAGCATGCCCGGCTGGTGTCGGTGAACGAGATCACCGTCTCGGCCGAGCACGAGGCGGCCCGGATCATCGCCGAGGCGCGCTCCGAGGCGCAGCGGCTGCGCGAGGAAGTCGACGACTACGTCGACACCGCGCTGGCGAACTTCGAGCAGTTCCTCACCCGGGCGCTGGCGTCGATAGAGCGTGGCCGCGACAAGATGCACGCGCTCCGCGAGATCGGCACGTTCCAGGGCGAGGACGAGCGGCCCTTGCCCTTCTAACGGGGCGATTGGTCGATGGCGACCCTGCTCAGGTAACCTTTCCTGTCGGCCTTTCCAGGCTGAGGAATCACTATGCCCAAGCCACCGCGGAACCACCTCGATCCCAGGCAGCCGCTGGTCGTCGACACGACGAAGCTCCCGCGCCAGCCTGGGGCGACGCGTGCCCTGAAGCGGACGGTGCCGGCACCGGCGGACCTCGGCCTGGAGCTGATCCGGGTGCCCGCTGGCTCCGACATCGAGCTCGATCTGACGCTCACGTCGGTGTCCGAGGGCGTTTACGTCAGCGGAAACATCCGCGGCTCGCTCACCGGCGAGTGCGGCCGCTGCCTGGAGGAGATCAGCGAGTCGTTCGACGTGCCCTTCGCGGAGCTGTACGCCTACGAGGACAGCACCACGGAGGAGACCACGGACGACGACGAGGTCGGCCGGATGCAGGGGGACCTGCTGGATTTGGAACCGGCGGTACGGGACGCGGTGGTGCTCACGCTGCCGGCGAACCCGGTCTGCCGGTCGGACTGCCCAGGGTTGTGCCCCGACTGCGGGGCGCGTCGCGCCGACCTTCCGGCTGATCACAGCCACGAGGACGTCGACCCGCGGTGGGCCGCTTTGCGCAACCTGTCGAGTTCTGAGGAGTAACGGTGGCCGTCCCCAAGCGCAAGATGTCGCGCAGCAACACCCGGTCGCGCCGGGCCAACTGGAAGGCGACCGCGGTGAAGACCGTGGCCTGCCCACAGTGCAAGTCGCCGCACCTGCCGCACACCGCGTGCGGGGTCTGTGGCACGTACAACGGGCGCCAGGTCCTCGAGGTCTGAGCGCTCTGCGGTGACGCGCCCGATCACCGGGCGGGTCGCGCCTGAGCAACGGCGAACCTTCGGTGCGCCGGCTCCCGGACAGTCCGCTGTCCCGGCGCCGGGCACCGCGCGGATCGCCGTCGACCTCCTCGGCGGGGACGATGCTCCCGCCGTCGTGGTTGACGGCGCTCTGCGGGCCTGCGGCGCCGATCCCGACCTCCACCTCGTGCTCGTCGGCCCCGCTGAGGTGGCCGGCGAGGTGCTCGGCGCGCTCGCGCCGTCCGACCGTGACCGGGTCACGGTCCGGCCGGCCCGCGGCTCCGTCGGCATGGCGGACGCACCGACGCGGGCCAGCCGGCCCGAGACGTCCGTGCGGGCGGCGGTGACCGCGGTCGCCGAGGGCCAGGCCGACGGGCTGGTCTCCGCCGGTGCCAGCGGGGCGATCGTCACGGCCGCCGTGCTCGGGCTCGGCCGCTA
>DASSAL010000353.1:0-7871 GCA_035685405.1 Actinoplanes sp. | reverse complement strand
GGGCCGAGCGCGAATCGCCCGGCCAGCGCGAACACCACCAACAGCGCCACCTGCAGCAGGAACAGCGACAGGCCGATCAGCCACGATGGTGCCCGCCACCGCCGCCACGACCGCGGCCAGCAGCCGCAGGACACCGCGGCGGGTGAGCCCGTACCAGACCGCCACCGTGGCCACCGCGACGGCCACCAGCAGGACGACGAGGTTGCCGAAGTGCTGGGTGCCGGACTCGGCGACGGCCGCGACGGCGAGCACCGGGGCAGCGAGCGCCACCATCGCGGCGAAGCGCCGGGATCGTCTCGGTACCAGGTGCTGCTCGGCCTGGCCGTCCATGACCTCACGCTGTCATGACCCGACCCGCCGGAGGAAGCCGGTTTTCTTCCTACCCGGGACGGTTCAGATCCGAGTGGCGTCGGCGGTAGAACAGGTAGACGATCAGGCCGAGCCGGAACCACCGGCCGATATCTGGCCGATCACCCCGGATAGGCGGCACCGTTGACGGTGACCCGGAGGGCGTACACCGAGGACGTCGCGGTGATGAACAGGACGTTGCGGCGCGCGCCGCCGAACGTCAGGTTCGAGGCCACCTCCGGCACGTGCAGCTTGCCGATCAGCGTGCCGTCGGGCGCGAAGCAGTGCAGGCCCTCGTGGGTGGCGGCCCAGATCCGGCCGTCGCTGTCGAGGCGCACGCCGTCGAACGAGCCGGCGTCACAGGTGGCGAACACCTCCCCACCGGTCAGGTCGCCACCGGCGGTGACGGAGAACCGGCGGATGTGCCGGCGGCGGCTGTCGGCGATGTAGAGCACCCGTTCGTCGGCGCTGAAGGCCAGGCCGTTGGGCCGCTCGAAGTCGTCCGCGACGCGACGGACGTCGCCGCCCGGGTCGATGCGGTAGACGTGGCAGCCGTCGAGTTCGGCGGTGGCGCGGTGGCCTTCGTAGTCGCTGTCGATGCCGTAGCTCGGGTCGGTGAACCAGACGCTGCCGTCCGAGTGCTCGACCACGTCGTTCGGGCTGTTGAACCGCTGCCCCTGGAAGCGGTCGGCCAGGACGGTGACCGACCCGTCGGGTTCGGTCCGGGTCACCCGGCGCTCGCCCTGTTCGCAGCTGATCAGCCGGCCGAGCCGGTCGACGGTGTGGCCGTTGGCATAGCGGGCCGGTTGCCGGAACACGCCGACCGCGCCGGTTGTCTCGTCCCAGCGCAGCACCCGGTCGTTGGGGATGTCGCTGAACACCAGATATCGACCGGCCGGGAAGTACGCCGGCCCTTCGGTCCAGCGACCGTCATCGAACAGCCGCTCCAGCCACGCGTCGCCGTGGACCCGGTCGAATCGCTCGTCCAACGCCTCGAGGCGCGCCCTGATCTTCTCCATCAGACCAGCATCAGTGTTCGAACCGTCCGGACACCAGCCGCACCTGATGCGACAGCTGAGTCACCTCGGTGGCGGTGCCGGTCATCCCTCGAAGGTGGTCCGCAACCGCAGGGCGCCGCCGGCGGCGACGAACGTCCGCAGCGCCACCCGGGCGCCGCTGTCGAAGCCGAGCACCTGCACCGTCGCCGGCGGCCCGTCCAGCGGCACCGACACCGGACCGGGGTTGCCGCCCAGATCGACCGTGCACCGCGGCCGGCCGTCCACGATCACGTCCGCACGGTCGACGCCGAGCGCCGCGAACGAGGCGGTCAGCTCTCCCCCGGCCGGCGACAGCTCCACGTCGAACCGGCGCGGCTTGCCCTTGCCCAGCATCCGCGCGGCGGTGGCCATCAGGTCGGCCTCGCCGTTGCGGACGTCGTTGCGGGTGATCGAGTGGTGCTCGTCCGGGATCACGCCGTAGTCCTCCAGCGGCGTTCCGGCGTTCGGCCCGACCCGGAGCAACCGCCGGATGACGAAGGTCAGGTCGGTGCCGCCGGGCAGCCGGTCGAAGGGGAACGCGGAACCGTCGATCAGGCTCGGCGGTACGGTCTCGGACATCTGCCACACGTTGCCGCCGCCCGCACCGATGTTGTTGTCCGTGCCCAGCACCGGCCCGATGCCGTTGTCCTGGAAACCGGCGGCGAACATGTCCGCCGCGGAGTAGCAGCGGGCGTCGGTGAGCAGGACCACCGGCCCGAAGTACGACTGGGGCACCCGCTCGATCATCCGCGGCGGGGTGAGCGGGATGCCCGCCGAGTGCGACGCACCCGACTCCACCGCCTGCTGCGTCGAGGGCAGCCAGGCCGCGAACGGCTCGTGCATCCGGCAGATGCGCAGGTTCAGCGCGGTCGCGGCGAGCTGCGCCGGCTCCGGCTCGACCGGCCGGCCGGTGAGCGCCTGCAGGGACAACTCCGAGGCCGCGACGAACCCACCGCCGTTGCCGCGGATGTCCACCACCAGACCGTCCTGCGGCAACGCGCCGAGCAGCCGGATGAACTCCTGCACGAACCCGCGGATCCAGGCGGTCGGCGAGAAATCCGGCGGCAGCGGACGCGCCGCGCTGAACGTGCGGATCCGCAGGTAGCCGAACTCGCGCCCGGCCGCGGTCACCCGCCGGGCCTCGAACGTCGTCGACCACTGCGGTGTGACGGTCACGCCCTGCGGCCCGGCGTCCACGGCCGCACCGGACTCCTCGGCGGCGATGAACTCCGGCGCGAACAGCCGGGTCCGGATCCGGGCCACCCGGTCGGCTTCCACGTCGATGCCGACCGCCGGGTCGTCCTCGGCATCGCCGGCCCGCCCCTGCGGTCCGGCGTCGGTCAGCGCCGGCACCACCGTCCAGGTGGTCTCCGCGACCTGGACCTCGTCGTTCGTGTCGATGAACCGGATGCTCACCCAGTCGTCGTCCGGCGGCGGGCCGAACGACAGCGACCGGAAGGTGAACCGGTCGACCGCCCGCGCGTGCCGGGCCTCGGCGTTGGCGCCCGGGAACCGTTCGGCGAACCGCTCGATGGCGCGGGCGATCGGGACACCGTTCCAGTGCGTCACCTCGACGTCCGGGCCGAACGCCGGATGGTCGATCTCGCCCGGCGTGGCCAGGCGCGGGCGGACCAGGTAGCGCAGCCGGCCGCCTTCGGTGAACTCCCGCAGCAGGAACGGCACGTACGCGGCCATGTCCTTGAAGGGACGCGGCAGCATGTACCGGGTGTGCAGGTCGCGCAGCGAGTTGAAGATGTCCACCAGCTCGGCGTGGAAGCGCCACTCCGGCTCCAGTGGCGCCGTGCGGTCCAGCCGGTCGGCCATTAGGCGCAGCCGCTGCAGCGGATTGATGCCGTACCGGGCCACCTTGAACGCCAGCAGCGCGTAGGTCTGCTCCAGCACTGTCAGCGCCTGCTGAACGATGGCCCGGCGGTCGGCCACGGACAACTGCCCGGCCTCGTGGATGCTGAGGAACTCCGGAAGTCCGATGGCGGCGGCGCGTACGTCGTCGGTGCTGGCGGTCATGAGTCTGCCCTCGCCGGTGGAATGCCGGACCGGCACCGCGCCGGTCCCTGCCCGACTGGATTCTCGTCCGGATCCGCCGGTCCCAGGCGCCGAGTGACCGCCTTCCGACAGCTCCCCTTCCGTGGCCGGGGCGGCTGCCGCATGCTGGGCGCGTGAGTGATCAACCGGCTGAGCGGCCGGCGGTCCGCGTCAACCAGCTCGGTTATCTGCCCGGTTGCACCAAGCGCGCCACCTGGGTGACCGACAGGGCCGAGCCGGCCGAGTTCGCCGTGCGGACGGTCGACGGCCCGGTGGTGTTCCGCGGCCGCTCCCAACCGTGGCCGGTGCGGCCCGAGCCGACGTCGGGGCAGACCGTGCACGTGCTCGACTTCACCACGGTGACCGGCGCCGGGACATACCGGATCGGGACCGGCGAGCACCTCAGTCACCCGTTCCGGATCGCCGCCGACCTGTACGCCGGGCTCGGCCGTGACGCGCTGCGGATGTTCTACCTGCTGCGCTCCGGCTGCCCGATCGATGACGAGCGCGCCCCCGGGTACGGTCGCCCGGCCGGGCACGCCGGGCGGCCGCCGAATCGCGGGGACACCGCCGTACCGGCCTGGTCCGGTCCCGAGGCGGCCCGCCTCTATCCCGGCTGGACGCCGTCCGGGCGGTTCGACGTGTCCGGCGGCTGGTACGACGCCGGCGACTACGGCAAGTACACGGTGAGCGGCAGCATCGCGCTCTGGCAGCTGCTCACCGCCCTCGAGATGACCGCGGCGCCGGAGCTGGCCGAGGAGTGCCGGTGGCAGCTGGACTGGCTGCTGCGGATGCAGGTGCCGACCGGCCGGCCGCTGGCCGGCATGGCGTTCCACCGGGTGCACGGCACCGAGTGGTCGCCGATCCCGGGCCACGCCCACGAGGATCCCACCGTCCGGGTGCTGCACCGGCCGTCGACCGCCGCCACCCTGCACCTGGCCGCGGTGACGGCGCAGGGCGCCCGGCTGCTGCGGACCGCCGATCCCCGGTACGCGGACCGGCTGCTGGCCGCGGCCCGGACCGCGCACCGGGCCGCGCACGCCGAGCCGCACCTGATCGCGCCCGACGACGAAGGAGCGTTCGGCGGTGGCCCGTACGGCGACCCGGACGTGACCGACGACTTCTACTGGGCGGCCGCCGAGCTGTGGCTGGCCACCGGCGAAGAACGGTATCGGGACGAGCTGCTGGGCTCGGCGCACCACACCGCCGACGTGTTCGATCCGGCCGGTTTCGACTTCGACCGGGTCGCCGGACCGGCCCGGCTCGACCTGGCCACCGCCGGATCCGGGCTGCCGGGCCACGATCAGGTCCGGGACACCGTCCAGGCGGCGGCGCAGCGGCTGGTCACCTTGCAGCAGCGGCAGCCGTGGGGACAGCCGTACGCGCCACCGCACGGGTGGGCCTGGGGTTCCAACGGCCGTATCCTCAACAACCTGGTGGTGCTCGCCACCGCGCACCGGCTCACCGGCGATCCCGGTTTCCGCGACGCCGTGGCGACCGGCATGGACTACCTGCTCGGCCGCAACGCGCTCGGCCAGAGCTACGTCACCGGGTACGGCACCGACCACAGCCGCCACCTGCGCACCCGCCAGTTCGGCCACGACCTGGACCCGGCCTTCCCGCCGCCGCCGGCCGGCGCGCTGGCCGGCGGTGCCAACTCTACCGAGACCCCTGGATTTCCGAGCGATCCGCGCATCGCCGGGCGCCCACCGCAGTGCTGCTATCTCGACGAGCCGACCTCCGAGACCACGAACGACATCTGCATCCGGTGGAACGCGCCGCTGGTCTTCGTCGCCACCCATCTCGCCGTTGTGGCAGGCTGACGCCGTGGCCGACCCGATCGACGACCTGCCCGCCGCGGCCGACGCCCTGCACCGGGTGACCGCGGCGGCCGGGCCCTACCTGGACTCGCTGGCCGACCGGAAGGTGTTCGACGCTGCGGCCGCGACGCGGCTGACCGAGCTCGGCGGACCGCTGCCGGAGGACGGCGTGGGCACCGCGGGCGCCGTCGACCGCCTGCTCGAGATCGGTACCGCGGCGGGCACCGCGTCGTCCGGGCCGCGGTTCTTCCACTTCGTCACCGGCGGCGCGACGCCCGCCGCGCTGGCCACTGACTGGACCGCCGCGCTGCTCGACCAGAACAGCTTCGCCCGGGCGTCGTCGATGTTCGGCACCGAGGTGGAGACCGTGGTGCTGGACTGGCTGCGCGCCCTGTTCGGGTTGCCACCCGGCTGGGGTGGTGCGCTGGTGGCGAGCGCGACCTTCGCGAACTTCACCGCGCTCGGCTGTGCCACCCAGTGGTGGGGTGAACGGCTCGGCGCGGACCCGGTCAGCGACGGGCTGGCCGGGCTGCCGCGGATGCCGGTGCTCTCCGGCGGGTACGTGCATCCGAGCGCCCGCAAGGCGTTGCAGATGCTCGGGCACGGCCGGGAGGCGGTCGAGGTGTTCGCCCGCGACGGCGCCGGCCGGGTCGACCTGGACGCGATGGCCCGGCGGCTGGGCGAGCTGGACGGCCCCCCGGCGGTCATCATCGGCAATGCCGGCGAGGTCAACGCCGGCGACTTCGACCCGATCGAGGCGCTCGCCGATCTGGCCCGTGACCACGGCGCCTGGCTGCACGTCGACGGGGCGTTCGGGCTGTTCGCCGCGCTGTCACCGCGCACGGCGGCGCTGACCCGGGGCATCGAGCGGGCCGACTCGATCGCCGCCGACGGTCACAAGTGGCTGAACGTGCCGTACGAGAGCGGGTTCGCGCTGGTCCGCCGGCCGGACCGGCTGGGCTCGGCGTTCGGCATGCCGGGCGCCGCCTACCTGCCCGGACCGCAGGATCCGGGCGGCGGTTACGGCCTCTTCGGCCCGGAGTCGTCCCGCCGCGCGCGGGCGCTGCCGATCTGGGCGACGCTGGCGGCGTACGGGCGGGCCGGCTACCGGGCCATGGTGGAGCGCCACCTCCACCTCGCGCAGCACCTCGCGCGCCGGGTCGACGAGGCGGACGACCTGGAACGCCTCGCGGACGTGCCGCTGTGCATCGTGTGTTTCCGGGTGCGGCCACCGGGCGTGCCGGAGAGCCGGCTGGACGAGCTGAACCGGCGGGTCGGCGCGGCGTTGCTCACCGACGGCCGGGTCTTCGCCGGCACGACGGTGTACCAGGGCAAGGTGGCGCTGCGGCCGGCGATCGTGAACTGGCGCACCACCGAGGCGGACGTCGACCTCTTCGTGCGGGTGGTCCGGGAGCTGGCCGGTTAGCCGAAGGTGGCGGCGAAGGCGGCGAGCTGACCGCGGTCCGTGCGCCGGATGGCCGACCGGATCACCGGCGCCAGCAACCGCATCGGGCCGGTGGTCCGGCAGTCGGCGACCAGGCTCACCCGGGTGCCGTCGCCGTGCGGCGCGCAGGCGTACCGGTAATCCGCGGTCACCCCGCCCTGCACCGACCGCACCGTGACGCTGCGTCCGGGGTCCAGGGCGGCGATCCGGCCGGTGCGCTCCTTGCCGCGTGCGGTGAAGACCAGCGTGGTCCCCACGGCCGTCGGGCCGTCCGCCCGCAGGGCGTCCACCCCCGGCATCCACCGTGCCGCGTGGTCCCAGTCGATCAGCCGTGTCCACACCGCGACGACCGGGCGATCGATGGTGGTCTCGGTGGTGAATACCGTGGTCATCTGCCCAGGTTGAGGGCGCCGGGCCGGCCGGGGATTGGACGGATTTCACCCCGGCTCGGGGACGAAGCCGGCGGACGCGGCCGCCTCCGCGCGGTCGTAGGCCGAGCGCTGCGCGGCGACGTACGCCGACGGGGTGACGCCGGTGTGCCGCTTGAAGTCGCGGATCAGGTGCGCCTGGTCGTACCACCCCAGCGCCGCCGCCCGTTCCGCCCAGCCGACCAGCCCGTGCACGTCGATGCCGGCCAGCAGCCGGCGCATCCGCAGGATGCGTGCCAGGGTGCGCGGGCTGAGACCGACCTGCGCGGCGAACAGCCGGTCGAGATGTCCGTGCGTCACCCCGAGCGTGGCCGCCACCTCGGCGATCGAACCGGCCGGATCCTCGGCGAGCCGACCGACCGCGGCCGCGCAGCGGTCGAGGGCGTACCGGTCGAACGGTTCGGGTGTCCGCAGGGCCTCCTCGACGGCATCGAGTGCCTCGGCGGGCGTCCGGCAGGTGGTCAGCGCCGTCCGCAGGGCGGCAGCCCGCGGCCACGTCTCCAGCAGGCCGGTGATCCGCCCCCGCAGGGCGGCCGGCGCGAGCCCGAAGGCCGGCCGGCAGCCGACCGGCGTGGTGACGATTCCGACGCAGTACGTCTCACCCTGCGGTTCGTTGACGATCGGCCGGTCGTGCGGGCCGATGAGGAAGCCGGTGGTGGCGACCAGCGGGGGACCGGCGCCGACCGGCGTCTGCCGGATCGGGTCGCCGAGGACGACGGCCGCGACGGTGGAGCCGGTCGGGGCGATCCGC
>DASSAL010000352.1:0-10473 GCA_035685405.1 Actinoplanes sp. | reverse complement strand
GAGCCGCCGGTCGGCCAGCCGGCTGCGCAGCCGGCCCAGCTGGAGGTCCACGATGGCGGCCCGGTCCTGCGCGGTCAGCGCGTGGAACACCACGATGTCGTCGAGCCGGGTGAGGAACTCCGGCTTGAAGTGCGACCGCACGGCGGCCATCACCTCGTCGCGCCGCTGCGCCTAGGTGAGCGTGAAGTCGGAGATCACCGACGAGCCCAGATTGGACGTGAGGACCAGGATCGCGTTGCGGAAGTCGACCGTACGGCCCTGGCCGTCGGTGAGCCGGCCGTCGTCGAGCACCTGGAGCAGCACGTCGAAGACGTCCGGGTGCGCCTTCTCCACCTCGTCCAGCAGCACCACGCTGTACGGCCGGCGCCGCACCGCCTCGGTGAGCTGGCCGCCCTCCTCGTAGCCGACGTATCCGGGCGGGGCGCCGACCAGGCGGGCGACGGAGTGCTTCTCGCCGTACTCGCTCATGTCGATCCGGACCATCGCCCGCTCGTCGTCGAACAGGAACCCGGCCAGCGCCTTGGCCAGCTCGGTCTTGCCGACACCGGTCGGGCCGAGGAAGAGGAAGCTGCCGGTGGGGCGGTCCGGGTCGGCGACTCCGGCGCGGGCCCGGCGTACGGCACCGGCGACCGCGGCCACCGCCTCGGCCTGACCGACCACCTTCTCCTGCAGCGACTCCTCCATGCGCAGCAGCTTGGCGGTCTCGCCCTCCATCATCCGGCCGGCCGGGATGCCGGTCCACGAGGAGATCACCTCGGCGATGTCGTCGGCGCCGACCTCCTCCTTGACCATCGGCGGCTCGCTCTTCTCCTGCTCCGCCTCGGACGCGGACTCGATGTCCTTGGTGAGCTCGGGCACCACCTCGTAGAGGATCCGGGAGGCGGTCAGCAGATCGCCGTCCCGCTGCGCCCGTTCGGCCTCGGCCTTCGCCTCGTCCAGCTGCTTCTTCAGCTCACCGACCCGGTTGAGGCCGCTGCGCTCGCGCTCCCACCGCGCGGTGAGGGCGGTGAGCTCCTCCTGCTTGTCGGCCAGCTCGGCGCGCAGCCGGGCCAGCCGGGCCTGGGAGGCGTCGTCCTTCTCCTTGGCCAGCGCCATCTCGTCCATCCGCATCCGGTCCACCACCCGCTGCAGCTGGTCCAGCTCCACCGGCCGGGAATCGATCTCCATGCGCAACCGGGAGGCGGCCTCGTCGATCAGATCGATGGCCTTGTCCGGCAGGAACCGGTCGGTGATGTACCGGTCGGACAGCGTGGCCGCGGCGACCAGCGCACCGTCGGTGATCTGCACCCGGTGGTGCGCTTCGTAGCGGCCCTTGAGCCCGCGCAGGATGCCGATGGTGTCCTCGACCGACGGCTCACCCACGAAGACCGGCTGGAACCGCCGCTCCAGCGCCGGGTCCTTCTCGATGTGCTCGCGGTACTCGTCCAGTGTGGTGGCGCCGACCATGCGCAGTTCGCCGCGGGCCAGCATCGGCTTGAGCATGTTGCCGGCGTCCATCGAGCCCTCGCCCTTGCCGGCGCCGACCACGGTGTGCAGCTCGTCGAGGAACGTGACCACCTGGCCGTTGGAGTTGCGGATCTCCTCCAGCACGCTCTTCAGCCGTTCCTCGAACTGGCCACGGTATTGCGCGCCGGCCACCATCGCGCTCAGGTCCAGCGAGACCAGGCGCTTGTCCCGCAGGGTCTCGGGGACGTCGCCGGCGACGATGCGCTGCGCGAGCCCCTCGACGATCGCGGTCTTGCCGACACCGGGCTCACCGATCAGCACCGGGTTGTTCTTGGTGCGGCGGGAGAGCACCTGCACCACCCGGCGGATCTCGGCGTCCCGGCCGATCACCGGGTCGATCTTGCCCTCCCGGGCCAGCGCGGTCAGGTCGACGCTGTACTTCTCCAGGGCCTTATAGGTCTGCTCAGGCTCGGCCGTGGTCACCCGCCGGTCACCGCCGCGCACCTCGGGATAGGCCGCCACCAGGGCCTCCTCGGTGGCACCGGCTTCCCGCAGGAGCGCGCCCACCGCGCCGCCGACCCGGGCCAGCCCGCCGAGCAGGTGCTCGGTGGACACGTACTCGTCGCCCAGCGGCTTGGCGATCAGCTCGGCCTCACCGATCGCGTTGACGAACTCGCGCGACAGGCTGGGCTCGGCCATGCTGGCGCCGCGGGCGGACGGCAGCTGCTCGATCGCCCGGACCGCGGCCCGGCGGATGTCGGCCGGGTTGGCGCCGACCGCACGCAGCAGCGCCTGGGCGGTGGAGCCGCCGGTGTCCAGCAGCGCGAGAAGCATGTGCCAAGGTTCGACGGTCGCATGCCCACGCTGGCCGGCGTCGGCGACCGCGCCGGTGATGACGTCGCGGCTCTTGGTGGTCAAACGTTCGGCGTTCATCTGCTCCCCTGATGATCCTCATGCTCGCAGACTTGAGCGTATCCCACTCAACTCTACCGCGGCGAGCAGCGGTGTGTCCGGAGCGGGCGCCGGGCCGGACCGGGCACCCCGTAGCGTGCTGGTGATGCGTACGGCGATGGTGGGAAAGCTGCTTCCGCTCGCCTTCGTGGTCCTCGCCGTCGGCATCTCGACCGCGCTGTTCCACCCGTTCCTCGCGCTGTTCCTCAGCACCGAGGTGGCGGCCGGACCGGTCCGGGTGACCGCCTTCCTGATCGCCGCTCCGCTGGCCGGGGTGATCGCCGCCGCCCTGATCGCGCGGTTGTCCGACCGCCGGGCGATCCGCCGCGGGCTGCTGATCACCGCCGCGCTGACCGGGTGCGCGGGATCGGTGCTGTCCGCGTACGTCCGGAACTACTGGGTGCTGCTGGGCCTGGCGGTGACCGCGTTCGCGCTGGCCGGGTCGCTCTTCCCGCAGACGTTCGCGTACGCCCGCCAGGTGCTCCAGCGCGACGATCCGGCGCGGGCCACGATGGGGATCAGCAGCATGCGTACGGTCTTCTCGATCGCCTGGGTGGCCGGGCCGCCGCTGGCCGCCGTGCTGCTGGAGGCGGGCGGATTCCGGTACGTCTACGGCACCGCCGCGGCGATGTACCTGTTCGCCGCACTGGTGGCGATCTTCTGGCTGGAGCGGCTGGGACCGGTGCCGGCACCGGAGGCGCGGCCCCGGGAGCCGCACGGCGTGTCGTCACGCGGGTCGCTGATTCTCATCGCAACCGCGTTCACCCTGCTCCAATGCCCACTCACCCTGGGCGCGCAGGCGTTGCCGCTCTTCGTCAGCCGGGTGCTGGGCGGCGAGGTCAGCGCCGCCGGGCTGTTGCTCGGCCTGTGCGCCGCGCTGGAGATTCCGCTGATGCTGGCGTTCGGCGTACTGGCGGCCCGGATCCCGATCCGGCGGCTGATCCTGGCCGGCGCCGGGTGCGGGGTGGCGTACTACGCGATCGTCACCGCCGCCTCCGGCGTCGGTGTGCTGTATCCGGCCCAGCTGATCAACGCGCTGTTCATCGCCGCGGTCACCGGCCTGGGCATCACCTATGTCCAGGATCTGTTGCCGGCCGAACCGGGGCGGGCGACGACGCTGTTCACCAACACCTTCCCGATCGGCTCGATGCTCGCCGGACCGATGTTCGGGCTGGCGCAGAACTTCGGCTTCCGGTGGGCGTACGCGATCAGCACGGCGCTCTGCCTGGGTGGGCTGCTGGTGCTGATGAGCGTGCCGCGGCCGGCCGGCCCGGCGCTCCGGGGTGACGACTCCCGCCCCTCCACACAGCGGTGGCGATCACGGAGCTAGCGTTGACCCGTGCGCGTACGGGTTGAACAGACTCCCCTGCCGGGCATCGGCGTCCGCCATGACCTGATCACGTCCTCCGGTCGGACGGTCGGAGTGGTCTCGCACCGCAACGGCCGCCGCGACCTGGTGCTGTACGACGTGGACGACCCGGACGCCAGCCTGGCCTCGATCCCGCTAACCGACGACGAGGCGGAGGCCCTGGCCGATGTGCTCGGGGCCTCGCTGATGCTGGGCCAGCTGGCCGGGCTGCGCCAGCAGGCCGCCGGTCTGCTCACCGAGCAGGTCGCGCTGCCGGCCGGCTCACCGTTTGTGGGGCGGCGCCTGGGTGACACCCGGACCCGGACCCGCACCGGCGCGTCCATCGTGGCGGTACTGCGTGATCGCGAGGTGATCGCGTCCCCGGGGCCGTCGTTCGTCTTCGAGGCGAACGACGTGGTGGTCGCGGTGGGCACCCGCGAAGGCCTGGACGGCGTCACCGCCATCCTGGCCGGCGAGCGCGACTGAGCTGCTGTGCATCACAACACCACGATCCTGCTGATCGAGGTCGGTGCCCTGCTGTTCGGGCTCGGCATGCTGGGCCGGCTGGGCCGCCGTGTCGGTCTCTCCCCCATCCCGCTCTACCTGCTGGCCGGCCTCGCCTTCGGCCAGGGCGGGGTGCTGCCGCTCTCGGCCAGCGAGGAGTTCATCGAGGTCGGCGCCGAGATCGGCGTGATCCTGCTGCTGGTGATGCTGGGGCTGGAGTATTCGGCGAGCGAGCTGGTCGGCAACCTGCGAGCCGCCGCCCCGGCCGGGATCATCGACATGCTGCTGAACGCGCTGCCTGGCGCCGTCTTCGCGTTCCTGCTCGGCTGGAGCTGGCAGGCGGCGATCGTGCTGGCCGGCATCACCTGGGTGTCGTCGTCCGGGGTGATCGCCAAAATCCTCGGCGACCTGGGCCGGCTCGGTAACCGGGAGACCCCGGTGATCCTGTCCGTGCTGGTCATCGAGGACCTCGCCATGGCCTTCTACCTGCCCGTCGTCACCGCCGTGCTGGCCGGGGTGGGCCTGGTCGGCGGGGTGGAGGCACTGGCCGTCGCGGTGGTCACGGTGGTCGCGGTGCTGGTGGCGGCGATCCGGTACGGCGGTGTGATCTCCAGTTTCATATCCGTCCGCGACGCCGAGTCACTGCTGCTGAGCGTGCTCGGCCTGACCCTGTTCGTGGCCGGGGTGGCCGCCGAGCTGAACGTCTCCGCCGCGGTCGGCGCGTTCCTGGTCGGCATCGCGCTGTCCGGGCCGGTCGCCCACCATGCCACCGAGATCCTGTCGCCGTTGCGCGATCTGTTCGCCGCGGTGTTCTTCGTGTTCTTCGGGTTGTCCACCGATCCCGCCGAGGTGCCGCCGGTACTGCTGCCGGCGCTGGGCCTCGCGGTGCTCACCATGATCACCAAGGTGGTGACCGGCTACATCGGCGCCAAGCGGGCCGGCATCGCCCTGCCGGGCCGGTGGCGGACCGGGCTGGCGTTGATGCCCCGCGGCGAGTTCTCCGTGGTCATCGCCGGGCTGGCGGTCGCGTCCGGGGTCGAGCCGACGCTGGCGCCGCTGGCCACCGCGTACGTGCTGATCACGGTGATCAGCGGTCCGTTGCTGGCCCGGCTGCCGGACTATGCCTGGTTCAAGACCTTGCTCCGGCGGTTCGGCCGCCCCGACCGATCGGTACCGGCAGCGCAAAGCTACTGATCAGTATCACATCGTGACCTCGTACACCTTTCGCATGACCGTTTCGGCGAGATACCTTTCCGCACGGAGATTTCGTGGTACGGGCCTATGGAACGTGTGCGGAGCGGTGACGTGAGCGTGCGTGAATCAACCTTTTTCGGATTCGCGAACCCGGTGGACCCCCGGCCGGAGGAGCTGCAGGCGTGGGCGTATCACCCGGAGGCCGTTCCGTTGGACGCCATGCCGCCGGACTGGGATCTGCTGATCTCCGGCGACGTGCTGGCGCCGACCCTGTTCGAGCTGGCCATGGACCGGCAGTGCCCGGCCCGCCGGTTCGCGCAGCACTGCATGTACATCTACGCCGCCGACGGTGTCCGGCCGAACGCCACCTCGCAACGCAGGCGCCGGCTGAAGAAGTACGTCGAACGCGCCGAGGAGGTCGGTGACGAGCCGATGTCCATCTGGGCGCACAACTGCCGGGTACTGATGACCCGGCCGGAACTGTTCGACTACGAGGACTGGATCGAGGGCGGTCTGGTCCGCCACCCGCGCCGGCTGGGTCTGTTCAGCCGCCGCTGACCGGCGCCGCTTCTTGGCTCGCTCGTGCCGTGCGGCCCGCGCGGGCTCACCTGTCGTGCGACCGGCGGGGACGCCACACCACCAGCGCGGTGGACGCGCGCTGCTGCTGGACCAGATCGCGACCGGGATACGAGCCCATCGCCTCCAGCTCGGCGATGCGCGCGTACGCGTCGTCCAGCTGCTGCTCCAGCTCGGCGATCCGCTGTTGCAGGTCACCGACCAATTGCTCGAGCCCGATGATCCGCTTGATGCCGGCCAGGTTGACCCCGTCCTCCTGGCTCAGGCGCTGCACCTCGCGGAGCAGGGCCACGTCCCGCTCGCTGTACCGGCGACCGCCGCCCCCGGCCCGGCCGGCCTGCACCAGACCGAGCCGGTCGTACTGACGCAGCGTCTGCGGGTGCATGCCGGCCAGCCGGGCCGCGACGGAGATGATCAGGACCTTCGCGTCGGAGGCCTGCTCCACCGAGATGTTGATCTCTTCGTACATGTGCCGCCTCCCGATCGAAGGCCTATCCGTGGCGGCGCAGCCGCGCCTCGATGCGCTGCCGCTCGGCCGGCGGGGTGAGTTTGGCGAACGTTTCCAGGGCGTCCCGCGCCTCCCCGGTGACCCCAGCGGGCACCTGTACCTCGACCGTGACGATCAGGTCACCGGCCTCGCCGTTGCGCCGCATCACACCCTTGCCGCGGGCGCGCAGCTTCCGGCCGCTCGGTGTGCCCGGCGGCACCCGCAGCGTCACCGGGGTGTCCATCGTGGGGACCCGCAGGTCGGTGCCCATGACCGCCTCGGCGAAGGTGATCGGCACGGTCAGGGTCAGATCGTCGCCACTGCGCCCGAACATGTCGTCGGGCCGCACCTTGACCTGTACGTACAGGTCGCCGGCCGGACCGCCGCGCTCACCCGGCTCGCCTCGGCCGCTGAGCCGGATCCGCTGGCCGTCGGACACGCCGGCGGGAAACCGGACGTTGATGGTGCGGTTCTTGGTGACTCCGCCGGTGCCGCGGCACTCCGGGCACTTCTCGTCGACGATGCTGCCGGAACCCTGGCACTCGCGGCACGGCTCGGAGAAGCTGAACGACCCCTGGTTGCGGGAGATCAGCCCGGACCCGAGGCACTGCGGGCAGGTCCGGGGCGTGGTGCCCGGCTTCGCGCCGTTGCCGTGGCAGGTGTCGCAGACACCCGGTGAGCGCAGGGTCAGCGGCAGCGTGGTGCCCTGAACCGCGTGCACGAAGTCGAGCGTCACCTCGGCCTCGACGTCCCGGCCGCGCTGTGGCCCGCTGCGCCGGGGACCGGCGCCGCCGCCGGAGAAGATCGTGCTGAAGATGTCCGAGAAACCGGCGCCGCCGAACCGCCGGTCGCCACCGGTGGACCCGGCACCGGCGAACCCGCCGAACAGGTCGGACGGATCGAACCCGCCACCGCCGGCCCGGGCGCCGCGCCGGAACGCGCCGGAGCCGAACAGCGAGCGCATCTCGTCGTACTCTTTGCGCTTCTTGTCGTCGGACAGCACGTCGTACGCCTCGGACGCGGCCTTGAACTTCTCTTCCGAGTCCCGGTTGCCGGGGTTGCGGTCCGGGTGGAGTTCCCGGGCCATCTTCCGGTACGCCTTCTTGATGTCGTCGGCGGAGGCGGACTTGCTCACGCCCAGCACGGAGTAGAAGTCCTTCTCGAGCCAGTCCTTGGAGCTCATCTCGTCCACCTCCTCCACATGTGCGGTTCCGCCCGCCGCTGCCGGCGGGCGGAACCCGTGCCTGCCGTCACTCCGGATCGGCGACCGCTACCAGGGCGGGCCGTAACAGCCGCTCGCCCAGCGTGTAACCGCGGCGCATCACCTCGACGCAGGTCGGCTCGGTGACATCCGCGGACGTCTGGTGCGCTACCGCCTCGTGCCGGGTCGGGTCGAAAGGGTCACCCTTTTCACCGAACGCGACCAGGCCGAACTTGCCGGTCGCCGTGGTCAGCGAGTCGGCCACGGCGGCGAACGGACCGACCAGGTCACCGTGCTCCCGGGCGCGGTCGATGTCGTCCAGCACCGGCAGCAGCGCGGCGAGCACGGCTCCAGTGGTCTGTTCGGCCGCAGCGCCCCGGTCCCGGTCGACCCGCTTGCGGTAGTTGGCGTACTCCGCCGTCACCCGCTGCAGGTCGCGCGTCCGCTCCTCCAGCTCGGTCCGCAGCGCCTCCAGCTCGGCACCCAGGCCGGGTGCGCCGGCGGCGGCCTCCGCACCCTCCTCGGGATCGGCGGCGCGATGTGCGCCGCCGACCGGCTCCTTGGCGGCCGGTTCCTTGGCCTCGTCGCTCACCGAATCCCCTGTAGCCGTACCGTTGCGGTTAATCTTGCGTCGATCACGGATGACGACCCGCTCGGTCGCCTGACCGTCGTTCTCGTCGTCCGTACGCGTCATTTCTTGTCGTCCTCGACGATCTCAGCGTCGACCACGTCGTCCTGACCGCCCGTGGCGCCGGTGGCACCGGTCGCGCCGGTGGCACCCGACGCACCGCGCGGCTGCGTGCCGTCCGGGTCCGGGGTGCCCTCGGTGCCGTCCGCCTGCTGCTGCGCGTACAGCAGCGAGCCGGCCTCCTGGGAGACCTTGGCCAGGTTCTCGTGCGCTGACTTGATCTTTTCGATGTCGCTGCCACCGAGCGCGCCGCGCAGGTCGCCGAGCGCCTCCTGGATCTTGTTCCGGCTGTCCTCGGGCAGCTTGTCGCCGCTCTCCGCCAGGAACTTCTCGGTCTGCCACTGCAGCTGCTCGGCCAGGTTGCGGGTCTCCGCCTCCTCGCGGCGCTTCTTGTCCTCGTCCGCGTGGTCCTGGGCGTCGCGCATCATGCGCTCGATGTCGTCCTTCGGCAGCGCGGAGCCGCCGGTGATGGTCATCTTCTGCTCCTTGCCCGTGCCCATGTCCTTGGCGGCCACGTGCACGATGCCGTTCGCGTCGATGTCGAAGGTGACCTCGATCTGCGGGACGTTGCGCGGCGCCGGCGGCAGGCCGGTGAGCTCGAAGGTGCCGAGCTTCTTGTTGTACGCCGCGATCTCCCGCTCACCCTGGAAGACCTGGATCAGCACGGACGGCTGGTTGTCCTCCGCCGTGGTGAACACCTCGGAGCGCTTGGTCGGGATGGTGGTGTTGCGCTCGATCAGCTTGGTGAAGATGCCGCCCTTGGTCTCGATGCCCAGCGACAGCGGGGTCACGTCGAGCAGCAGGACGTCCTTGACCTCACCCTTGAGCACACCGGCCTGCAGGGCGGCGCCCACGGCGACCACCTCGTCCGGGTTCACGCCCTTGTTCGGCTCCTTGCCGGTCAGATGCTTGACCAGGTCGGACACCGCCGGCATACGGGTCGAGCCGCCGACCAGGATGACGTGGTCGACGTCCGACAGCTTGACGCCGGCATCCTTGATGGCCTGCTCGAACGGCGCCTTGCAGCGGTCCAGCAGGTCCTGGGTCATGCGCTGGAACTCGGCCCGGGTCAGGGTCATGTCCAGGTGCAGCGGGCCGTCCGGGCCGGCCGTGATGTAGGGCAGGTTGATGCTGGTCGTGGTGGCCGCGGACAGCTCGATCTTGGCCTTCTCGGCCGCCTCGCGCAGTCGCTGCAGGGCCATCTTGTCCTGGCTCAGGTCGATGCCGTTGGTGCCGCGGAACGTCTTCACCAGGTGGTCGATGATCCGCTGGTCCCAGTCGTCGCCGCCGAGGTGGTTGTCGCCGGAGGTGGACTTCACCTCGATGACGCCCTCGCCCAGCTCCAGCAGCGAGACGTCGAAGGTGCCGCCGCCCAGGTCGAAGACCAGGACGGTCTGCTCCTTGGAGCCCTTGTCCAGCCCGTACGCGAGCGCGGCGGCGGTGGGCTCGTTGACGATCCGCAGGACGTTGAACCCGGCGATCTCACCGGCCTCCTTGGTGGCCGTGCGCTGGGCGTCGTTGAAGTACGCCGGCACGGTGATCACCGCGTCGGTGACCTGCTCGCCGAGGTACGACTCGGCGTCCCGCTTGATCTTCATCAGCACCCGCGCCGAGATTTCCTGCGCGGTGTACTTCTTCCCGTCGATGTCGATCGACCACGAGGTGCCGATCTCCCGCTTCACCGACCGGATGGTCCGGTCGGGGTTCGTCACCGCCTGGCGCTTGGCGACCTCGCCGACCAACACCTCGCCGTTGCGCGCGAACGCGACGATCGATGGAGTGGTGCGCGACCCTTCCGCGTTGGCGATGACGGTGGGCTCGCCGCCCTCGAGAACGCTGACACAGGAGTTCGTCGTTCCGAGGTCGATCCCGACCGCTCGTGCCATGTCTGTTATTCCTCCAGGTGACGGGCACCGCCCGGGTGGACGGCCAGCCAAGTTGAGTGGACCGGACTCAATAATGCCACGGAGACCGCCGGCGTCAAACGCGGGTTGAGTGAGATCGACGCAACCCCGCTCGCGACCGGCCGGTACCGGGGGACATGGTCTCGCTTCGGTTCCGCCGACTCGCGGAGGGGT
>DASSAL010000351.1:0-13175 GCA_035685405.1 Actinoplanes sp. | reverse complement strand
GGCCGGCACCACCGTGACCGCGTGGGGCGGGAGCATCCGGGTGCAGTGCGCCGGCAAGAAGGCCACCGTCCTCGCGGTCAGCCCGGCGGCGGGGTACACGGTCAAGGACTTCCGTCCGGGTCCGGCCGACGAGGTCAAGGTGGTGCTGCAGTCGGCCGACAACGCGAGCGAGATCAAGGTCAAGTGCAAGGAAGGCGAACCAAGCCCGTCGATCAAGGAGAGCCCGCGGTAGTCGGCGCCGACCACCCCGGCTCGCGCCGGCCCGGTCGGTTCGGCACCCGTACCGGCGCAAGCAGGCGGTTGCCCGGCGGGCCGCGCCGCCATGCCGGAGGATCGGCGGATGACGGGTGCACCGGCGACCGGAGTGGCGCGTGGCCTCGCGCTGCTGGTGGCCGGCACCTTCTTCATGGAGATCCTGGACGCGACCGTGATCGCGCCGGCCGCTCCGCACATCGCCGCCGACCTGGGCGTACCCCCGGTGGCGGTGAACGTGGCGATCACCGCGTACGTGCTCACCCTGGCCGTGCTGATCCCGATCAGCGGGTGGCTCGCCGACCGGTACGGTGCCCGGCGGGTGTTCATGACGGCCGTCGTGGTCTTCACCTGCGCGTCGGCCGGCTGCGCCGCCGCACAGGACCTGCCGATGCTGGTGGCCACCCGGGTGCTGCAGGGCGCCGGCGGCGCGATGATGGTGCCGGTCGGCCGGCTGGTGGTGCTGCGGACCACGGCCAAGACCGATCTGGTCCGGGCGATCGCCTACCTGACCTGGCCGGCGCTGGCCGCCCCGCTGGTGGCACCGGCCCTCGGCGGGCTGCTCAGCACGTACGCGTCCTGGCGGTGGATCTTCCTGGTCAACCTCCCGCTCGGGCTGGCCGGGCTGGTGCTCGCCGCCCGGCTGGTGCCGGACGTCCGCGCCGAGAACGCGGGCCGGCTGGACTGGCGCGGTTTCCTGCTCGCCGCGGGCGGCATCGCCGCCCTGGTCGCGGGCCTGGAGGCGGTGGCGGCGGACCGGCCGGCGCCCGGGTTCTCCGCGCCGTCCGGCGGACCGGGCGCCGGTAGCAGCACAGTCCCGCACCTGCCGTTGGCGCTCGGCCTGCTGGGCCTGGCCGCGGTCGCGCTGGCGGCCGCGGTCCGGTACCTGCTGCGGGCCCGCCGGCCGCTGGTCGACCTGCGGATCCTGACCGTGCCCACGTACCGGGTCACGGCGTCCGGCGGTTCGGTGTTCCGGGCCGTGATCACCGCGATCCCGTTCCTGCTGCCGCTGTTCTTCCAGCTCGGCTTCGGCTGGACCGCCGCGCAGGCCGGCCTGGTGGTGATCGCGCTGTTCGCCGGCAACATCGCGATCAAGCCGGCGACCACCCCGCTGATGCGCCGGTTCGGCATCCGGGCGGTGATGCTGGGCGCGGTGGCCGCCTCCGCCGCCTGCCTGGTCGCCATGGCGTTGCTGCAACCCGGCACGCCGCTGCTGGCGCTGCTCGCGGTGCTGGCGGCCAGCGGCGTGGTCCGGTCGATCGGGTTCACCGCGTACAACACCGTGGCCTTCGCCGACGTCCCGGCCGGGCGGATGACCGGCGCGAACACGCTGATGTCCGCGCTGCAGGAGCTCGGCGGCGGGCTGGGCGTGGCGGCCGGCGCCCTGCTGGTCCGGCTCGGCGATCCGCTCGGCGACGCGTGGGGGTGCGGCGGCGAGGCCGGCATGCCGTACCGGATCGCCTTCGTGGCGCTGGCGGTGCTGTTGATCGTGCCGGCGATCGAGGCCGTCACCCTGCCGCGCTCGGCCGGCAACGTGGTCGCCGGTCGGTGATTATGCGTTACCTAATGACTACCCTTCGTTATATCCGCAGCTTATTCGAAAGCTTCCGAGGCCTAGACTCGGAGTACTACGCACCTGCGCACTTGTCCGCACCGGAAATCGGGCAAGAATCGTCACATGACGTTCGGCAAGACGGACCTGCCCTACCCGTACGATCAGGACTTCTCCGGCATCGTCACCCGGGTCAAGGGAGTCCGCGAGGCCACCCGGGCCGCGCTGGTGAACTCTCCGAAGGTGGCGTCCTACCTCAAGGCCGGTGCCAGCCTGGTCGAGCGCAACCTCGGCGCCTGCGACTGGGGGGCGGTCGCCGACGCCGGTCGCCGGCAATACTGGTCGGGCCTCCGCTTCCTCACCGAGCGCGCCTTGTTCAAGGAGATGGAAACCCTCGACCCGCCATTCCTGCGGCTGAAAGGTGACGGTCCCTATCGGGCCACCTGGGCCACCCATGACGATTATCTCAGCGACCTGATCACCTTCCTTTTCCACGCCATGAATTACGACCCGCAATACAACGCGGAGGAGGAGACGCGGGGCTGGCTGGACGACGAGGAGGACTTCGTCGAGGCGATCGACCGGGCCACCTTCCACGAGGTCCAGGCGATCTGCCGGATGCCGCTGTTCCGGCTCCAGTTGATCATGGTGGCCACCGCGGACCGCAGCGACGGCGTGCACGAGGCGATCGCCAACAACTACGCCGGTGCCCTGGAACCCTGGAAGAAGACGTACGAATCCACCTTCGCCTCGCGGGGTTTCCGGCTGCGCGCCGGTGTCACGCTCGACCAGATCGCCGCCATGCTCGCCGCGGTGACCGAGGGCTTCGCCATCCACCACCTGGGCGATCCGGGCGCCGGCGTGATCGGTTCCGAACCGGCCGGCAATCTGGCCGGAATGGCGGTCCTGGCCATTCTGAACAGCTATCTGGAACCGATCGCTGAACCGGCTGGTCCGACCTTGCGTACACATTTCCGAGACGTCTCGAACCGGGCGCGCCCCGCCGACCCATCCGTCGACGACACCGGGAACTGAGATGACGACGACAACCACCCCGCCCGCCGTCCGCACCGCCGAACCACCCTCATGGTGGGAACGGCAGAGCGACCTGGTGATGCGCCGCCCGTTCAACGAGTGGACGTTCACCCACATGAACTGGCTGATGCCGACCGACCGGGTCGCGCGCGGCCCGGTGACCCGGCCGCTGCCGGTCGACCCGGTCCGGCTGGACCTCAGCTACCGCTTCGGCGACCACGACTACAGCCTCGCCGACCTGCACCGGCGGACCTACACCACGGCGTTCGTGGTGGTGCACCAGGGCCGGATCGTGCAGGAGCTCTACCCCGGTGCGTTCGCCGGCCCGCGCACCCGGATGCAGCTGTTCTCGCTGTCCAAGTCGGTCACCTCGATCCTGGTCGGCATCGCGCTGGCCGAGGGCGCGATCGGCAGCGTCAAGGACCAGGTGACCGACTACCGGCCCGACTTCCGGGGCACCGCGTACGACGGCACCACGCTGTCCGAACTGCTCGACATGAGCAGCGGCGTCGGCGAGCAGGAGGTCTGGGACGCCCCGGACAGCGTCATCCGGCGCTTCGAACGCGCGGTGCTCACCGGTGGCGACGTCGCGGCGATCGTCCGGTCGGCGCCACGGACCGCACCGGCCGGCCGGCGGTTCAACTACTCCACGCTGGACGCCCAGCTGCTCGGCTGGGTCCTCGAGGCGGCCACCGGGCGGCCGCTTGCGGAATACGCCGCCGACCGCCTGTGGGCCCCGATCGGCGCGGAACGGGACGCCTACTACGGCCTGACCCGCTCCGAGCCGCGGACCGCCGTCGGCGCCGGCGCGTTCAACGCCACCGCCCGCGACCTGGCCCGGGTCGGCCTGCTGATGGCCGAGGGCGGCCTGGCCGGCGCCCGGCCGGTGGTGCCGGCCGACTGGGTGCGGCGCAGCCGCGGCACCGACAAGCCACACCTGGCGGTCGGGGCGCTCGGTCCCAGCGGATACGACCACTACGGCTACGCCAACCAGTGGTGGACGCTCGGCGAGAGGTGCTTCCACGCGTTCACCGGCCTCGGCGTACACGGGCAGTACCTGTTCGTCGACCCGGCCGCCGGCGTGGTCATCGTCAAGTGCAGCGCCTGGCCCACCGAGGACGACGAGGCCCGCGACCGGGAGACCATCACCGCCCTGCGCCGGATCGCCGACCATCTCGCCTGAGCTGCACCGCCCCATCACCCACCCCACCGCAGCACCGTCGCTCCAGCCTGCCCGAATTGTGAAAGGACCACCATGAAACGCGCCTTAGGGCGGCGGCTCGCCGCCGTGACGCAGGTTCTCGTGCTCGGCCTGGCCGGCGCCGTCGCCACCACGGTGACGCCTGCCGCTGCCGCTGCGGCGCCCGGCACGGTCGTGCAGTCCACCGCGGCGACGCTGCCGCCGGAGTTGACCTCGCTGGCCACCGCGAAGCGGATCCGGTACGTCTCCACCGACCCGTCCGGCGCCAGCATCTTCGCCACCGGGCTCGTGCTCACCCCGACGACCGGACGGACCAACCGGACCGTCGTCTGGGCGCACGGCACCACCGGCCTGGCCGACCAGTGCACGCCCTCGACCAACCAGGAGGTGTTCTGGCCGGAGGCGCGGGTCGCGATCGCCGCGCTGCTGCACAAGGGCTGGACCGTGACCGCGCCGGACTATCCCGGCCTGGGCACCGTGCAGCAGCACCCGTACCTGGTCGGCAACAGCGAAGCCCGGTCGATCATCGACAGCGTCAAGGCGGCCCGGAATCTGGACCCGGCGCTCACCACCCAGTACGCGGTGGACGGGCACTCCCAGGGCGGCCAGGGCGCGCTGTTCGCCGGTCAGATCGCCCCCGCGTACGACGGCAATCTGGTGCTCAAGAGCGTCGCCGCCATCGCACCGGCCTCCAACCTGGACTTCATTGCTGAGATCATCCCCGGCACGCCCGGCCAGGGCTACCTGGTGATGGCGATGCACGGCATCAAGGCGATCGATCCCACCTTCGACCCGGCCGCGTATCTCGCCCCGGCGGCCCGGTTGCGGCAGGTTGTCCTGCTCACCGGCTGCCTGTACGAGATCCTCGACGCGTACGCCCCGCTCAGCGCCACCCAGCTCGTGCCGGGCGGCGTGGTGCCGGAGGCGGTGCAGGCCAAGCTGGAGCAGTACGGCAATCCTGGCCGCGCGCCGGCCAGCGCCCCGATCCTGATCGTGCAGGGAACCGCGGACGAGGCAGTGCCGGAGTTCATCACCGACATGCTGGTGGCCCAGCTCGGGAGCTCGGTGGAGTATCGCAAGCTTGCCGGCGAAACCCATGACAGCGCGGTGATCGTGTCGGCCGGCGATGTTGCCAGCTGGATCGCCGCCCGCTTCTCCTGACCGCACCACCCGGACCGACGGCGCTCCGCGCGAACCCACCCCCGCGCGGAGCGCCGTCATGCGCCGGTCACCCGGTTCCGCCGGCCGGGCACGCACATCCCGGGGGCCGGCTTCGTCGAACTGGCCGGCGCCGACCACTGGCCCTGGTTCGGCGACGCGGAGAGCGTGCTGCGCCCGGCGGACCGGTTCATCCGCGACCTGATCTCCGAGGGTTTCCGAGGGTGCCGGCGCCACGCTGAGGCAATGACAACCACCACCTTGCACCCAGCACCGGCCACCGGCGATCCGTACGCCCGGATCGCCCGCCTCGACGAGGCCACCGTGGCTACCCTGGCCGACCGCATCGAGCTGCGGGCCGGCGATCCCGCGTCAGCGCCGGTTGTGGCGCGACTTCCTCGACCGCGCCGCACCGGCCGGATGCCCGCGTCCTCGAGGTCGGCTGCGGCACCGGCGTCATCACCGCGATGATCGCCGATCGGCCCGGCGTCACCGAGGCGGTCGGCGTGGACCCCGGCGCCGGGTTCGTCGCGCGGGCCCGCCTCCGCTGCCCCGGCCTGCGGTTCGAGGTGGCCGACGGGCGCGCACTGCCGTTCGCCGGCGAGTCCTTCGACGGCGTGGTGTTCGCCACCACGCTGTGCCACATCCCGGAGCCCGAACGGGCACATCACCTACCTCAGCGTGCTCACCGGCCGCGCCGCACCGCCACCCGGTGCGCGCTGAGGTCGTCCGGGGCCGCGACATCCGGCGGAACCACGGATGCGCGCGGCCCTTGCCGGCCTGGCGTACGATGTCGCGCGGTGTGCCGGGAAGCCTGGTCGGCGAGGGGTTTGCTGCGCGCGAAGGAGTTCTCATGGACACATCGGACCGGACCGCGATCTCGATCTCCGGTCTGCGCAAGTCGTTCGGCCGGGTCAAGGCGCTGGACGGCCTCGATCTCACCGTGGCGGCCGGCGAGGTGCACGGCTTCCTCGGACCGAACGGCAGCGGCAAGACCACCACCATCCGGGTGCTGCTGGGCCTGCTGCGCGCCGATGGCGGCACGGTGCGCATGCTGGGCGGTGACCCGTGGCGGGACGCGGTGGCCCTGCACCGGCGGCTGGCGTACGTGCCCGGCGATGTCACGCTGTGGCCGGGCATCACCGGCGGTGAGGTGATCGACCTGCTCGGCCGGATGCGCGGCCGGCTCGACCGGCGCCGCCGCGACGAGTTGCTGGAGCGGTTCGACCTGGACCCGCGGCGCAAGGCCCGCACGTACTCCAAAGGCAACCGGCAGAAGGTCGCCCTGATCGCCGGGCTGGCCTCCGACGCCGAGCTGCTGTTGCTGGACGAACCCACGTCGGGCCTGGACCCGCTGATGGAGTCGGTCTTCCAGCAGTGCATCCACGAGGTGAAGCAGCAGGGCCGCACGGTCCTGCTGTCCAGTCACATCCTGGCCGAGGTGGAGGCGCTGTGTGACCGGGTGAGCATCATCCGGCTGGGCCGCACCGTGGAGTCCGGCACACTGAGCGAGCTGCGGCACCTGACCCGGACGTCGATCGCCGTGGAGACCACCGAGCCGCTGTCCGGGATCGACGCGCTGCCCGGCGTGCACGACGTGGTGGTGGAGGACCACCACGCCCGGTTCGACGTCGACACCGCGCAGCTCGACGCCGTGGTGCGCCGGCTGGCCCCGCTCGGCGTGCGCAGCCTGACCAGCACGCCGCCGACGCTGGAGGAGATGTTCCTGCGCCATTACGGTGACGAGGCCGGCGGTGACGGCAAAGCGGCCAGCGCGACGGTGACGTCGTGACCGGAACGCCCACCCTGCTGCGGTTCCTGCTGCGCCGGGAACGGTTCGGCCTGCCGTGGTGGCTGCTCGGCATCACGCTGCTCGTGCTGGTCCAGTCGACGCAGAGCCAGAGCCTCTACGACACTCCCGAGGATCTGGCGAAGCTACGGCAGACCATCGGCGGCAACACCGCGGTGATCGCGATGAGCGGGCCGCCGCGCCTGCTGGAGTCCATCGGCGGCGAGATCGTCTTCGAGATCTTCGGGTTCCTCGCCATCGTCGTCGCGTTGATGAACATGTTCCTGGTCGGCCGGCACACCCGCGGGGACGAGGAGACCGGGCGGGCCGAGCTGATCCGGTCGGCGCAGGTGGGCCGGCGCGCCCCGCTGGCGGCCGCGCTGGCCCTGGCCGCACTCGCCGACCTCGCCGCCGGGCTGCTGGTGTTCGCGGTCGCCGCCGGCACCGGCCTGCCGATCGGCGGATCGGCGCTGTTCGGTGCCGCGATCGTCGCCGTCGGCCTGACCTTCGCCGCGGTCTCCGCGGTCGCCACGCAGGTCTTCGACTCGGCTCGGGCCGTCTACGGCGCCGTCGGCCTGGTGCTGGGCGCCTCGTACGCCTCGCGTGCCGCCGGTGACGTGGGCAACGGCGCGCTGTCCTGGGTTTCGCCGATCGGGTGGGGGCAGCGCACCTACCCGTACGCCGGCGACCGGTGGTGGCCGCTGCTGCTGCCGCTGGCCGCCACCGTCGTGCTGGTGTGGGCCGCGGTGGCGCTGCTGGAGCGGCGCGACTTCGGCGCCGGCCTGGTGCCGTCCCGGCCGGGCCGGGCCACCGCCTCCCCCGCGCTCCGGAACGCCTATGGCCTGGCCTGGCGCCTGCAGCGCAGCGCGCTGATCGGGTGGGCGGCCGGGCTCGCCCTGCTCGGTGTCGCGTACGGGTCGATCGGCAACACCATCCAGCAGTACATCGAGGACAATCCGGAGATCGCCGAGTTCCTGCCGGGCGGCGCGGCGGATGTCGCCGACGCGTACCTCGCCCTCACCATCGGCGTGTCCGCGATCATCGCGACGGCGTACGGGGTGACCAGCGCGCTGCGGATCCGCGCCGAGGAGGTGTCCGGACACGCCGAACCGGTGCTGGCCACCGCGACCGGCCGGCTCACCTGGCTGAGCGGTCACCTCAGCGTGGCGCTGATCGGCAGCGCGCTGGTCCTGCTGGCCGTCGGGCTGGGCGAGGGCACGGCGTACGCCATGGCCGTGTCCGATCCCGCCCAGGTGCCACGGGTCGTCGGGGCCGCCCTCACGTATCTGCCCGCGGTGTGGCTGATCATCGCCGTCGCGGTGCTGGTGTTCGGCTGGTGGCCCCGGCTGACCTCGGTGCTGGCCTGGGTGGCGGTCGGCTACTGCGCGGTGGTCGCCCTGTTCGCCGACTCGTTCGACCTGCCCGGCTGGGCCCGGCGCGGCTCACCGTTCGAGCAGACCCCGCAGGTGCCGCTGGACGCCCTCACCGTGGTCCCGCTGATGGTGATCGGGCTGCTCGCGGTGGGGTTGATCGTGGCCGGCGGCGCCGGGCTGCGGCGCCGCGACATCGGTTACTGAGCACCGGCGGGCCGCGCTGGCCGGCCAAACCGGCCGGCCGGCGTCCGCGGCCGGCCGGACTGGGCCAGCCGGCCGCGGGCGCTCACATCACGCCGGCGAAACGCAGGAAGTCGGCGATCGTCCGGATCGGCGACCCGTCCGGCAGCCGGACGCCGGCGCTCGGCGACCAGCTGGACTGGTTCAGGTAGGACGTCGGGTCGTGGCGGATCTGCCCGATGATGGTCTCGGCCACGATCCGGCTGCCCACCGCGCCCAGCGTGTCGCCCTGCGCGTTGCGCTCCGACTCGCGCAGGACGTAGAACCACAGCGGCGTCCGCTCGAGGAAGTTGCCGGCCTCCAGCGCCTGCACGATGGCCGGGTTGACGTTGCGGGTCAGCTGCTGCGGCGTCAGCGCCGGGATGCCCAGCTCGGCCGCGACCGCCTGACCGGTGGGCAGCGCCAGCCGGAAGCCGCGCAGCAGGTTGCGCCGCGCCAGGTTCTTCAGCAGGGTCTGGATCCGCTCGGGCAGCGTCTCGTCGTCCACCTGGTTGATCATCTGGCTGAGCGGCAGGGCCAGGTGCGTGTCGATCCGGCGGGCGAACCGGTCGGCGAACAGGCTGTCCCGGTCGACGAAGCGGTTCCACTCGATCGGCCAGTTGCCGGGCAGCCGGTCGGCGCCGCCGGCGAACCCGCCCCGGCCGGTGAACTGGAACAGCTGCGCGAAGCTGGCCAGCGGCTGGGTGTTGTTGCCGGGCCGGCCGAAGTTACGGTTCCAGTCGTACGACCCGCGCACCATGCTGTGCCCGAACCGGAACGCCGCCACGGAGAACTCCAGCGGCATGTAGGGAACCTTGCGGTCGGCCAGCCCGAGCAGATCGTCGTCGTCGTTGCCGAGCACCAGGTCCACCGTCTCGGGCAGCGTCACCGTGGTCAGGTAGTCGTGGATGCAGAGCCACTGGTACGTCCAGCGGGTCAGGTCCCGCGCCCGCAGGAACACCTGACCCACGCCGGTGCGTTCCGGCTCGTGCCGGCGCACCCAGTCCACGGCGGCGTTGTGGAACCGCAGGAAGGCCAGGTGCAACTGCGCGACGACCAGGTTCTCGTCGTTGCGGGCGTCGCCGATCTGCGGCACCCGGTCGATCCGCGGCAGGTCACGGGCCAGGTCGTCGGCCGGCGGGATGCGCACGCCGATCGGGACCGGGATGATCGAGCCGACCTCCAGCTTGGCCTTGTCCTGCGCCTGGTACGGCACCCGGACCGCACCCTCCGGCGGTTCCGGGGCGAACGGGCCGTCGCCGTACACCGAGTCCAGGTTCAGGGCCGGGTTGCGGGCGTTCTTGAGCAGGCCGACGACCTCGGACGGATCCAGCGGGGGCAGCGCCTCGTCGCGGATGCTGATCTTGTCGTCGTTGTCGGTGGCGGCGGTCAGATCGTGGTCGATGAACTGGCCCCAGTACGTGTACACCGGCGGGATGGGGCAGCTGCGGTCGTCCGCCGGCGGCTCCTGGTCGATCATCGCCTCGCCGAGCGCGTTGAGCGCGGCCACCGTGCTCGCGACCTCCGCCTCGTTCGCGGCGGGCAGGCGGTTGGCCGGATCGGTGACGGTGTCCCGGAACAGGTAGTCGAAATCGGTGACGCCGACGATCTCCAGCTCCTCCTTGACGTCGGCATCGGCCAACGCCGGCTCCTGCACCACCTCGCTGAGGCGGATCGCCCCCGCAGCGGTCGCCTCGTCCAGGTTCGGCGCGCTGTCGACGATCGCGTGTCCACCGTGGACCAGCCTGGTGATGACCCGCCGGACCTCGCCCTTCCGCTTCATTGTCGGTTCCTCCCGTTCGAGCGGATTCCTCAGATGACAGCGCAGCAAGCCGGCGGCGGCCGGGAAAGGCGCCCGTCCGGTAGCAGACAGATAGGCCACTGTGGATGCTTGCCCGCCGGCCGGTCACCGGGTGGCGGTCGCCCGCGGTGCCGGTGGCCGGCGGCAGGACGGTCCACCTGCGTACCGTCGCCGGTCCGGCACCCCGGGGCAGACCGCGCGGCCGGACGCCGGGCGTCCCCCGGCCGGGCCGGTGTCGGACACCCGATACTGCGGGCCGGCGCTCAGCGGGTACCGGAGACGACCAGCATCTCGCACGGGCCGGTGAAGCCGTCCGGACCCTCGTACTCGGCCAGCGCCTCGCCGATCTCGGCCCACGCGGCCGCCCGCTCCGCGTCGGACAGCCCGGCCAGCATCTGGTGCAGCGCGCCGAACGATTCGCGTTCGAACCGGACGCACTCGGCGGCGCTGGCCAGCCGCAACGGCGACGGCACCGCCTCCACGGTCACGGCGGAGAAACCGGCCTCGGTCAGGACGCGTTCGGCCACACCCGGCGCGCCCAGGCTGAACGGGCCCGGTTGGCCCGGTGCCGGCGGCGGCAGCTGGGCGCGGCGGCGGATGATGCCGACCGGCACGGAGAAGAATCCGTTGCGGTCGGCGGTGGAGTACACCACCGCGGAGATCCGCCCGCCGGGCCGCAGCGCCCGGCGCATCCCGGTCAGCGCGGCCTGCTGGTCCGGAAAGTAGATCAGGCCGACCCGGGAGATGACGGCGTCGAAGGTGCCCTCCGGCACGGTGAGGTTCTCCCCGTCCATCTCCTTGGTGGCCACCGTGCTGAGGCCGGCCTCGCCGGCCGCCTTCGCGGCGTAGTCCAGCAGCGCCGGTGAGATGTCGGTGGCCAGCACGTGCCCGTCCGGCCCGACCCGGCGGGCCGCGGCCAGCGTCTGCCCGCCGGCGCCGGCGGCGACGTCCAGCACCCGGCTGCCGGCGGTCACGCCGACGGCGTCGAGCATCCGGGTGGTGGCGGCGCCGAGCCAGTCCTCGATCGCCGGACCCCAGCGGTGCCACGACTCCGCGGCGTTCTCCCACTGCGCCCGGGTGCTGGTCTTGTACTGCTGCGCGTCGAAACTCATGTCGGTGTCCCTCCTCGTCGGCGGTGTCACCCGGTACGCGCCAGATCCGGCCTGGCAACGGTCAGAAATCGGCTGGCACTTGTCCGGCCGGCACGGGGAGGGGAGAGAATTCTCCGGTGTCGTCGTTCGTCGGCCGCGCCGCGTCGCGGGCCCGGTTGACCGCCGCCTACCGGGCCGCGGTCACGGCCGCCGCCGGGCCGGTGCCCGGCCGGCCCGGTCTGGTGCTGCTCGTCGGGGAGGCCGGGATCGGCAAGACCGCCCTGCTGACCGAGTTCGCCGCCGACGCCGCCGCGGCCGGGGCGACGGTGCTCTGGGGCACCAGCTGGGACGACGACCAGGCGCCGGCCTGGTGGCCGTGGACCCAGGCGTTCCGGACGCTGCTGCGGCAGCACGCCGGACTGCGCGCCGACGCCCCGGCCGACCTGGCTGCCGTGGTCCCGGATCTGGTCGGCGCGCCGCCCGGCCCCTCCGGCGGGAACGGCGAGGGTGGCCGGTTGCGCATCTTCGACGCGGTCGGGCAGACCCTGGGCCGGGCCGGCACCCACGCGCCGGTGGTGGTGATCTTGGACGACCTGCAGTGGGCCGACGCGTCCACCCTCGGCCTGTTGCGGTTCGTGGCGCGGCAGCCGCTGCCGGGGGCGGTGGTGCTGGTCGGCGCGTACCGGCCGGGTGAAGCGCGCGGGGACGTCGCCGCCGGCCTGGCCGACCTAGCCGCGGCCGCCGAGCTGATCACCCTGCAGGGCCTGGGCCGGGACGAGATCGCCGACCTGGTCCGTACGCTGTCCGGCACCTCGGCCGCGGGCCGCTGGGCGGCACTGGTGCACGAGCGCACCAACGGCCACCCGTTCTTCGCTCGCGAGCTGTGCCGGCTGCTGACCGCCGGAGGCGCCGACGATGAGGTGCCGGCCGCGGTCCGCGAGGTGATCGGCCGCCGCCTCGCCCGGCTGCCGGACGGCTGCTCCGCGCTGCTGGCCGCCGCCGCGGTGGCCGGGAACCATCTGCTGCCGGACGTGCTGGCCGAGGTCTGCGGCGACCCGGCGGCCGTGGTGGCGGACCGGATCGACGCGGTCACCGCCGCCGGTGTCGTGGTGTCCGGCCGGCCGGCCGCCGGCACCGCCCGGTTCGCCCACGACCTGTTCCGGGAAACCGTCTACACCGGCCTGCCCACGGCCCGGCGCCTGGACCTGCATGCCCGGGTGGCCCGGGCGCTGCTCTTGCGGCACGAGCGGGGTGCTCCGGTGTTTCCGGCCGAGCTCGCCCGCCACTTCGCCGCCGCCCTTCCGGTAGCCGGCCCGGCGCCCGCGCTGGCCTGGGCGTACGCCGCCGCGGACGCGGACCGGGCCCGGTACGCCTTCGCCGAGGCGGCCGGGCAGCTGACCCGGCTGCGGGCCGCGGCGGCGGCGGCCGGCGCCCAGCTCGGCGACCCGGAGCTGATCGGCGTGCTGACCACCGAGGCGGACCTGCGGCTGCGGTCCGGCGACGCGGCCGCGGCACGGTCGCTGCTGGACATGGCTTGGGAGCGCGCCCGCCGGACCGGTGACGCGGATCTGCTCGCCCGGGTGGCGCTGGGTATGGACCGGGTGGGCGCGCGCTTCGCCATGCCCCGTACCGATCTGGTCACCGCGCTGGACACCGCCCGGCGTGCCGTGGCCGGTCGCGGCACCGCCGCCGAGGCCGAGGTGA
>DASSAL010000350.1:0-10770 GCA_035685405.1 Actinoplanes sp. | reverse complement strand
CGCTCCGCGACAGGGCGATCGAGGCGTGGCTGCCGCTGGCCCGGCACCTCGCGCACCGCTACTCCGGCCGCGGTGAACCCACCGACGACCTGGTCCAGACCGCCACCGTCGGGCTGATCAAGGCGGTCGACAAGTTCGACCCCGACCGCGGCGTCGACTTCGCCGGCTACGCCATCCCGACCATCATCGGTGAGATCAAGCGGCACTTCCGCGACCGCACCTGGTCGGTGCGGGTGCCCCGCCGGCTGCAGGAGCTGCGCCTGGCCATCACCGAGGCCAACGCCACCCTGACCCACAGCCTGGGCCGCTCACCCAGCGTCGCCGACGTCGCCGTGCACCTCGGCGTCAGCGAGGACGACGTGCTGGAGGGCCTGGAAGGTGCCCGCGCGTACAACGCCACCAGCCTGTCCACGCCGATCTCCGCCGACGGTTCCACCGAGCTGGGCGACACCCTGGGCGGCGAGGACTACGAGTACGAGCTGGCCGAGACCCGGGTCGCGCTGGGTCCGGCGCTGGCCAGCCTGGACGAGCGTGAGCAGAAGATCCTCACCCTGCGGTTCTACGGCAACCTGACCCAGTCGCAGATCGCCGAGCAGATCGGCATCTCCCAGATGCACGTCTCCCGGCTGCTCACCAAGGCCCTCACCAAGCTCCGCACGCAGCTCGCCGGCGGCCTGTAAACCTGCGCCGGGCCCGGGGCCTGCCGCGCCGGGCCGGAAGCCGCCAACGGCCGTGGTCCGCACGGACATCCGTGTCGGCCACGGCCGGTGGCTGTTGCGTCTGTGGGGCACGGTTACGCGTACCCCGGATGATTGTGATCTTAAGCGGAAGCCGTCTGCCAGTTGAGCCGGGTGAGCAGCTGGCGCGCCTGGTCGGCCGCGTCCGCCTCCACCGTGACGGCGTACTGCGACGCGGCGAGGGTGCTGCGTGAGGTGAAGTCACGCCGGCCGCCGGTCATCGCGTGCGCGATCGCGCCGAAGATCGCGCCCCAGACGGCGCCGATCAGGATGCAGGTGATCAGCACACCGAGCCACGCGTTGTCGCTGAAGATGCCGAACAGCAGGCCGATGAACAGGCCGAACCAGGCACCGCTGGCCGCGCCGGCCAGGGCCGCGCGGGCAATCGTCAGCCGGCCCAGCACGTTCTCCACCAGCCGGACGTCGGTGCCGACGATGGCCACCTTCTCGACCGGGAACTTGTTGTCGGACAGATAGTCGACCGCCCGCTGCGCCGAGGCGTAGTCGGGGTAGGTCGCCACCGCGACGGTGGGCCGGGCCAGACCGGAGTCGGGCGCGCCCGACGGGTAACTCGGTGCGCCGGCCGGGCCGACCGGGGTCGGGTCGGGTGGTGCGGTCATCGGGTGCCTCCCTGTGCATCTGTTTCGACCGGGGTGGTGGGGTGGTCGCCGGCGGCCAGCCGCACCCAGATCAAGAAGGTGGCGGCCACCGCGGCGGTGATGCCGGCCGCGCCGGTGAGAAACGCGAACCGGCCGGAAACCAGGTCGGGCGTGACGCGCTCGGACATCGCGACCGCGATCAGGCCGACCGCTGCGACCGCGGTGGTGACCGCGGCGGTGAGCAGGAACAGCACGGCGGAGACGCGGCTGCGGCGGCCGGCCGCGGCGGGGGCGCGCATCCGGCGGGCGCGGAGGCCGGCGGCGACCAGCCCGCCCCAGGCCAGCACCACCAGCAGCGCCGCGATGGTGTCGCTGGGCCGGTGCCACTCGGCCCACACGGTGGCCACCGCGATCACCGCGACGTACGTGGCGCCGATCAGCGACACCATGCCGCGGATCGCCGTGGGCAGCACCAGGACCAGCGCGAAGGCGACCGAGGCGGCGGCGGTGGTGTGGCCGCTGGGGAACGAGTTGGGCGCCGGGAAGCCGTCCAGGTCGGGGCGGTCCAGCGCGTTCTTGAGCACCTGGCTGGTCGCGTTCGCGGCGAGCACCAGCAGGCCGGCGCCGACCGCCAGGTCCAGGCGCCGGCGGATCACGCCGATCGCGGCGGCGGCCAGGCAGACCAGCACCAGGCTGACCAGCGTGGTGCCGTTCAGCGCGCGGTTCATCAGCTCGACCGCGCGGGGATGGCCGACGTCGGCGCCCTGCAGTGCGGCGGTGTCCACCGACTGCCCGAGCGCCCGCAGCACGAACACCTGGTAGATCAGCGCCACCCCGGCGGCGGCCACCGCGGAGACCAGCAGGGGCCACGCCACGTGCCCGGGCCCGCGGGCGGGCGGGGCGGAGACCGGGCGGGATGCCAGCGCCGTCATGGTCGAGTCGTCCTCCTCGGGGAGCGGCGCGCACAGCATTCCCCACCGGGCGAGTGCGGAAACCGATTCCGGCGCAGATCCCGCGCAACCCGCCCGCACCCGGACGCAGCCCGGCCGCGCAACGGCCGTCCCGGACCTTCGTGGAGACCGACCACGGAAGGGACGTTCTCTCATGCTGCACACCCCGCGCCGACTGCTCAGCGGTGCGCTGCTGGTGGCGGTGACCGCTGCCGGGCTGGTGACCGCGCCGGGCGCCGCGAACGCGGCCGGCACATCGGCGACCGTGCGCGTCGCCGGCACCCTCAAGATGCGCGCCTCGGCGTCGCTGTCCGCGCAGATCACCGGTGCGGTGCAGGGCGGTGCCAGGGTGACGGTCAACTGCGTCACGCCGGGCACCACGGTCCGCGGCTCGATCCGCACCTCGAACCTGTGGGCCAAGCTGGCCACCCAGCGGTACGTGCCGTGGGCGTACGTGCGCGCGGTCCGGCCGGTCCCGCGGTGCCCCAGCGCCGCCCGGGCCGTGCCGGTGAAGGCCAAGCCGTCGGTGGCCTACAAGACCGGTACGGTGCGCAGCAAGGACGGCCCGGTCAACCTCCGCACCGCGCCGACCGCCTACAGCACGATCAAGGGGTCGCTGGCCAGCGGGCGGCGGGTCAACCTGGTGTGTGGCGTGGTCGGCGACCTGGTCAACGGCACGGTCCGCTCGACCACCCAGTGGAACCGGACCACCACCGGCCTCTACATCTCCCACGCGTACGTCTCGACGCCGACGCTCACGTTGTGCCCGGACGCCCGCGAGAGCACCCCGGTGACCAACCCGACCACCCCGGAGCAGTTCATCCGGGCCGCGGTGCCCGGCGCCCAGCAGGGCTGGCGCCAGTACGGCGTGCCGCCGTCGGTGACCATCGCCCAGGCCGTCCTGGAGTCCGGCTGGGGGCGCAGCGGCCTGGCCGTGAACCACCGGAACTACTTCGGCATCAAGTGCCAGAACGGCCGCTACGGCACCCTGGCCAACGGCTGCTACACCTACCGCACCCAGGAGTGCACCAAGGCCGGCAGGTGCTTCACCACCACCGGCAGCTTCCGGACGTACGCCTCGATGGCGCACTCGTTCCGGGACCACGGCAACTTCCTGCGGGTGAACAGCCGCTACCAGCCGGCGTTCGCCCACACCAAGAACGCCAACAAGTTCATCTGGGCGGTGTGGAAGGCCGGGTACGCCACCGACCCGAACTACTACACCAAGATCACCGGCATCATGGCGTCGCACCGGCTGTACCAGTACGACACTTGGAAGTAATCCCGCGCACCCCGTCGGCGGAACACCGCCGACGGGGTGATTTGCGTAATATGCTCGCATAAGTGAAGCGACGTGCTCCCACCACAGCGGCCGGCCGGCGACGCGGCGGCTTCCTGGGCCCGTTGCTGGCGGCAACCGTGCTGATCGTGGGCCTGGCCGCGACGCTGCTGACGGTCGCCGAGCTGCGGTCCACACAGCGGCAGACCGCCGACCGGGTGATGGACCAGCGGACCGCCGTGGCCCGGTCCGCGGTGGCCGCGGAGACCGGCCGGTACCGCTCCCTGCTGCAGGCGGTGGCCGCCGGGGTGGGCACCAACCCCGGGTTCACCCAGACCGCCTTCGAGGCGGTCACCTATCCGCTGGAGGCGGCGCGGCTGCTGGGCGGCACCTCGGTCGCCTTCGTGGTGCCCACCGCGCCGGACCGGATCGCCGAGACCCAGCGGGTCTGGCGGGAGCGCGGCGCCACCCGGCTGACGCTGAGCCCCCGCGGCAAACCCGCGGAGCACCTGTTCTCGATCTTCTCCCGGACGTTGCACAGCAATGAGCCGGGGTACGCCGGTCTGGACGTGACCGGGTCGCCGGAAGCCTCGGCCGCGCTGTACGAGGCCCGGCGCACCGGTCAGCCCACCGTGTCGGACACCTACGTGCTGCTGCGCGACCGCGGGCTGCCGGCCCGCCAGCAGCAGCTCTCGTTCGCCTTCGTGGCGCCGGTCTACACCCCGGGCAGCGCGTCGCAGTTCCTCGGCTGGATGGTGCTCGGCGTGCACGGCCAGGACTTCCTCGGCGAGGTGCTGAGCACGGCCAGCCAGAACCAGCTGGACGGCGAGCTGCTGGCCACCGACGGCGACGGCCAGCGGGTCGTGGTCGCCTCGTACACCGCCCGGGGCACCCGCGACCTACGCCGGCAAGCCACCTTCCCGGTGGCCAACCGGCACTGGACGCTGGTCACCGGCGCCGACTCGGCGTACCTGCCGGGCGCGCGCAGCGGCCTGCCGGCCATCGTGCTGGCCGGTGGCGCCGCGCTCACCGGAATCCTGGCCTGGCTGGTCTACGTGCTGGCCACCGGCCGGTCCCGGGCCCGCTACCAGGTGCAGCTGGCGACCGCCGACCTGCGGACCGCCGAGGCGGAGAGCCGCCGCCAGGCGGGCCTGCTCAGCGCGATCATGGCCAGCCTGGGCGACGGCGTCGGGGTGGTCGACGCGAGCGGCAACTTCCTGCTGCACAACCCGGCCGCCAAGGCGCTGCTCGGCGTCGACGACGACGTGTCCGGGCCGCACGACTGGCAGGGGCACTACGGGCTGTTCAAGCCGGACGGCCGGACCCCGTTCCCGCTGGACGAGATGCCGCTGATGCGGGGCCTGCGCGGTGAGTCCTCCGACGACGTGGAGATGCTGGTCCGCAACCCGGCCCGCCCGGAGGGCATCCTGGTCAGCGTGGACGGCCGGCCGCTGGACCCCAGTGCCGGCCAGCCCGGGGCGGTGGCGGTGTTCCACGACATCACCGAGCTGCGCCGGTACGAGTCCGACCTGTCGGTGTTCGCCGGCGTGGTCGCGCACGACCTGAAGGCGCCGCTGGCGGTGGTGCGGGGGCATTGCGAGACGGCCGCCGACGAACTCTCCGAGGCCCCGGATTCGCCGTCCGTCGCCGAGGCGCGCCGCGCGCTGGACCGGATCGCCGGTGCGGTGGACCGGATGGCGGCGCTGATCGACACGCTGCTGGCCTACACCACCGCGAAGGACGCCCCGCTGCGCCGGCAGGCGGTCGCGCTCGGCCCGCTGGTCGAGGACGTGATCCACGGCCGGACCGCGCACCTGCGCCCGGCCGACGGCCCGGCGCCGGACATCTACGTCGGCCCGCTGCCGGCCGTCGACGCCGACCCGGCGATGCTCCGGCACGTGCTGGACAACCTGCTCGGCAACGCGCTGAAGTACGTCCAGCCGGGCCGGGCCGCCCGGGTGGACATCACCGCCGAGCCGGCCGAGGACGGCTGGATCCGGATCGACGTCGCCGACCGCGGCATCGGCATCCCGGACGACGACAAGCCGGACATCTTCGATTCGTTCCACCGGGCCGGCACTGCCGCCGGATACGCCGGCACCGGGCTCGGGCTGGCCATCTGCCGGCGCATCGTGGAACGGCACGGCGGCACCATCGGGGTGGCCGACAACCCGGGTGGCGGCACCCGCATCTCCTTCACCCTGCCGGCGGCCACCGGCCTGGACCGGGCGCTCGCCGTCCGCGCCGAGGTCGAGGCCACGGTGGTGGAACTGCCGGCCGGCTCGGCTGGCCGCCTCGCGCCCCGCGCGGCAGAGTAGGAGCCATGACGATCGGAGCCCTGACCCTCGGCCCGGGGACGGCGATACCGCTGCTCGGCTTCGGCACCTGGCAGCTGCGCGGCGAAACCGCGTACCAGGCGGTCCGCGACGCGCTGGAAGCCGGTTACCGGCACCTCGACACCGCGACCATGTACGGCAACGAGGCCGAGGTGGGCCGCGCGCTGCGGGACTCCGGCGTGCCGCGGGACGAGGTGTTCCTGACCACCAAACTGCCACCGGAGCGGGCCGGCCGGGAACGCGCCACGCTGGACGCCAGCCTGCGCGCGCTCGGCGTCGACGCGGTCGACCTGTGGCTGATCCACTGGCCGCCGCGCCGCAAGTCGGTGCCGGTGTGGAAGCAGTTCGTCGCGGCGAAGGCGGACGGCCGGGCGCGCGCGATCGGGGTGAGCAACTACGGCATCGACGAGATCGACGAGCTGACCGCCGCCACCGGCGAGACCCCGGCGGTCAACCAGATCCGGTTCGGCCCCCGGCTGTACGACGCCAAGCTGGTCGGCCGGCACCGGGAGCGCGGTGTGGTGGTGGAGGGCTACTCGCCGTTCAAGACCACCAACCTGCACGATCCGGTGCTGACCCGGATCGCCGCCGCGCACGGCGTCGACCCGGCCCGCGTGGTGCTGCGCTGGCACGTGCAGCACGAGATCGTGGTGATCCCCAAGTCGGCCACGCCGGAGCGGATCGCCACCAACGCGGCGATCGACGGCTTCACCCTCACCGACGACGAGATGGGCCGGATCGACGGATTGAGATGAGCCGGCCGCGTCGATAATCACCGGGCGATCGGGGTCCGATCTGCCTATCCTTGCTGCGCGATGTCTTCTGTGACCCTTCCCGACCTGCGCCGCCGCATCTCCGATCTGCTTCCGGCCGACGAGCACCGGCTGGGGCGCCGGCTCGAGGGCACCCGGCGGATCCGTGACGAACAGGCCCGCGCCGCCGCGCTGAGCGAGATCGAGGCCGAGGTGGCGGCGGCCCAGCGGCGCCTGGACGTGCGCCTGGCCGCGGTGCCGGCGATCAGCTATCCGGAGGAGTTGCCGGTCAGCACCCGCCGCGCCGACATCGCCGCGGCGATCCGCGACCACCAGGTGGTCGTGGTGGCCGGCGAGACCGGTTCCGGCAAGACCACCCAGCTGCCCAAGATCTGCTTGGAGCTGGGCCGGGGCGTCCGCGGTCAGATCGGGCACACCCAGCCGCGCCGGATCGCCGCCCGGACCGTCGCCGAGCGGATCGCCGAGGAACTGGACACGCCGCTGGGCGCCACGGTCGGCTACCGGGTCCGATTCACCGACCAGGTCACCGACCAGACGCTGGTCAAGGTGATGACCGACGGCATCCTGCTGGCCGAGATCCAGAACGACCGGATGCTGCGCCGGTACGACACGCTGATCATCGACGAGGCGCACGAGCGCAGCCTGAACATCGACTTCATCCTGGGTTATCTCAAGGACCTGCTGCCGCGCCGGCCCGACCTCAAGCTGATCATCACGTCCGCGACGATCGAGACCGCCCGCTTCGCCGAGCACTTCGGCGGCGCCCCGGTGATCGAGGTCTCCGGCCGGACCTACCCGGTCGAGGTCCGCTACCGGCCGCTGGACCCGGACCAGGAGCAGGACCAGATCGACGGGATCTCCGCCGCGGTCGACGAGCTTCCGGCCACCGGCGACATCCTGGTCTTCCTCAGCGGCGAGCGGGAGATCCGCGACACCGCCGACGCGCTGGCTCGGCGCGACCTGCGCAACACCGAGGTGGTGCCGCTGTACGGCCGGCTCAGCGCGGCCGAGCAGCACCGGGTCTTCGAGCGGCACACCGGCCGGCGGATCGTGCTGGCCACCAACGTCGCGGAGACCTCGCTGACCGTGCCCGGCATCCGGTACGTGATCGACCCCGGCACCGCCCGGATCTCCCGGTACAGCCACCGGCTCAAGGTGCAGCGGCTGCCCATCGCGCCGATCTCGCAGGCCAGCGCCAACCAGCGCACCGGTCGCTGCGGCCGGGTCGCCGAGGGCATCTGCATCCGGCTCTACTCCGACGAGGACTTCGCGCAGCGGCCGGCCTTCACCGAGCCGGAGATCCTGCGGACCAACCTGGCCAGCGTCATCCTGCAGATGACCAACCTGGGCCTGGGCGACCTGGCGAAGTTCCCGTTCATCGACCCGCCGGACCGGCGCCACATCACCGACGGCGTCAAGCTGCTCGAGGAACTCGGCGCGCTGGACGCCCGCAAGCTGACCCCGGTCGGCCGGCAGCTGGCCCAGCTGCCGGTGGACCCGCGGCTGGCCCGGATGGTGATCGAGGCGGACCCGCAGGACTGCGTCGCCGAGGTGATGGTGATCGCGGCCGCACTGTCCATCCAGGACCCCCGGGAGCGCCCGGCCGACAAGCAGGCCCAGGCCGACCAGCAACATGCCCGGTTCGTGGACCAGGAATCCGACTTCTTCAGCTACCTCAACCTCTGGCGTTACCTGCGGGAGCGGCAGCGGGACATGTCCGGCAACCAGTTCCGCCGGCTGTGCCGCAGCGAGTTCCTCAACTACCTGCGGGTGCGGGAGTGGCAGGACATCTATGCGCAGCTGCGGCAGGTGGCCCGAACCCTCGATTTCACCGTCGACGAGGACCGCGAGGGCATCGCGCCGGCCCAGGCGGTGCACACCGCGCTGCTCGCCGGCCTGCTCAGCCACATCGGTATGAAGGACGCTGAGAAGCGCGAGTACCTCGGCGCCCGCGGTGCCCGGTTCGCGATCTTCCCGGGGTCCGCGCTGTTCAGGAAGCAGCCCCGCTGGGTGATGGCCGCCGAGCTGGTCGAGACGTCCCGGCTGTGGGGCCGGGTGACCGCACGGATCGAACCGGAGTGGGCCGAGAAGCTGGCGCCGCACCTGGTCAAGCGCAGCTACAGCGAGCCGCACTGGGCGAAGAAGGCGGGCGCGGTGATGGCCTACGAGAAGGTCACGCTGTACGGGCTGCCGATCGTCCCGCGGCGCAAGGTGGGTTACGCCCGGATCGACCCGGTGCTGTCCCGCGAGTTGTTCATCCGGCACGCCCTGGTGGAGGGCGACTGGGACACCCACCACCCGTTTCTCGCCGAGAACGCCAAGCTGCTCGCCCAGATCGACGAGATGGAGAGCCGGGCGCGGCGGCGGGACATCGCGGTCGACGACGAGACCGTGTACGCCCTGTACGACGCCCGCATCCCGGCCGAGGTGGTGTCCGCCCGGCACTTCGACGCGTGGTGGAAGAAGGCCCGCCGCGCCGACCCCACGCTGCTCACCTTCACCCGGGACATGCTGGTCAACGCCGGGCGGGACGCGGTGGACCCGGCTGCGTACCCGGACGCCTGGCTGGCCGGCGGCGTGCGGCTGCCACTGGGCTACACCTTCGAGCCGGACTCGCCGCGCGACGGCGTCACCGTGCAGGTGCCGGTCACCCTGCTGAACAAGCTGGACGCCGAGGACTTCGTCTGGTCGGTGCCGGGGCTGCGGCACGACGTGGTGGTGCAGCTGATCCGGGGGTTACCCAAAGCGCTGCGGACCAACTTCGTCCCGGTGCCGGACTGGGCGGCAGCGGTCCTGGACCGCATCCCGGCCCGCCGGGGGTCGCTACCCGAGGCGGTCGGCGCCGAGCTGCGCCGCCTCACCGGCGTGCTGGTGCCCCGCGACGCCTGGCGGCCCGACCAGCTGCCGGACCACCTGCGGATGAACTTCCGGGTGGTCAACGAGCGGGGCGAGACGCTGGGCGAGGGCCGCGACCTGGACGCGCTGCGGCGCGGCCTGGCCCCCAAGGTGCGGGCCACCATCTCGGCCGCCGCCGGTGACCTGGAGCGCACCGGCATCACCACCAGCGACTTCGGCACCCTGCCGCGGCGGGTCACCCAGGTGCGCGGCGGGTATCAGGTGACCGTCTATCCGGCGCTGGCCGACCAGGACGACAGCGTGGCGGTCCGGGTCTTCGAGACCGAGGCGGAGCAGCGCGCGGCGATGCGGGCCGGCACCCGCCGGCTGCTGCTGCTCACCCTGCCGCCGGCTGCCCGGTTCCTGCAGGGGCGGCTGGACAACCGGGCCAAGCTGGAGCTGAGCCGGGCCAACCCGTACCGGTCGATCGCCGACCTGCTGGACGACTGCGCCGGCGCTGCGGTGGACAAGCTGGTCGCCGACGCGGGCGGGCCGGCCTGGGACTCGGCGTCGTTCACCGAGCTGCGCGAGGCGGTCCGCGCCGATCTGGTGGACGCGGTGGCCACCGTGGTGGCCGAGGTGCGGGCGGTGCTGTCCACCGCGTACGACATCGAGCAGCGGCTCGGCTCGCTGCGGGACCCCTCGCTGGTTCCGGCCCTGGCCGACATCCGGCAGCAGCTGCGCGGCCTGGTGCATCCCGGGTTCGTCACCGAGACCGGGTGGCGGCACCTGCACCATCTGCCCCGATACCTGCGGGCCATTGTCCACCGCCTGGACCGGCTGGGCGGCAACCTGGCCCGGGACCGCCAGCTGATGGCCCAGGTGCACGAGATCGAGCAGGAGTACCGGGAGCTGCGCGCCGAGCTGCCGGCCGGCGGGGCGGCGGACGAGGGACTGCGGGACATCCGCTGGATGATCGAGGAGCTGCGGGTGAACCTGTTCGCCCAGGTGCTCGGCACCGCCCAGCCGATCTCCGACAAGCGCATCTACAAGGCGATGGACCAGCTTCCCGCCTGATCCGGCGGTCGCGCGGGAGCTCCCTCGTTCGCGTCCGGGTGCCGTTCGGTTACCGCTCGGTCGCACCGGCCCGGCACCGCCTAGCGTCTTCGGCATGACGAACGAATTCCTCGCCTTCGCCCCGGTTTCGGACGCTACCGTCGCCGCGCCGTCGCAGGACCCGGCCCGGGTGCTGCTGGCCGAG
>DASSAL010000349.1:0-15667 GCA_035685405.1 Actinoplanes sp. | reverse complement strand
GGAACCTGGATCTGAACACGCCGTTGGTCTTTGCGGTTTATGGGCAGCGGTTCAGGATTGGTTGAGCTGGTTGCATTTGGCTGCTGAGCTGGCTGGCCTCGCTTCGCTCGGCGGGCATTTCGCCCCGGGGAGCCGACGACGAGAGCGCCGAAATGAACCACGGCTTCGCCTCGTCCATTTCGGTGTTCTCGTCGTCGGCTCCCCAGGGCGAAATGCCCGGAGGCGCGAAGCGCCGACCAACTAGCTCAGTACGGCGTTGAGGCTGATCTGCGCGCCCGGCGAGAGCAGCCGCGAGATCGGGCAGTTCTCCTTGGCGCCCTCGGCGATCTTCTGGAACGTGTCCGCGTCGATGCGGGGCACGTCGCCGACGGTGTCCAGCTCGATCCGGGTGACGCTGAAGCCGCCGTCGCCCTTGTCCAGGTGCACCTTGGCGGTGGTCTCCACGGAGTTCGGCGTGAACCCGGCGTCGGCCAGGGCCTTCGAGAAGGCCATCGAGAAGCAGCCGGCGTGCGCGGCGCCGATCAGCTCCTCCGGGTTCGTCCCCTCACCTTCCTCGAAGCGTGACTTCGACGAGTAATTCCCTTGGTAGCCGCCCTTGCCGGTCTTGACCGTGCCGGAACCTTCGGTGAAGTTCCCTTCCCAGCGGGCTGAAGCAGTACGAATAGGCATGCCCCCGACGCTAGCCCAAAACGCCCGCGCGCTGGTCGGTGGAGTCGGCGCCGGTCATGATGGGTTTCATGTCGTCCGATCCGCAGGCCGCCGGGCCTGGTCACGCGCCGCCGGAAGCCGTGGTCGAGTTCGGTGCCGAACCGGACGCGTCCCGCCGGGAGCGCCGGCGGTGGGGCCTCACCGAGATTCTCGGCGGGCTGGCCGCGGACCGCCGGGCGGTGCCGTTGGCGGCGGCGGTCGGCGGGGTGGCGCTGTTCGCCTCGCTGATCTCCGAGTGGCAGGTCACCGCTCTGGACACCGACGCGTTCGCCGGCGGTACGGGCAGTGGCACCATCCGTCAGCTGCCGGCCGGGGTGACCGACCTGGGAGCCATCGGTGGCGCGTACCTCGTCGGGCTGTTCGTCCTGGCCGGGGCGGTGGCGCTGGTGCTCTTCGGCGCACCGGTGGCCCGCCGGTACGCCCGGCTGCTCGGGTTGAGCACCGGCGGTGTGCTGATCGCGTTGCTGGTCGCGCTGACTCCGTCGCTCGGCGAGACCAGCCGGGTGATGCTGACACTGTTCACGATGAACATGGACGCCGAACAACTGCAGCTGTCCTACGGCCGGGGTCTGTGGTGTGCCTTCTTCGGCGTGGCCGCGGTGGTGCTGGCGCTGTATCTGGCCGGGCGGCACGAGCCGCCACCGCCGTCGGACGGAGTGGATGAAGAGACGGTGGCCGAGGCGGTGCCGGCCGGGCCGGTGGTCTGGTCGTGGCGCCGGCCGAAGGAGGACGACGAGGGGCCGCCGGACGCGCCGTTCGACCTGACCGTGACGTCCACCAAGCCGTTCACGTCGCTGGATGACGACCGGGACAAGCCGAGCTAAAACCGGTTTGGCGGGCCGGTACGCTGAACAGTCGTGATTGACCTGCGCCTGCTTCGTGAAGATCCCGAGCTGATCCGTGCCAGCCAGCGGCTGCGCGGCGAGTCCACCGACGTGGTGGACGCGCTGCTGCGCGCCGACGAGGAGCGCCGGTCCGCGACCCAGCGGTTCGAGGCGGTCCGGGCGGAACAGAAGTCGCTCGGCAAGCAGGTCGCGAAGGCCGCCGGGGACGAGCGGGCGGCGCTGCTCACCCGTACCAAAGAGCTGGCTGCCGAGGTCAAGGCGGCCGAGACCGCCGCCGCCGAGGCCGACCAGGCCCTGCGCCGGGCGCATCTGGTCGTGCCCAATCTCGTCGCCGACGGTGTGCCGCCGGGTGGTGAGGACGACTTCGTGGTACTCAAGACGGTCGGTGACATCCCGGACATCGCGCAGCCGAAGGACCACCTGGAGATCGGCGAGGCGCTCGCCGCGATCGACACCGAGCGCGGCGCCAAGGTGTCCGGTTCGCGGTTCTACTTCCTCACCGGTGTCGGTGCGCTGCTGCAGCTCGCGATGCTGCAGATGGCAATCCAGCAGGCGGTGGAGAACGGTTTCACGCCGTCGATCACGCCGTCGCTGGTGCGGCCGGAGGCGATGGAGGGCACCGGGTTCCTCGGCGCGCACGCCACCGAGGTGTACCGGCTGGAGGCGGACGACCTGTACCTGGTCGGCACCTCGGAGGTGCCGCTGGCGGCGTACCACGCGAACGAGATCCTCGATCTGGATCAGCCGCGCCGGTTCGCCGGCTGGTCGTCGTGTTACCGGCGGGAGGCCGGGTCGCACGGCAAGGACGTCCGCGGCATCCTGCGGGTGCACCAGTTCGACAAGGTGGAGATGTTCTCGTTCTGCCGGCCGGAGCAGGCCGCCGAGGAGCATGAGCGGCTGCTCGCCATGGAGGAGGAGATGCTGGCCAAGGTCGAGATCCCGTACCGGGTGATCGACGTGGCGGCCGGTGACCTCGGCAGCAGCGCGGCCCGCAAGTTCGACTGCGAGGCCTGGGTGCCGTCGCAGAACCGATACCGGGAGGTCACCTCGACGTCGAACTGCACAACGTACCAGGCCCGCCGGTTGAACATCCGGTTCCGCGACGCCGGTGGCCGCCCGCAGCACGCGGCGACACTGAACGGCACCCTGGCGACCACCCGCTGGCTGATTCCGATCCTGGAGAACCACCAGCAGCCGGACGGGTCGGTCCGCGTGCCGAAGGCGCTGCAGCCGTACCTCGGCGGCCGGGACGTCCTGGAACCCGTTCGCTAACGTGATCGACACCGGCCCGCTACCGGAAGCCATAGGCGCAGGTAGCCGGGCCGGTGTACCGTTTTCCTTCCGCCCTGAAGAAGCGGGGACCGCCGACCACGGAGGTTCCCATGGCCCGTCCCGGACTCCCCAAGCTGATCGCCACTGATCTGGACGGCACGCTGGTGCGCAGTGACGACACCGTGTCCGCGTACACCCATGAGGTGCTGGATCGGGTCCGCGCCGCGGGTATCCGGATCGTCGGCGCCACCGGCCGGGGGCCGCGGCTGACCGAGCTGACCCGCAACGACATCCGCGCCGCCGACTTCCTGGTGATGGCGCACGGCGGGTGGGTGCTCGACCAGCTCGACGGCCAGTACCTCAAGCAGGCTCGGCTCTCCGGTGCGCGGCTGGCCGGACTGCTCACCGACCTGGAGGCGGAGGTCGGCCCGCTGACCGTGATGGTGGAGGCGCTGGAGCACGCCGGTGCGCCGCTGTGGGGCACGCGCGCGCCGGGCTGGCGCTACCAGGTCACCGTCGAGGAGCGGACCCGGGCGGAGTGCCTGAGCGGCGAGGTGATCAAGGCGTACGCGTGCACGCCGCACCACCATGTCGACGACCTGCTCGCGACGGCCGGCCGGATCGTGCCGCCGGAGGTGGCCTCGGTCACCCAGGCGGGGCTGAACGTCATCGAGATCTGCCCGCCCGAGGTGGACAAGGGCACCGGGCTCGCGACCGTCGCCGAGGCCGTCGGGGTGGACCCGGCGGACGTGCTGGTGTTCGGTGACATGCCCAACGACCTGCCGATGTTCGCCTGGGCGGGTTGGCAGCGGGTGGCCGTGGCGAACGCCCACCCGACCGTGCTCGCGGCGGCCGACGAGGTCATCGGCAGCAACGACGGGGACGGGGTGGCGGTCTTTCTGGACGCGTTATTGTCGAGGTGATGCATTCTTACCGCCTGGTGGCCTCGGACATCGACGGAACGCTGATCCGCACCGACGGGACACTCAGCCCTCGCACCGTCCGGACCCTCGGTGCCCTGCCCGTACCGGCCGTGTTGGTCACCGGGCGCCCGGTGCGCTGGCTGCGCCAGCTGTACGACCAGATGGCCCAGCCGCTGCCCGCGGTGTGCGCGAACGGCGCCGTGGTGTACGACCCGGACACCGACGAAGTGCTGCGGACCGCGCCGCTGGACGTCGACCTGCTGCTCGACGTGACCAAGCGGCTGCGCGAGACCGTGCCGGACATCGCGCTCGCTGTCGAGGTGGAGGACGGCCGGGCGTTCTGGTACGAGGAGGCCTGGCCGATGCGCTGGGCGGGCGAGCACACCTCGGTGCGGGTGCTGACCACGCCCGAGGAGCTGACGTCGGCCCCGGCGGTGAAGCTGCTGGCCCGCTCCGCCTCGGCCCCACCGGACGCGTTCTTCGAACTGGTCAGCCGCACCCTGGGCGGCATTGCGGAAACCACCCATTCGTCGTCGTCGGCGCTGGTGGAGATCTCCGCCACCGGGGTCACCAAGGCGGCCGGCCTGGCCTGGTTGTGCGAGCGGGAGGGCTTGACCGCCGAGGACGTGATCGCTTTCGGTGACATGCCGAACGACATCCCGCTGCTCAGCTGGGCCGGCCACGCGGTGGCGATGGGCAACGCCCACCCGGCCGTCGTCGAGGTCGCCGCCGAGGTGACGGCGACCAACGACGGGGACGGCGTCGCCGCGGTCCTGGAACGGGTCTTCCTATAGGTACTGCCCGGTGCGGCCGTCACCGCTCGGCGGAGAGCCCGGCATGCCGGGGATGACGCCGGTCGGACCCATCGGCAAGGCCGGCCGGCCCGGACCGCCGCGCATCTGCTCCAGTTGTAGGCGGGCGGCCATCTGCTGGGCGACCAGGGCCGCCTGGATGCCGTGGAACAGGCCCTCCAGCCAGCCGACCAGCTGAGCCTGGGCGATCCGCAGCTCGGCCTCGCTCGGCGGGGTGTCGCCGTCGAAGGGCAGGGACAGCCGTTCCAGTTCCTCGCGGAGTTCCGGGGCCAGGCCGTCCTCCAGCTCGGTGATCGAGCGGTGGTGGATGTCGCGCAGCCGGCCACGGCTGGCTTCGTCGAGCGGCGCCGCCCGTACCTCCTCCAGCAGTTGTTTGATCATGCTGCCGATCCGCATGACCTTGGCCGGTTGCTCGATCAGGTTGCCCGGCTCCTCCGGCCTCATGCTGCCGTCCGACTCGACCGTTCCCATCGGCCGGCCGTCCGGGCCGACCACGATGACGGAGTCGTCGTCCTGCTTGTCCGGGGTTCGGGTGTCGTCGGTCATGGGGTCCATCATGGCGCAAGTGGTGTGGGCCGCAGTTCGGCCACCGCACACTTGACGCTGCCGCCGCCCCGCTTCAGCTCGCTCAATTCCACTGGAACCGGTACGTACCCCGCGGCGCGCACCTTGTCCGCCATGCCGGTCGCCTCCGCATTGAGCACAACGTGACGCCCGTCACTGACGAGGTTGAGCCCGAACGCCTCGGCGTCGGCGCGGTCGGCGATCACCGCGTCCGGGAAGAGCTGGGCGAGGATCCGCTGCGAGGCCGGCGAGAACGCGTGCGGGTAGTAGGTGACGTGCCGGTCGTCGAGCGCGGCGAGCGCGGTGTCCAGGTGGTAGAACGCCGGGTCGACCAGGGCCAGCGAGATCACCGGCCGGCCGAGCACCTCCTGGGCCTCGGCGTGCGCCGCGGGATCGGTGCGGAAGCCGTATCCGGCCAGGATGGTGCCGCCGTACGCGCCGGGCAGATATGCGAAGTCGCCTTCGCCCTCGTTGACGTGCACCGGGTCGACGAACGTCCACGGCCCGTTGCGGTAGAAGAGCTGGTGGTGGGTCGCCTCTGCAGACCGCTGCGGAAATCGGAACCGGGCGCCGTACACCGTGCCGTCGATCGAGAACGCGCCGTTGGCCGCGTACACCATGTCGGGCAGGCCGGGCTCCGGATCCAGCACGTGCACCGCGTGCCCCAACCCGGTCAGGGTGTCCCGCAACAGCTCCCACTGCCTCAGGGCGAGCGCCGCGTCCACCGCCGCCGAGGTGTCCATCCACGGGTTGATGGCGTAGGTGACCGAGAAATGCTGAGGCGGACACATCAGGTATGCCCGGTTTCGCGGCATCCGTTCCGAGTGGCTCATGAGGTAACAGGGTAGGTACGCTGGCCACGATCGAAACAGCGCAGAATCTTGCTCGGTGGAGGCGATTCGTTGCAGATGGACACCGTGGACCAGCGAATCATTGCGTTGCTGGTCGCTGACGGCCGCGCCTCGTACGCCGACATCGGCAGCAAGGTGTCGCTGTCCGCGCCCGCGGTGAAACGACGCGTCGATCGTCTTCGATCGCGTGGGGTGATCAAGAGCTTCACCACCGTCGTCGACCCGGCCGCGGTGGGCTGGACCACCGAGGCGTTCGTCGAGCTGTTCTGCACCGGGCGCACCACACCGGCGCAGATCACCGTGGCCGTCCGGCGGCATCCGGAGGTGGTCGGTGCGTACACCGTCTCGGGTGAGGCGGACGCGCTGGTGCATCTGCGCGCCGCCGACATCGGCCATCTGGAACAGGCGCTGGAACGGCTGCGCGCGGAACCGTTCGTCACCTCCACCCGCAGCATGATCGTGTTGTCCCGGCTGGCCGAGACGTTCTGAGAACCGGGTCGCTGCCGGGAACCGTGGCCGGGGCCGTCGCGTCCCACCGGCATGTCACGTCGTCTGGTGCTCTGCGCAACCCTCGCCGCCACCGTCACGGTGGCCGGCTGCACGGCCGACTCCCCGAACCCGCCGCCGCCACCGGGGCGCACCTTCGACCCGTCCGCGCTGCGGCTGGTCGCCTACGACTCGTGCGACCAGCTCACCGACGATCTGCGCGCGGCGGCGAAGGAGGCGGTCGGCCCGTGGGGCTTCGGCGGCGGCGTTGAGCGGGCGCTCGCGGCCGGCGGCGCGGCGGACATGAGCGGTGCGCGCAACGCGGCTCCGATGGCAGCCGCGGAGAAGGCGGCGCCGGCGTACTCCGGGACCAACGTGCACGAGCAGGGCGTCGACGAGCCGGACCTGGTGAAGACCGACGGCCGCCGGATCGTCACCGTTCAGGGCGGGACGCTACGAGTGGTGGACGCGGCGACGCGGACGCAGACCGGCAAGCTGTCGCTCGACGTGCAGGGCGCGCAGACCGACCTGGTGCTGGCCGGGGATCGCGCGCTGGTGCTGGCCGATCCGGGGTACGGGTGGTACCCGGCGATCCGGGAGGACACCGACATCAAACGGCCGCCGATCATGCAGCGCCCCACGGTGTTCCTGATCGACCTGTCCGGCCCGCCTCGGGTGGTGAGCCGGTTCGAGGGCGACGGTTCGCTGGTGGACGCCCGGCTGACCGGCACCACGGCCCGGGTGGTGCTGCGCAGCACGCCGCGGATCACCTTCCCGGAACTGCCCGGCGTCGGCGACGAGAAGAAGCGCGTGCAGGCCAACCGCACGGCGATCGACAAGGCCGCGTCCGACGCGTGGCTGCCCAGCTTCTCCGTGACCACCGGGACCACCACCGAACGGGGCACGGTGGGCTGCAGCCGAGTAAGCCGGCCGCCGGTGTTCTCCGGCTCGTCGATGGTGACCGTCCACACGTTCGACCTCGCGGCCGCGTCGCTGGGCAGCGGCGACCCGGTGTCCGTGGTGGCCGACGGCGACACCGTGTACGGCACCCCGACCAGCCTCTACATCGCCAGTGACCAGCGCTGGCGGCTCGACTTCTGGCCCGGCCGGGACAACCGCCGGGTGAGCCAGCGCACCGAGATCTACCGGTTCGACACACCGGCCAGGTCCAGACCGGTCTACGCGGCCGCCGGCACGGTGCCGGGCTGGTTGATCAACCAGTACGCACTGTCCGAATGGGACGGTCACCTGCGGGTGGCCACCACCAACGAGGCGAAATCGAGCTCCGCGGTCCGGGTGCTGAGGCAGACCGACGACAAGCTGGTCGAGGTCGGAAAGGTGGATGGGCTGGGCAAGGGCGAGCGGATCTATTCGGCCCGGTTCATCGGCCCGCGGGGGTATCTGGTGACCTTCCGCCAGGTGGACCCGCTCTACAGCCTCGACCTGAGCAACCCGGCCGCACCCGAGGTCACCGGCGAACTGAAGATCACCGGGTACTCGGCCCATCTGCAGCCGGTGGGTGAGAACCGGCTGGTCGGCATCGGCCAGGAGGCCGACAACCAGGGCCGTACGCAGGGCACCCAGGTCTCGCTGTTCGACGTGTCGAACCTGGCCGAGCCCCGTCGGCTGGCCCAGCACCACGTGTCCGACGGCTTCTCCGAGGCCGAGTACGACCCGCACGCGATCCTCTGGTGGGCGGCCACCGGGTTGCTGGTCATTCCGATGACGCGCTTCGACGCGACGACGTCGCAGCAGAACTCCGGCGCGCTCGCGCTGCGGGTCACCGGGGACGGGCTGACCAAGGTCGGCGAGATCAGCCAGCCGCGGCACACCGAGGGGTACCAGCCGATGATCCAGCGGACCCTGGTCATCGGCGACGTGCTGTGGACGGTATCCGACCTGGGACTGCAGGCCTCATCCCTGTCCACGCTGGACAGCCTCGCGTTTCTCCGGAACCGCTAGAGGTACATGCCGGTGCGGTGGTCCCCCGCGTCCTTACCGGCCGGCTTGTCTTCGCCGAAGAACCGCTTGCCGCCGAACTCGCCGTGCAGCCGGTCGTCCAGCTCGTCGGCCAGGCCGGTCATCACCTGGACGGCGAGCATCAGGTGGGCGGTCTGGAAGTTTCGGCCGAACACCGGGATGGACGCCCAGACGGTGTCCTGCGCGCAGTAGAGCCGGCCGATCGGCATCCGGTTGGTCAGCTCCGAGAGCTTCACGTACAGCTTCTCGGTCGGCTCGACCTCGGTGAGGATCGGCGAGAAGACGTCCACCAGCGGCGGGTTGTCGCGGACCCGGACGAATACCATCGCCGACCCGGCCCGGATGCCGATGTCGCCGTCGGTGTCCTCCTGGAGCTGGTCGACGGTGGTCTGCGACATGGTGGCCAGCACGGTCCGGACCCGCTCGGGCAGCGGGATCGCCTCCTCGGCGGCCGCGGCGAGGGCGGCCGCCCCCGGCAGGTCGTCGACGCCGAGCCCGTCCTCGAGGTTCGGCTCGTGCCGGGCGGTGCCCAGCGGTGGCGTGTCGATCGGGTCGTCGGCGGCGTCGTGCACCAGGTAGACCAGGAACGCCGGATGCGGCGCGCCGTACACGTCGCGCAAGGTGCGGGTCACGATGGCGGCCAGCCGGCCGGCCTGGTCGGCGGTGGAGCGCAGGCCGAACGATTCGCCGGAGTCGGGCAGCACGCCGGGCGGCGACCAGCCGAGCGCGATCAGGTCGGCGACCGAGGACCGGTCCATCCGGTAGCCCTCGGGCAGCTCGGCGTTGCCCACCGCGAGGGCCTCCACCACGTCACCGTCGAGCACGCGCATGCTCACCGAGTAGACGGCGGTCCCGGTGCCGGACGCGGTCGGGTCGAGGGTGACGTCGACGTGCGCGCCGGGCGACAGGGCCGGGATCAGGCGGGCCAGCGCACCGGCGAACTCCCGCCACGCCTCGGTCACCTTGGCGCGCAGGTCAGCCGTGGTGGGCTCATCGAGCAGGATGCTCTCGTGATGGTCGCCCGTGGGTTCCGCCGTCATGACCGCCACCCTATCGAGTGGTTGTCAGGCTTCCCGCTGTTCCCAGGCGCCGGCCATCTCGCCGAGCCGCTTGGCCACCTCCAGTGGGTCCGCGCCCCGGCCCACCGCCACCCCCATGAGGTACGTCGTCACGGGAGCGCCCGGCCGCAGCACCCCGTGCGCCACGTCCCGCGCCACGTCCAGCACCGGCTTCACCGGCACCTCGCCCGGCTCCAGCCCGAGTTCGGTCGCGGCCGCGGCGACCCAGGCGTCCAGCTCGTTCACTTCACCCACTCCTCGGCCGCACGCAAGTCGTCGGTCCTGCCGGTCGAACTCGGCTTGCTCATTTGACCCACTCCTCGGCGGTGCGCAGGTCGTCGTCGGTGTCGCAGTCGAACCAGGGTGGCGGGCCCGGCCGGCGCCAGGACACCTCGGCCACCCGCAGGTATTCCATCAGCCCCCGGACCGACGCACCGTGCAGGCCACCCCGCTCCGCCGCCAGCCGATCGATCGCCTCGCGCAGCGCGCGGGTGCGCCACACCCCGCAGAGCAGCTGCCGGCGGCCCTCCATGTCCCGGTAGACCGCGCCCTGCATGGGCGCCGACTCCACGGTCAGCCGCAGGACGTCGATCGCCTCGCCGGTGAGCAGCGGCAGGTCGGCGGCCAGCAGCGCGGTGAAGGTCACCTCCGCGGGCACCAGGGTCAGCCCCGCCGAAGCGGCCGCTACCGGTCCGCCGCCGGGCGGCTCCTCGCTCGTCGAGTGCACGTGGACCGGCAGGTCGGGCGGCACCCGGCCGACCACGATCCGCGGGTCCGCGTCGTGCACGGCGGCCAGCACCCGGGTGAGCATCGACTGCCCGGCCACGGTCCGCGTCGGCTTGTCCGCACCCCCCATCCGACGTCCCGCACCGCCGGCCAGCACCACCGCAGCGAATCCCCCCACGTACGTACCGTATCCCGAGGGCGACTGGAGCGTGACCGGCGCTCGTCGCACACCGGCAATACGCTGGCGAGATGGGACGCACGATGAGCCGCCGGCCGGTCCTCAAGATCAATATCGACGGGTCCGCCGAGACCCGTCGCCGACCGGACGACCTGGCCGCCGAGGAACCCCTGGAGATCCGGCTCCGGCGTACCCCCCTGGCGGTCACCATGCGCACCCCCGGCCAGGACATCGACCTGGCCATGGGCTTCCTGCTGACCGAGGGCATCATCGGGACCGCCGAGGATGTGGTGACCGCCCAGCTGTGCGCGGGCACCGACACCCCCAACACCTACAACGTGGTCGAGATCGCGCTCGGCGATCACGTCCCCCCGCCGGTGACCGACCCGAGCCGCAACTTCTACACCACCTCCTCGTGCGGCGTGTGCGGCAAGGCGAGCATCGACGCGGTCCGCACCCGGTCCCGGTTCGACGTCTCCACCGACGGCGTGTCGGTGTCCGCCCGCACGCTTTCCGGTCTGCCCGATGCCCTGCGTGCCACCCAGCGCACCTTCGACCGGACCGGCGGGCTGCACGCGGCCGGCCTCTTCACCCCCGGCGGTGACCTCGTGGTGATGCGGGAGGACGTAGGACGGCACAACGCGGTGGACAAGGTGATCGGCTGGGCGGTGCGCGCCGGCCGGTTGCCGCTGGCCGGCCACCTGCTGCTGGTCTCCGGCCGGGCCAGCTTCGAGCTGACCCAGAAGGCCCGGATGGCCGGCATCCCGCTGCTCGCCGCGGTCTCCGCGCCCAGCACGCTGGCTGCCGAGCTCGCCGACGAGGCCGGCATGACGCTGGTCGGCTTCCTGCGTGGACCGTCGATGAACGTCTACGCGGGAGCACATCGCGTCACCGTCTGAACGACCCCCAGCCGGACGGCGTCGTGATCTGGACCCGGCTGGCCGTCGATCCGCTGGCCGAGGACGGTCTGGGCGGCCGGCCGGACCCGGATCGCGCCGCCGCCGGGTGCCACGGTGAGCGCCTTCGACGATGTCGTTCGTCTCCTGCTCGCAGTACGAGCACGGCGACATCACGACCGTGACGCTGGCCAACAACCGGCAGCGGCACGCCCTGGGCGGTGGTGGTCGACGACCACGAGGTGGAGAACAACTGGGCCGACGAGGTCGCGGAGCCGCCGGACCCGAACTTCCCGGCGCGGCGGGCGGCGGCATTCCAGGCGTACTACGAGAACATGCCGCTGCGCCGGTCCTCCATCTCGAACGGCATCGACATGCAGCTCTACCGGCGGGTCCGCTGGGGCCGGCTGGCCACGTTCCACCTGCTCGACACCCGGCAGTACCGCGACGACCAGGCTTGCGGCGGCGGGTACCGGGACTGCCCGGCCGCGCTCGACCCGGCCCGGTCGATCACCGGCGCCGAGCAGGAGCAGTGGCTGCTGGAAGGCTTCCGGCGATCGACCGTGGCCTGGGACATGCTCGGCCAGCAGGTGTTCTTCGGGCAGCGGGACAACAACTCCGGACCGGCGAAGGTGGTCAGCATGGACGCCTGGGACGGGTACGCCGCCTTGCGGGACCGGATCACCCGCGGTTGGGTACGTCCGGACCACGATCACGCCGGCTCTGATGACCGCCGACTTCCAGGTGGTGCCGTTCGGGACCCGGCCGGACGCCGGTGCACACCCGGCCACGTTCGTGATCGAGGACGGGGTGCCCGGCCTGCACCAGACCGCCGACAGCCCGACGCCCGGATCGGTGGCGACGCTGCGACCCGACGACCTGGGCGCCGCGACCGTCCATCAGGAGACCGTCCGTCCGTGAGTCCGCCCGCGGCCCCCGCGCCGGTGGCGCCGGTGCGGGGACCGGGGCGGGGTGAGGTCGATCAGGTCGGGCGGCACACCTTCGTGCAGGATCTGCCCGATCAGATGCGCCATCGGGTAGTGCGGCTCGGCCGACAGCGCCCGGTCCAGCGCGGCATTGGCCAGCCCGCCCTGACCCTGGCGCCAGGCGGCGAACGCGAGCAGGGACGCGGGCGCCGGCACGTACAGCGGGTCGACCCGCCGGGTCACGTCCGTCCACAGCGCGATCCGCCAGTCCTCGCCGGCGGTCCGCATCCACGCGTAGTCCCGGATCCTGGTCTCCACGAGCATCATGCCGAGCCAGGCCACCTCGTCGTCGGTGAGCCGGCCGCCGGACCGGTACCGGACCTCGGCGGCCCGCACCGCGGCCCGGCCGGTGCGGCGGATGCCGTGCGGCAGCGCCTCAGTCAGCCGGTCCCGGGCCCGTTCGGTGGCCGCCGACATCGCCACCTGCTCATCACCGGTGACCGGTGCCAGCCGCGCCGCCAGGGCCGCCCGGTCCGGCAGCAGCACCTGGCCGTCGTACGTGGCCTGCGCGGCGACGACCGACTCCGCGGTCCGGCACGGCGTGCCGTCGGGCGGGCAGCAGTCCGGATCTTTGCACCGGTACGACCAGTACCGCCCGCCGGTGACCCGGAACTCGTCCACCACCGGGACGTTGCGGCTGCTCAGCGCGTGGCTCATCCGCTGCACGGCGGGCGTGACGCGTACCGGCTCCCCGTACCCGATCACCGCCGCCGCGTCCGCACCCTGCCGGACCAGCACCTCGGCGGTGTGATCGACCGGATCGTCACACCCGGCGCGCGCCGCACACAACACCCGCCGGTCCTTGAGGGCGACTACCACGACGCTGTCGGCCGGATGGAAACCCAGCAGGTAGGGCACCGCGGCGAGGAACTCGTGCAGGGAACTGACGTGGAGCGAGGTGTCGGCTGTCATGCCCGGGAGCCTGGCGGAATCCGCCGAGCGCCGCGGCACCCTGTGGACGACACGCCCGGCCGTCCACAGGTCCGGTCACGTCACGTCAGGAGCGGAACTGCCGTTCGTGCAGCTCGAGCCCGTCCTGCTGCCACTCGTGCTGGTGCCGGTCCAGATCCATGGTGAGCTCGATGGACGACACCACGTCATAACCGGCCGCGTGCAGGCTGCGGATCGCATCGACGTTGCGGGACGCCGGCGAGATGGTCAGCGAGGTCATGTTGCGCTTCTTCGCCTCGCTCGCGACGTGCCGCAGCAGCTTCCGGCCCACCCCCTTGTGCCGATGCGAGACGGTCACCACAACCGGTTCCACCTCGCCGCCGCGGCCGCGCATGACCAGCCCGACCATCCCGATCACGCCGTCGTCCGCGTGCTCGGCCACCCAGAGGCCGCACAGGTCCAGCCTGGTCAGGTACTCCTCGAAACCCGCGCCGGCGTCGTCCGGAGTGCCGCCGTACATCAGGTTGTGCTGATTGGTCAGCTCCGACCAGAGGCGGCGACCGGCGCTGTGGTCGGTCGGCCGGTACGAACGCACCGTGACAGGGGTCATGCCGACATTTTGACTCCGAATGGAGATGCCCGTAACCCGAAGCGGAAGATAAGGCGGTGGATCTGGCGTACCTGCGCACGCACCCGCAGCATCTCCCGACATTTCTCCACCATCAGCGCATCCGCGAGACGCCGGTCTCCAGCGGCGGCGTGTCGGTCGCCTCCCGGCTGACCCTGGACGACGGCGCGTCGGTCTTCGCCAAGACCTGGCCCGGCGGTACGCCGCCCGAGGGCTTCTTCGAGGCGGAGGCGGCCGGGCTCAGGTGGCTGCGGGAGGCCGCCGCGGTGCCCGTACCGGAAGTGCTCGTGGCCCTGCCCGACCTGCTGGCCATGGAGTGGATCGAGCCCGGAAAGCCCACACCCGCCGCCGCCGCCGCGCTCGGCCGATCGCTGGCCGGGCTCCACCGGTCCGGCGCCCCCTCCTTCGGCGCGTCCTGGCCCGGATTCATCGGGCCGCTGCCGCTCGACAACACCCCATCCGACGGGCCGTGGGCGGACTGGTTCGCGGCCCGCCGGCTGCAGCCCTATCTTCGGCAATCGGCCGATCGCGGCGCACTCTCCGGCGATGACGTGCGGGCCGTGGAGCAGATCATCAACACCGTGCATCGGTACGGGGTGAGCGAGCCGCCCGCCCGCACCCACGGCGACCTCTGGCCGGGCAACGTGCTGTGGGCGCTGGACGGGCACGCCTGGCTGGTCGACCCGGCCGCGCACGGCGGCCATCGGGAGACCGACCTGGCTTCGCTCGCGCTCTTCGGCGGCGCGCCCCATCTGTCGACCATCCTGGCCGCGTACCACGAGGTGTTCCCGCTGGCCGAGGGGTGGCGGGAGCGGGTGGCGCTGCATCAGCTGCATCTGCTGCTGGTGCATACGGCGGCGTTCGGGGTGGCGTACCGGGGGGCGGTGCGGGCGGCGGTCGAGGCGCTGCAGGGCGCGTAGCGACCCGGGCCAGCGGCATTGAGGGGGCGTGTCGCGGCTTGGTCCGGTGCGCTGCGGGGTGCGGAACGAGCCGGGTTATCCACAGGCTGGTGCAGCCTGGGGCACGTGCGGCGGGAAAGGGCTAGATTCGACGACGTGACCGAGCTGCGATTCGAGGGGCCGGCCACCGCGGTGGACGGTGGTACGGTTCCGGCTTCGCGTGCTCCCGGCGCCCCGCTCATCGGCCGGCTGGTGGACCGGTTCGGCCGGGTGGCCACGGACCTGCGGGTCTCGCTCACCGACCGGTGCAACCTGCGCTGCGCGTACTGCATGCCGCCGGAAGGTCTGCCGTGGCTGCCGCGCGACGAGGTGCTCAGCGACGACGAGGTGGTCCGGCTGGTCCGCATCGCCGTGCAGCGGCTGGGCGTCACCGAGGTGCGGTTCACCGGCGGCGAACCACTGATCCGGCCCGGCCTCACCGCAATCGTCGCTGCGGTCGCCGCGCTCGACCCGCGGCCCCGGCTGTCGGTGACCACGAACGGCATCGGCCTCGACAAGCTGGCCGGCCCGCTGCGCGACGCCGGCCTGGACCGGGTCAACGTCTCGCTGGACACCCTCGACGCCGAGCGGTTCCGCCGGCTCACCCACCGCTCCCGGCTACCCGACGTGCTCGCCGGGCTGGCCGGGGCCGCCGCCGCCGGCCTCACCCCCGTAAAGATCAACTCGGTGCTGATGCGCGGGGTCAACGACGACGAGGCCGCGATGCTGCTCGGCTTCGCCCTCGACCACGGCTACGAGCTGCGGTTCATCGAGCAGATGCCGCTCGACGCCCAGCACGGCTGGGACCGGGCAAAGATGGTCACGGCGGCGGAGATTCTGTCGGCGCTGGAGGCGGAGTTCGCGCTGCGGCCCGATCCCGAGCATCGCGGCGCGGCACCGGCGGAGACCTGGGTGGTCGACGGAC
>DASSAL010000348.1:0-14320 GCA_035685405.1 Actinoplanes sp. | reverse complement strand
GCCGCCCGGCCGACCGCCGGCCCGCGCCCGCCCCCCGCCCGGAACCGCCCAAGCTGGCCAACAGCGCCGGCCGGCTGCGGCTCGGCACAGTGCTGGCGCTGGCCCTGTTCGCCACCATCGGGGTGCGGCTGGTCGTGCTGCAGGTGATGGACTCGCCGGCCGAGGCGCAGCAACTGCTCGAGCAGCGGCAGAACCGGCTCACCGAGGTGGTCCTCCCGGCTCCGCGCGGCAGCATCCTGGACCGGTCCGGCGCGGTGCTCGCGCACAGCGTCGAGGCCAGGTACGTGTACGCCGACCCGGAACTGGTGCAGGACCCGGCCGGGGCCGCGGCGAAGCTGTCCCCGCTGCTCGGCGTGGCACCGTCGAGGCTGGCCGCGCTGATGGCCAAGAAGAAGCGTCCCGGCGGCGGCGCGTCCCGGTTCGAATACCTGGCCCGCGGCGTGGACGTCGCGGTGGCCGACACGATCACCGCGATGAACCTGGCCGGCATCCGCACCGGCCGGGACGAGCGGCGGGACGTGCCCGGCGCCGACCTGGCCGCCAACCTGATCGGCTTCACCGGCGAGGACCACACCGGCCTGGAAGGGCTGGAGGCGCGGTACGACGAGTTGCTGCGCGGCACCGACGGCAAGCGGGTCTTCGAGATCGGCAACCCGAACAGCCCGGGCGCCAAGCTGGCCAAGGAGATCCCGGGCGGCTACTCGCAGCTGACCCCGGCCCAGCCGGGCACCTCGCTGCAGCTGACCATCGACCGGGACCTGCAGTTCGAGGTGCAGCGCATCCTCACCCAGCGGATGGAGAAGGTGAACGCGACCGTCGGCGGGGCGGTGGTGCTGGACGTCCGGACCGGCGAGGTGCTGGTGCAGGCCAGCTACCCGGCGTACAACGCGCAGCAGCCGTTCTCGTCCGAACCGGCCGACCGGGAGGACGTGGTGAGCAGCGTCATCACCGACCCGGGCTCCACGCACAAGGTGTTCGTCTTCGGCGCGGCCCTGCAGGAGGGCATCATCACCCCGGGCTCGACGCTGAAGATCGGGCCGGCGCTGCGGCGGGGCGGTTACACGTTCTCCGACACCCACCCGCAGAAGCGCGGCACGGTGATGACCATGCCAGGGCTGCTGGCCTACTCGTCCAACGTGGGCACCATCCTGCTCGCCGACAAGCTGGGCAAGCAGCGGGTGTACGAGTACCAGCAGAAGTTCGGGCTGGGCCGGGCCACCGGCGAGGGCATGCCCGGTGAGGCCGAGGGCCGGCTGCTCGCCCCCGACGAGTGGAGCGGCTCGGCGACCGGCTCGATCCCGATCGGGCACAGCGTGGACGCGACGCTGCTCCAGATGGCGGCCGGCTACGCGGCCATCGCCAACGACGGCACCTACATCCAGCCGCACCTGGTCAGGGCCACCATCCCGTACGACGGCGAGCCGGTCGACGCGCCCGAGCCGGCCACCCACCAGGTGCTCCGGCCGGAGGTGGCAGCCCAGTTGCGCACGCTGATGGAGGCGGTGGTGGACGCCAGGGGCGGCACCGGCACGCAGGCCCGGGTGGACGGCTGGCGGATCGCCGGCAAGACCGGCACCGGCAAGCGGCTGATCGACGGCCGGTACACCAAGCACAACGCCGGGTCCTTCATCGGCATGGCCCCGGCGGACGATCCGCGGTACGTGATCGGGGTGTTCGCCGACGTGCCCACCGGCACCGGCGGTGACGTCGCGGCGCCCGCGTTCAGCGACATGATGAAGGCCACCCTGCTCCACTACCGGGTGCCACCGTCGGCCTCCGCGGCGCCGAAGTTCAAGCTGCACCCCTGATGCGTCACCCAAACGCGCCGCTCCCGTCGTTGGCGGGGACGCCGATTTCCGGCCGGGCGCCCTTTCCCGGACGGGAATCGGTGGCCCCGCCAACGGCTCCCCGGGAGCGGCGCCCGCCGAGCGGAGCGAGGCCATCAAGCAGGGTAGGGTCTGACGCCGTGCCCGGCATTCCCCGTCCGCAGACCGTTCCGCCGTACCGGCTGGCCGACCTCGCCGCCCTGCTCCCGGCGGAGCTGACCGGCCCGGACACCCCGGTCACCGGCGTCACCCATGCCAGCGGTGAGGTTCGGTCCGGCGACCTGTACGCGGCCCTGCCCGGCACGCGGCGGCACGGGGGCGAGTTCGCGGCGGAGGCGGCCGCGGCCGGCGCGGTGGCGGTGCTGACCGACCCGGCCGGCCGGGCGATGGCCGAGCCGGCCGGGCTGCCGGTGCTGGTGGCCGACGACCCACGGGCGGTGCTCGGCGCCGCGGCGTCGGCGGTCTACGGCGACCCGACCGCCCGGCTGACGGTGATCGGGATCACCGGCACGGCCGGCAAGACCTCCACGGCATACCTGGTGGAGTCCGGGCTGCGCGCCGCCGGGCACACCACCGGCCTGATCGGCACGGTGGAGACCCGGCTCGGCGACCTGGTGGTGGACAGCGCCCGGACCACGCCGGAGGCCACCGACCTGCACGCGATGCTGGCCGCCGCGATCGAGCGCGGGGTCACCGCGGTGGTCATGGAGGTGTCCAGCCACGCCCTGGTGCTGGGCCGGGTCGGCGGGGTGCGCTTCGACGTCGGCGGGTACACCAACTTCGGTCTGGACCACCTGGACTTCCACGCCGACGCGGACGACTACTTCGCGGCCAAGGCGCGGCTGTTCGACGGCCGCTGCCGGGTCGAGGTGCTGAACTTCGACGATCCGGCGCTGCGGCCGCTGTTCACACCGGCCACGGTGTCCTACTCGGCGGCCGGGGATGCCGGGGCCAGCTGGTGGGCCTCGGACGTGCGCCCGTCGCGATTCGGGCAGCGGTTCATCGCACACGGCCCGGTGGCGGTGGTCGAGGCCGGCGTGGCCATGCCCGGCCGGCACAACGTGGCCAACGCCCTGCTCGCGCTGGCCGCGCTGGTGGCCGTCGGCGTCGACCCGGTGGTGGCGGGCCGCGGGATCGCCCGGTGTCCCGGCGTGCCGGGCCGGTTGGAGCAGGTGGACGCGCCGGGTGAGGTGCTCGGCGTGGTGGACTACGCACACAAGCCGGACGCCATCGTGGCGGCGCTGGCCGCGCTGCGCGAGCTGGCCACCGCCCGCGGCGGCCGGCTGATCTGCGTGATCGGCGCGGGCGGTGACCGGGACACCGGCAAACGCCCGCTGATGGGCGCGGCGGCAGCCCGCGGCGCGGACGTGGTCGTGGTGACCGACGACAACCCCCGGACCGAAGACCCGGCGACGGTACGCGCGGCGGTGCGCGCCGGTGCCGAGCAGGCCGCCACGCCGGCCAAGGTGGTCGAGGTCGCCGGTCGCCGGGCGGCGATCGACGAGGCGGTCCGGCTGGCCGGCCCCGGTGACGTGGTGGCCGTGCTGGGCAAGGGCCACGAGCGCGGGCAGGAGGTGAACGGCGAGGTGCTGCCGTTCGACGACCGGATCGAACTGGCCGCGGCGCTGCGGGAGGGTGCGGCATGATCCCGCTGACCCTGGCCGAGATCGCGGCGATCACCGGCGGGCACCTGGCCGGCGGCGAACCGGACGCGGTGGTCTCCGGCCCGGTCGAGTACGACTCCCGCCTGGTCACTTCGGCCGGCATGTTCGTGGCCTTCGCCGGGGAGAAGGCGGACGGCCACGACTTCGCCGCCGCCTCCGGTGCCGCGGTGGTGCTCGGCACCCGGCCCACCGGGCGGCCGACGATCGTGGTGGCGGATCAGCTGGACGCGCTGGCCCGGCTGGCCCGCGCGGTGCTGGCCCGGCTGCCCGGCCTGACCGTGGTCGGCCTGACCGGCTCCTCCGGCAAGACCACCACCAAGGACTACGTCGGGCAGCTGCTCGCCCGGCTCGGGCCCACCATCGCGCCGCCCGGGTCGCTGAACAACGAGCTGGGATTCCCCTACACCGTGCTCATGGCCGGACCGCAGACCCGGTTCCTGGTGTTGGAGATGGGCGCCCGGGGGGTCGGCCACGTCCGGTATCTCACCGAGATCGCCCCGCCGGGCGTCGGTGTGGTGCTCAACGTCGGCGCGGCGCACCTCGGCGAGTTCGGCTCGGTGGAGCAGACCGCCCGGGCCAAAGGCGAGCTGGCCGAGGCGGCCACCGATGCGGTGATCCTGAACGCGGACGACCCGCGGGTCGCCGCGATGGCCGGCCGGGCCCGCCCGGGTGTGCGGGTGCTGCGGTTCGGCGAGGGCGCGGCCGCCACGATCCGGGCCACCGACGTGACGCTGGACGAGCGGGGGTGCGCGGCGTTCACGCTGCGGGTGGTGGATCCGGCCGAGCCGGCGACGGCGCCGGTGCGGCTCCGCGTCGTCGGCCGCCATCAGGTGTCCAACGCGCTGGCCGCGGCGGCGGTGGCGCTCTGGTGCGGGCTGCCGCTGGACCGGGTCGCGGCCGGGCTCGGCGAGGTCGGCCTGCGGTCCAGCCGGCGGATGGACGTGTTCGACCGGCCGGACGACGGCGTGACGGTGATCGACGACTCGTACAACGCCAACCCGTCGTCCACCGCCGCGGCGCTGCGGGCGCTGGCCGCCATCGGGGCCGGCCGGCGTACGGTGGCCGTGCTCGGCTACATGGCCGAGCTGGGCGAACACGAACGGTCCGGGCACGAGGAGGTCGGGCGGCTCGCCGCCGAACTGGGCGTGGACCGGCTGATCGCGATCGGCGAGGCGCAGCCGGTGCTGGACGGCGCCGCCGCGGTGGCCGGCTGGACCGGTGCGGCCGTGTACGCGGCCGACCAGCAGGCCGCGATCAAGGTGCTGGACCTCGAACCGGACGACGTGGTCCTGGTCAAGGGTTCCCGCTATCGGACCTGGGACGTGGCGGACTCGCTGCGTCCCGAGGGGGAGACCCGTTGAGGGCAGTCATCGTCGCGGCCGCGGTCGCCTTCCTCGTCTCGCTGTTCGGCACCCCGATCGCCATCCGGGTGTTCGCCGCGCTCAAGGCCGGCCAGCCGATCCGCAGCCTGGGACCGGCCTCGCACCAGGGCAAGCAGGGCACGCCGACGATGGGCGGCGTGGCGTTCATCGTGGCCACCGTGATCGCGTACGTGGCCGGGCACATCGCCCTGACCACGCTGCCGGAGCGGCAGATCGCGCAGGAACGCCCCACGATGACCGCGCTGGTGCTGCTCGGCCTGTTCGTGTTCTGCGGCGCGGTCGGCTTCCTGGACGACTTCCTCAAGGTCCGCAAGCGCCACTCCGGCGGCCTGAGCGCCAAGGGCAAACTGCTCGGCCAGCTCATCGTGGGCGCCGGGTTCGGCATCGCCGCGCTGTACGTGCCCAGCACCAACGGCCAGACGGTGGCCAGCGAGAACATCTCGTTCATCCGCGACATCAGCTGGCTGGACGTGGGCAAGGTCGGCTCGGTGCTGGTCTTCGTGTTCGTCATCATGGCCATGTCGAACGGCGTGAACCTGACCGACGGCCTGGACGGCCTGGCCACCGGCGCCTCCATCCTGGTGCTCGGGGCGTACGCGCTGATCGGTTTCTGGCAGTACCGGCACTGGTGCGCCGACCTGGACTACGCGCGCAACGCCGCCTACTGCTACGAGGTCCGCGACCCGCTCGAGGTGGCGATGATCGCCGCGGCGGCGGCCGCGGCCTGTGTCGGCTTCCTGTGGTGGAACACCAACCCGGCCCGGATCTTCATGGGCGACACCGGCGCGCTCGGGCTGGGCGGCCTGATCGGCGGGCTGGCGATGGCCACCCGCACCACGCTGTTGGCCGTCGTCATCGGCGGCCTGTTCGTGATCGTCACGCTGTCCGTGGTGATTCAGATCGTCTCGTTCAAGACCACCGGCAAGCGGGTGTTCCGGATGTCGCCGTTGCAGCACCACTTCGAGCTGGCCGGCTGGAGCGAGGTCAACATCGTGGTCCGGTTCTGGATCGTGGCCGGCATCTGCGTAGCCATCGGCATGGGCCTGTTCTACACCGACTTCCTCGCCGTCATGGGCTGACCTGACCACCCCGCGATCTTGGAGTTGTGGCGGCCCTTTCGAGCTGTACATCGCTTTTGTCCCCCGCCACAAGTCCAAGATCGCGGGGGTGGGGCGACACGCGGGTGCACGTGAGAGGGGATTGACAGGGGTGCCGGGATGATAAGGGGGTGGGGGAGACCAGGGCGTCGCTGAGCCGCCAGTACCTGCCGGCCGTGCACGGCATGCTGGCCCGGCCGCTGTCCAGCTACTACCTTTTGCTGGCCAGCTCCGGGTTGTTGCTGCTGATCGGCCTGACCATGGTGTTCTCGGCCACCTCGGTGAAGGCGTACGCCGAACACGGCAGCGCCTTCTCCGCGATCCGCAACCAGGCCCTGTACGCCGCGCTCGGGTTGCTCGGCTTCTGGGTCTGCCAGCGGCTGCCCGCCGGCACCCTGCGCACCCTGGGCAAGTACGTGCTGGGCGCCGCGGTGGCCCTGCTGGCGCTGCTCGACCTGCTGATCGCGCTGGAGTCGGTGGGCGCCCTGAGCGCCGCCCAGGCCGGCCCGTTCGAGGCCCGGCTGCTGTGGCTCTACATCGGCCCGGTCGGCGTCCAACCGTCCGAGCTGGCCAAGCTGGGCGTGGTGCTGTGGGGCGCGGACATCATCGCGCGCAAGGGTGCCGCGCTGGGCCACTGGCGGGAGCTGGCGATGCCGCTGTTCCCGGTGGTCGGCCTGCTGTTCGTCCTGGTCGGCTACAACGACCTGGGCACCATGCTGGTGCTGCTGGCGCTGATCATCGGGCTGCTCTGGGCCGCCGGCGTGCGGCTGCGGGTGTTCGCCGCGCTGGGCGTGCTCGGCCTGTCCGGCATCGGCCTGCTGATCGCCGCCGCCTCCCGCGGCGCCGGCTCGGGCGCGGCCGGCGCGGAGAACTACCGGCTGGCCCGGCTCACCACCTTCCTCAAGCCGCCCGAGGACTGCGACCTGGGCGCCTGCTACCAGCTGCTGCAAGGCCGGTCGGCGATCTACGAGGGCGGCTGGTTCGGCGTCGGGCTGGGCAAGAGCGCGCTCAAGTGGGACTGGCTGCCCGAGGCGGACAACGACTTCATCTTCGCGGTGGTCGCCGAGGAACTCGGCGTGGTCGGCTGCGCGGTGGTGCTGGCGCTGTTCTCGGTGCTGGCGTACACCGGGTTCCGGATCGCGCGCCGGGTGCAGGACCCGTTCCGCCGGCTGGCCGCCACCGCGATCACCACCTGGCTGGTCGCCCAGGCCGTGATCAACATCGGTGGCGTGGTCGGCCTGCTGCCCATCACCGGGCTGCCGCTGCCGTTCATCTCCGCAGGTGGCAGCGCCCTGGTGGTGACCATGGCGGCGATCGGCATGCTGGCCTCGTTCGCCCGCGCCGAACCGGACGCCGCCCGGGCCCTGAACGCCCGTCCACCCGCTCGATGGGTACGGCTAGTCTGGGCCCCGCTGCCGCCGCTCCCCCCACCGCGGCAGCCGGCCCGCGCGCCCGCGAAGGCACCCGCCAAGGTGGGGGGTGTGAGGAGGCGGTGATGGCCCCGCTGCGGTCGGTCGTGCTCGCCGGCGGAGGCACCGGTGGGCACATCTATCCGTTGCTCGCCTTCGCCGACGCCCTGCGCCGGGCCTTCCCGGAGGTGCGGATCACCACGGTGGGCAGCCCGAAGGGGATGGAGAACGACATCATCCCGGCCGCCGGGTACGACCTGCGCGTGATCCCGGCGTTCCAGCTGCCCCGCGCCCTGAACCTGGACCTGTTGCGCACCCCGGACCGGATGTGGAAGTCGGCGCACGCCGCGGGCAAGGTGATCGACGAGGTGCAGGCCGACGTGGTGGTCGGCTTCGGCGGGTACGTGTCGGTGCCGGCATACCTGGCCGCCTGGCGCCGGGAGCTGCCGATCGTCATCCACGAGGTGAATGTGCCACCGGGCGTGGCGAACCGGATGGGCATGAAGTTCACCAAGCACGTCGCGGTCGGGTTCCCGCACCAGCCCCGGCAGGCCGAGTCGCTGCGCGACGCGCGGGTGGTGGGCGTACCCCTGCGCACCGCGATCGCCCGGATGGACAGGTCTGCTTTGCGGCTGCCGGCGCTCGCCCACTTCGGATTGCGCCCGGACCTGCCGGTGCTGTTCGTCTCCGGCGGCTCGTCCGGCGCCCGCACCATCAACCTGGCGGTGGCCGGGGCGGCCAAGAACCTCGCCCACGCCGGCGTCCAGGTGCTGCACGTGCAGGGCGGCCGCAACGACCCGTTCGAGGTGCCCAGCGACCTGCCGGTCCCGTACGTGGTGGTGCCGTACCTCGCCGACATGCAACTCGGTTATGCCGCCGGTGACCTGATGCTCTGCCGGGGCGGGGCGATCACCGTCGCGGAGACCACCGCGATCGGGATGCCGGCGGTCTATGTGCCCTATCCGCACAGCAACCAGGAACAGAAGAACAACGCGCTGCCGGTGGTCGAAGCCGGTGGCGGGATCCTGGTGGACAATGCGGACCTCACCCCGGAGTGGATCGAGCGTACGGTGATCCCGCTCGCGCGCGATCCGCAGCGACTCGCCGCGATGGGTGCGGCGGCCGCGGCGTATGGTCGCCGCGACGGTGACGAGGCGCTGCTGGACTTCGTGTGCGAGGCGGTCGCCCGGCGATGACGTGTGGTGAGGGGAACGGATGAACACGGCGGAGCTGACGCCGGCCGGCGAGTTGACCGCCGAGGAACTCGGCACGGTGCACCTGATCGGCATCGGCGGGGTGGGCATGAGCGGCCTGGCCCGGCTGCTGCTCACCCGCGGTGTCCCGGTGTCCGGCAGCGAGCTGCGGGAGTGGCCGGCGCTGGCCGCGCTGCGCGCTCTCGGCGGCACCGTGCACATGGCCCACGAACCGTCCAACCTGGACGGTATCGACACGGTGGTGTATTCCAGCGCGATCCCGCGGGACCACGTGGAGATGGTGGAGGCGCGCCGGCGGGGGCTGCGGGTGCTGCACCGCTCCGAGGCGCTGGCTGCGGCGATGACCGGCCGGCAGACCATCGCGGTGGCCGGCACCCACGGCAAGACCACCACCACCTCGATGATGACGGTGATCCTGCAGCACGCCGGGCAGGATCCGTCCTTTGTGATCGGTGGGGAGATCTCCGAGGCCGGCTCCAACGGCCACCACGGCACCGGTCCGCACTTCGTGGCCGAGGCCGACGAGCACGACAAGACGTTCCTGATCTACCGGCCGCACGTCGCGATCATCACCAACATCGAGGGCGACCACCTGAACAACTGGGGTGACCTGGCCGGGCTGCAGGCGGGCTTCCTGGAGTTCGCCCGGCTGACCGACGATGATGGGTTCGTGGTCACCTGCGCCGACGACCCCGGCGTCCAGGACATGATCGCGGCGCTGCGCGCCCAGGGCCGGACGGTCTACACGTACGGCGAGAGCGAAGGCGCCGACCTGCGGCTCACCGACGTGGTCTCGTCCACCGGCGGCGTGCGCTACTCCGCCGAGCTGGACGGCAAGCCGCTGGGCGAGCTCCGGCTCGCGCTGCCCGGCACGCACATGGGGCTGAACAGCTCGGCGGCCGTGCTCACCGCGCTCAAGCTGGGAATCCCGCTGACCTCGATCACCGAGGCGCTGGCCTCGTTCCCGGGCGTGCGGCGGCGGTTCGAGCGCAAGGGCATCGCGGCCGGCGTGCGGGTGTACGACGAGTACGCGTACCACCCGACCTCGGTCAAGGCGGCCCTGCGCACCCTGCGCGAGGTGGCCGGGGACGGCCGGCTGCTGGTGGTCTTCCAGCCGTACCGGGTGTACCGCACCCGCGACCTGCAGGCCGAGCTGGCCGAGGCGCTGGCGATCGCCGACGAGGTGATCTGCATGGAGGTGTTCGGGCCCGGCGAGGTGCGCCAGCCGGGTGAGGGCGGCGTGGCGCTGACCGCGGCGATCGACCTGCCGGCGGAGCGCAAGATCTTCGTACCCTCCTGGGCGGACGTGCCGGCCGAAGTGGTCCGCCGCAGCCGGCCGGGTGATGTGGTGGTGACCATGGGCGCGCCGCCGATCTCGTTGATGGGCGACGAGCTGCTGAGCGTGCTGGCGGAGTGGGGGGAGAGCTGATCCATGGCCGGCGGGGGCGGGCGTAACTGGCGGCTGGTCCGGGCGGACACCGACGCGGTGCCGTCCTCGGTGCGCCGGTTCATGGCCCGGGCCCGGCAGCGCCGGCTGCGCGCGGCGCTGCCCTGGGCGGTCGGCGCGGGGGTGCTGCTGGTGGTCGGCGGGCTGGCCTGGATGGTGTACGGGACGGCGGTGCTGGGCGTCCGCCAGGTCCAGGTGGCCGGCACCTCGGTGCTCACCCCGCTGCAGGTGGAGGAGGCGGCGGCGATCACCATGCGGACACCGCTGGCCCGGGTCGACACCGATGCGGTCCGCGACCGGGTGCAGGCGCTGCCCGCGGTGGACCTGGCCCGGGTCTCGCGCAGCTGGCCGGCCACGATCACCGTCGAGGTGGTGGAGCGCACCCCGGTGGCCGCGATCGCCGCGCCCGGTGGCAAGCAGTTCACGCTGATCGACGGCGAGGGTGTGGCCTACCGTACGGTGACCCGCAAGCCGGCCGGGCTGCCGCTGGCCGAACTGGCCGCGCCCGGACCGGCCGACGTCAACACCCGCGCCGCCCTGACCGTGCTCGCCTCGCTCACCGGGGAGCTGCGCGAACAGCTGGTCAGCATCTCGGTGGCGGCACCGGCGCGGATCAGACTCCAGCTCCGCTCCGACCGTACGGTGATCTGGGGCGACGATTCGGCCAGCGCGACCAAGGCACAGGTGACCACCGCGCTGCTACGCCGCAAGGGCGACACGATCGACGTGAGTGCGCCGTCCGTGGTGACCATTCGATAACCGGACAAACACCCTCAAACGGAGCACAGCGGCCGAGGTTACGGCTGAGTCGGATACTCGCCACGTAAGCGGACGCCGACACGCCGCGTCGGTCCTTGGTTGACGTTGGTGCTCCGCATACGTTGCGACCAGAGGTTCAGTAGTTGACATAGGACTAAGCCTCTAGTAGAGGGTGAGGGTTTCCTCGCCCTCCCTTGTACGGCTGCGATTGTCGAAGTGCGGTCTCCGCGGGCCGCAGGGGCCGACGGCAATCGCCAACCCTGGAAGGGAAGGCTGAGCCCGATGACACCTCCACACAACTACCTTGCCGTGATCAAGGTCGTCGGCATCGGTGGCGGCGGCGTCAACGCCGTCAACCGGATGATCGAGGTAGGGCTCAAAGGCGTCGAGTTCATCGCGATCAACACCGACGCGCAGGCGCTGCTGATGAGCGACGCGGACGTCAAGCTGGACGTCGGCCGGGAGCTCACCCGCGGTCTCGGCGCCGGCGCACAGCCCGAGGTCGGCAAGAACGCCGCGGAGGACCACCGCGACGAGATCGAGGAGGTGCTCAAGGGCGCCGACATGGTCTTCGTGACCTGCGGCGAGGGCGGCGGCACCGGCACCGGTGGCGCGCCGGTGGTGGCCAACATCGCCCGTAAGCTCGGCGCGCTCACCATCGGCGTGGTCACCCGCCCGTTCTCCTTCGAGGGCAAGCGTCGCCAGGTGCAGGCCGAATCCGGCATCGACGAGCTGCGCAACCAGTGCGACACGCTGATCGTCATCCCGAACGACCGGCTGCTCGCCCTGGGCGACCGCGGGATCAGCATGATGGACGCGTTCCGCCAGGCCGACCAGGTGCTGCTCTCCGGCGTGCAGGGCATCACCGACCTGATCACCACGCCGGGCCTGATCAACCTCGACTTCGCCGACGTGAAGAGCGTGATGAGCGGCGCCGGCAGCGCGCTGATGGGCATCGGCAGCGCCCGCGGTGACAACCGCGCGGTGGAGGCCGCCGAGAAGGCCATCTCCAGCCCGCTGCTGGAGCAGAGCATGGACGGGGCGCGCGGGGTGCTGCTGTCCATCGCCGGCGGGTCCGACCTCGGTCTGTTCGAGATCAACGACGCCGCCCAGCTGGTCACCGACGCGGCCCACCCGGACGCCAACATCATCTTCGGCGCGGTTATCGACGACGCACTCGGCGACGAGGTCCGGGTGACCGTCATCGCGGCCGGTTTCGACGGGGGTGCGCCGTCGTACAAGCCGTCCGAGCCGGCCCGCAAGGTGGTGCAGCAGCCGTCGGCACCGGCGGCCGTGGCGCCGGCCTCGCCGATGCACGTCACCGCGCCGGCCGCCAGCACGCCGCCGCCGCGGCGGGTGCTGTTCGACGACGTGGACGTGCCGGACTTCCTGAAGAACGGTTCGTGATTGGCTGACGCCGGCCGGCGTGCGCAACTGGCCGCCAACCTCGACGAGGTGCGGGGCCGGATCGCGCGCGCCTGCCGGGCGGCCGGCCGGGAGCCGGAGTCGGTGACGCTGATCGCGATCACCAAGACGTACCCGGCCAGTGACGTGGAACTGCTCGCCTCGCTCGGGGTCACCGACATCGGCGAGAACAAGGACCAGGAGGCCTCGGCCAAAGCAGCGGCGGTCCAGGCTTCGGTGCGCTGGCACTTCGTGGGACAACTGCAGCGCAACAAGGTCCGGTCGGTGGTCCGGTACGCCGACGTGGTGCAGTCGGTGGACTCCGTACGGCTGGCGTCCGCGCTGGCCCGGGCCGCGGAAGCCCACCGGTCCGCGCCCCTGGAAGTGCTGGTGCAGGTCAGCCTGGACGGCGATGCGTCCCGGGGCGGTGTGGCCGAGCCGGACATATGGGACGTCGTGGAGACGGTCGCCTGGTCGCCGGCGCTCCGCCTGGGCGGGTTGATGGCGGTCGCGCCAATGGATTGGCCACCTGACCGGGCCTTTTCCGACTTATCCGTTCTGTCGGAACGCTTGCGGGCTGTCCATCCGACGGCGACCGTCATCTCCGCCGGCATGAGCGGAGACCTGGAAGAGGCGATAAAGCACGGAGCGACACACGTGCGAATCGGCACTTCTTTGCTCGGGATGCGAAAGACGCTGCGGTAGCCTTGCGGCGGGCAGCAAACTACATAGGTGTTGTTCAGGCCCGACGTGCGGGGTACACGTCCGTCGCGCCGGACAGCGCAGCGCGCGTGCGGGACGGCGCGTGCCAGGGGGAAGCGGCCCGCCGAGGGGGTGCGGTCCGCGCAGCGATGTGAGGTGGGGGCAGGGATGGCCGGGCTGAGCGGCAAAGGCGGCTTCGCCGCACCGCGAGGAAGATCCGTGGTGGGCGCCGAGCGGGACGAGGTGACGCGGTGAGTGCTCTGCGCAAGGCGGGAGTGTGGCTCGGCCTGGTCGAGGAGGACGACGACCGGGGGTACGACGACCGGGGTTACCGCGACAGCGGATACCGCGACCGGGACCGGGACTCCGGCTACCGCTACGCCGACGAGTTCGCCGACGAGGAGGACGACGTCGAGGAGGCGCCGGCCCTGCCGCGCGCCCGGACCTCGGACCGGGGACCCGGCCGCCTGGAACGGGCCGCCGCGGCGCTGGACCGGGAGGAGGAGCTGGACCGCTCGGAGCGGGCCAGCGTCCGCTCGATCACCCGGCCGGCCACCAACGGTGACGGCAACGGGTCGGTGGGTTACGCCACCCGGGACAACCTCGCGCTGGCGCCGCAGACGCAGGTGCACCAGCGGACGGTCGAGGAGGACCAGCGGTACCAGATCACCACGCTGCACCCGACCACGTACCGGGAGGCCCGCACCATCGGCGAGCACTTCCGCGACGGCGTACCGGTGATCATCAACCTCACCGAGATGGACGAGGGTGACGCCCGGCGCCTGGTCGACTTCGCCGCCGGTCTGGCGTTCGGCCTGCGCGGTACGATCGAGCGCGTGACCAACCGGGTTTTCCTGCTCTCACCGGCAAATGTCCAGGTCACCGCGGAGGACAAGGCCAAGATCGCTGAGGGCGGGTTCTTCAAGTGAGAGTTTGACCCTAACGAGGGATCCGCCGGACGTGCTGTCGATCTTGTTCCAAGTCCTCTACCTGTTGGTGTACGTCTTCTTTCTGACGCTGCTGGCGCGCTTCGTCCTGGGTGCGGTGCTGCAGTACGGGCGCCGCTGGCAGCCCGGACGCGGCGCGTCGGCAGCGATGGAATCGGTGTGGAGCGTCACTGATCCCCCGCTAAAGGCGTTGAGGCGTGTGATCCCGCCGCTTCGAATTGGTAACGTGAGCTTGGACCTGGCGTCCCTGGTCCTGCTGGTTATCCTGTTCGTGCTTTTGAACTTCGTGTTAGCGCGCCTCATCATGCGCTTCAGCATGTGACGGGCTGCGCCCCACGCGGCCGCAACTGACCCGAGGAGTTTCGATGCCGCTGACCCCGGCCGACGTGCACAACGTCGCCTTCAAGAAGCCCCCGATCGGCAAGCGGGGGTACGACGAGGAGGAGGTCGACGCCTTCCTGGACGAGGT
>DASSAL010000347.1:0-2106 GCA_035685405.1 Actinoplanes sp. | reverse complement strand
TTTAGACGGTGCTGCCCAGGCCCAGCACGCCGACCCGACGCTCACCGGCCCGTAGGGCAGCCCGATCCGGGAGGTGCCGGTGATGGGTGGCAAGCGGCCCTGACAAAGCCGGGGCGTGGCCAGCACCGTCAGATGGCGGCGGGCCCGGCGAGCACGACGAAAAGGAGTACGCAAGGAACCGGTGTAGTGGACTTTCGCACTTTGGCCCTGACCGGTTGACGTAGCCGGGCGCTCCCCGGATCTGGATGATCCGCGCGACCAATTTGAGCGTGTGCTCGCGACACGCCGTTCGTGATCCGTGATCAGCAGGCCAGACCCAAGACCATCTGTTTGTACCAGCGCAGACAGATGGGAGACTGGGATGGCGATGCCACAGAAGCCGTCGGAGCGGATGCCGCGGCTGCTGCGCGGGTCACTGGTGACGCTGCGCCGCCGCTGCGGCAAGCCAAGCTGCCGGTGCGCGGACGGCGAGCAGCTGCACGAGACGCCGGCGCTGAGCTACTCCGAGGGCGGGCGGACCCGGGTGCTGACGCTGACCGAGGCGGACGTTCCGGCGGTGGCCGCGGCGCTGGACCGGTACCGGGCCGCGCAGGCGGAGCTGCAGGCGCAGGCCAAGGCCGGGCTGGCCGCGCTGGCCGACCGGATCGGCGCGGACCGGGCCGCCGGTCGGCGACCCCGCCGGGGCCGGTGACCGGGTGGACGGCGCTGCTGGAGCTGACCCGCACCTGTTTCCGCGCGCCCAGCTTCGCCCTGTTCACCACGCTGCTCACCGGCTGGGTGTGCGCCCCGGGGCGGCGCACCATCACCGCGATGATCGCGGTGGCCGACCCGGCCGGCCGCCGGGCACATGACGCCTACCACCGACTCATCCGGGACGGCGCCTGGGCGATGAGCGGCCTGTGGCGGGTGCTCGCCGTGCACGCCATCACCCGATTCGCCCCCACCGGTGTGGTCATGCTGGACGTCGACGACACCCTGTTCCACAAGGCCGGCCGCAACGTCGAGGGCGCCGGGGTGTTCCGGGACGCGGTGCGCTCCACCGTCCGCCGCGTCGTCTACGCGCTCGGACTGAACCTGGTCGTGGTCACGCTGCGGGTGCACCCGCCGTGGGGCGGCCCGCCGATCGCGCTGCCGGTCAACGCCCGGCTGCACCGCAAGAACGACACCACCAGCACCGTCGAGCACGCCGCCGAGATGGTGTGCGAGCTCGCCGGGTGGCTGCCGGACCGACAGTTCCACCTGTGCGGGGACGGCGCCTACGCCTCGCTGTGCGGCGCCGGCCTGCCCCGCACCCACCTCACCAGCCGGATCCGCCGCGACGCCGCGCTCTACCAGCCCGCGCCGCCACGCACCGGCAAACGCGGCCGGCCCCGCACCAAGGGCGAGCGGCTGCCCACCCCCACCGGGATCGCCGCCACCGCCCACGCCGCCGACTGGCAGCAGGTGGACGTCGAGCTGCGCGGGCGAACCGTGCCGCGGCTGGTCCTGGTCCGCGACGTGCTCTGGTACACCGTCAACAAGCGCGACCTGCTCCGGCTGGTCATCGTCCGCGACCCGGACCGGATCGAACCCGACGACTTCTTCGTCACCACCGACCGCACCGCCACCGGCGCCCAGGTCGCCTCCCGCTACGCCGGCCGCTGGTCCATCGAGGTCTGCTTCCGCGACATCAAACAAGACCTCGGTGCCCAAGACCCGCAAACCTGGAAACGCCAAGGACCCGAACGCGCCGCCAGCCTGTCCCTGTGGCTGCACGCCCTGACCTGGTGCTGGTACCTCGACACCCACCCCACCGGCGGCACCTGGATCACCCGCCCCTGGTATCGCCACAAGAGCACGCCCAGCTTCCTCGACGCCCTCGCCGCGCTGCGCCGCGTGCTCTGGTCACAACGAATTACAGCGCTGTCAGCCCCCGCAGCCGAAGACACGAGAATCACTGACGTGCTGCTGGACACGCTCGCCTACGCGGCATGAGCGAACGCCAGACTGCGAAAGTCCACTGGTGGCCACCACCCGGTCCACCAAGTCCGGCGGGAACGCCCTGGTCAACGCGCCCACCGACACCCGGTCGGGCAACCACCCCTCCGGGGAGACCCCCGCCGACCC
>DASSAL010000346.1:0-9584 GCA_035685405.1 Actinoplanes sp. | reverse complement strand
GGCATCGCCGAGTCGGTGTTCGCCCGGGCGCTGTCCGGCGACGCCACCACCCGCGAGGCCGCGGCCGACCTGCCCGGCCCGTCGGCCACCGCCGGCGCCGGGGGCGGTGACCTGCAGGCCGACGTCGAGCAGGCGCTGTTCGCCTCCAAGATCGTGGCGTACGCGCAGGGCTTCCAGCAGATCCAGGCGGCCAGCAAGGAGTACGGCTGGGACATCGATCCGGGGGCCATGGCCAAGATCTGGCGGGCCGGCTGCATCATCCGGGCCAAGTTCCTCGACTTCATCAAGCAGGCGTACGACAAGCAGCCGGACCTGGCCACGCTGCTGGTGGACGACTACTTCCAGGAGGCGGTGAGCGGCGCCCAGGACGCCTGGCGGCGGGTGGTGGCGCTGGCCGCGCAGCAGGGCATCCCGGCGCCCGGGTTCGCCTCCGGGCTGGCCTACTACGACGGGCTGCGGGCCAAGCGGCTGCCGGCCGCGCTGATCCAGGGCCAGCGCGACTTCTTCGGCGCGCACACGTATCGCCGCGTCGACAAGCCCGGCTCCTACCACGTGCTGTGGGCCACCGACGACCGGCAGGAGGTCGAGGCCTGAGCGCCCCGCCGGTGCCGGCGCCCCGCCAGGCGCCGGCCTCGGCGGGCGGGAGCGGCCCGGCCGGGGTGGTTCGCGGCATCTGCCGGCCGTCTGGCGGGTCACCCGACCGGCGCCGCCGGATGCGCGGAGGCGCTCACCGGACCGGAGACATCCGGCCCCGCGGGTGACCGCCGCGCGATCCGCCCGCGCCGGGCCAGCCACACCACCACCAGGGTGTACGCCATGAGGGCCAGGTCGCCGAGGGTGCCGAGCACCGGCAGCCCGTCCTGGTCGACCGGCCGCCGGGCGATCGTGCTGATCGCCAGCGCCACGCCGAACGCCGCCACCACGAGCACGACCCAGCAGCCGGCCACGAACCCGAGGCCGAGCCAGGGCCGCCACCAGCGGTGCGCGGCGGTGCCGGCCAGGCGGTGATAGGGCAGGCCGGGCGGTACCGGAGCACCATGGGCACCAGTGTGGCGGCCGGCCGCATCAACCCTTGAGCGCCGCGGACACCACCGCGCGGGCCTCCTCCTGGATCCGGGCCAGGTGGTCCGGGCCCCGGAAGGACTCGGCGTAGATCTTGTAGACGTCCTCGGTGCCGGACGGCCGGGCGGCGAACCAGCCCGACTCGGTGGCCACCTTGAGCCCGCCGATCGGTGCGCCGTTGGCGGGCGCCTCGGTGAGCACCCGGGTGATCGGCTCGCCGTCGAGTTCCTTGGCGGTGACCTGCTCGGGTGACAGCTTGCCCAGGATCGCCTTCTCCTCCCGGCTGGCCGGAGCGTCGATCCGCGCGTACGCCGGTGATCCGAACTTGGCGGTCAGGTCCCGGTAGTGCTCGCTGGGCGTGCGGCCGGTGGTGGCCAGGATCTCCGAGGCGAGCAGGTCGAGCAGGATGCCGTCCTTGTCGGTGGTCCAGACACTGCCGTCGCGGCGCAGGAACGACGCACCGGCGCTCTCCTCGCCGCCGAAGCCGACCGAGCCGTCCAGCAGGCCGGGCACGAACCACTTGAAGCCCACCGGCACCTCGACCAGCCGGCGGCCCAGGTCGGCGGCCACCCGGTCGATCATCGACGACGACACCAGGGTCTTGCCGACCGCCGCGCCGGACGGCCAGTCGGTGCGCGCCCGGAACAGATAGGAGATCGCCACCGCCAGGTAGTGGTTCGGGTTCATCAGGCCGCCGTCCGGCGTGACGATGCCGTGCCGGTCGGCGTCCGCGTCGTTGCCGGTGGCCAGCTGGAACCGGTCCTTCTGCGCGATGAGCGAGGCCATCGCGTGCGGCGACGAGCAGTCCATCCGGATCTTGCCGTCCCAGTCCAGCGTCATGAACCCGAAGGTGGGGTCGACGTGCGGGTTGACCACGGTCAGGTCCAGCCCGTACCGCTCGCCGATCTCGCCCCAGTACGCCACGCTGGCGCCGCCGAGCGGGTCCGCCCCGATCCGCACCCCGGCCGAGCGGATCGCGTCCATGTCGATCACCTGGGCCAGGTCGTCGACGTACCGGGCCAGGTAGTCGTACCCGGACACCTGGTCGGCGGTGCGGGCGCGGGTCGCGGGCACCCGCTTGACGTCCTTCAGGCCGGCGGCGATCAGCGTGTTGGCCCGGTCCTGGATCCACGTGGTGGCGTCGGTGTCGGCCGGGCCGCCGTTCGGCGGGTTGTACTTGAAGCCGCCGTCGTCCGGCGGGTTGTGCGACGGCGTGACGACCACACCGTCGGCCAGGCCGGAGGTGCGGCCCCGGTTGTAGGTCAGGATGGCGTGCGACAGCGCCGGTGTCGGGGTGTAGCCGTCCCGGCTGTCGATCAGCACGGTCACGTCGTTGGCGGCGAACACCTCCAGCGCGCTGATCATGGCGGGCTCACTCAGCGCATGGGTGTCCCGGCCGATGAACAGCGGGCCGTCGGTGCCCTGGTCCCGGCGGAATTCGACGATGGCCTGGCTGGTGGCCACGATGTGGTCGGAGTTGAAGGCCGTCTTCAGGCTGGAGCCGCGGTGACCCGAGGTGCCGAAGGCCACCCGCTGGGCCACCACCTCCGGGTCCGGGTGCTCGGTGTAGTAGTTCAGGACGACCCGGGGCACGTCGATCAGGTCGCTCGGCTGGGCCGGCTGACCGGCGCGGGGATGGATGGACATCGAGGCCTCCTGACGGTGCGTGGACCTGCCCGGATCGTATCGTTGAACCATTGCCCGCCCGGATCCGAACTACTACTCGTGACCGGGTGTGCAGCGGCCGGGGGGCCGCCGGCGAACCGCGGCCGGACGGTACGCGCTCTCGTACCGCTGCTCGTGGGCCTTCTTGTGCTGCTGGTGCCCGCGGCGCCGGCCGCGGCGCACGCCGCGCTGGTCGGGTCCAGCCCGGAGGCCGGGTCGGTGGTGCGCGAGCCGCCGGCGGAGATCGTGCTGACCTTCAACGAGCCGGTCCAGCCGGTGCCCGGCCGGGTGCAGGTGCTGGCGCCGGACGGCAAACGGATCAGCCAGTCGGTGCGCACCGCGGGCTCCACGATCCGGATCCAGCTGCGCCGCGCCGACCGGCCGCTGGGCACCTACCTGGTCAGTTACCGGATCGTCTCCGGCGACACGCATCCGGTGGGCAACGCGCTGATCTTCTCGGTCGGCGCGCCCTCGGCCCGGCCGGCCGAGGCCGATCCCGCCGCGGTGCACGGCTCGGTCACCGCCGCGGTGCCCACGGTCCGGTTCCTGGGGTACGCCGGGTTGACGCTGATCGCCGGCCCGGCGCTGTTCCTGGCCCTGCTCTGGCCGCGCCGGCTGTCCCGGCGGGGACCGATCCGGCTGGTCCGGGCGGGGCTGGCGCTGGTCGGCGTGGCCACCCTCGGCGCGCTGTGGACCCAGGCGCCCTACCGCAGCGGCGCGCCGCTCTGGGACGTCGCCCCGGTCGAGCTCGCCGACGTGCTGGCCGACCCGTACGGCCTGGTGCTGACCGCTCGGCTGGCGGTGCTCGCGGTGATCGTCGCGCTGCTGCCACCGGTGCTGCGCGGCAGCGGTGGGCGCGCCCGCGGGGTCGCGCTGATCGTCCTGGGTGCCGGCGGCCTGGCCACCTGGCCGCTCACCGGTCATGCGGTGGCGTCCCCGCTGGCCGGTGCGATGGTGGCCGCGGACGTGGTGCACATGGCCGCGATGGCGGCCTGGCTGGGCGGCCTGGTCACGCTGTCGGTGTTCCTGCTGCGCCGGGCCCACCCGCGGGTGCTGGGCGTGATCCTGCCGGCCTGGTCGCGGTGGGCGGCGCTGGCGGTGGTCTGGCTGGTCGGTGCCGGGGTGGTGCAGTCGGTGGTGCAGCTGGGCTCGGTGGCCGCGCTCTGGCAGACCGGGTACGGGCGGCTGCTGACCGCCAAGGTGGCCGTGCTGGCCGTGGTGCTGGGGGTGGCGGCCTACGCCCGCGGGCTGGTGCACCGCGCGCAGGTGCCCGCCACGGGTCCGGCCCGGCTGCGCCGAACGGTCGGCATCGAGCTGGCCGCCACCGCGGTGATCCTGGCGGTGAGCGCGGTGCTGGTGCAGGCGACACCGGGCCGCAGCCCCGGGCCGGACCGGCCGGAGGCCGTCCCGGACGGCTACGCCGAGACGCTCACCTCGAAGTACTACACGCTGCAGTTCACCGTCTATCCGGTGGAACTCGGCGAATACAACACGGTGCACGGGTCGACCTACACTCCCGCGGGCCGGCCACTGCCGGCTCCGGAGTGGACGGTCACCACGCGGTACCTGGGCGGCGGGACGGCCGACGCCGGCCTGGAGCCGGTGTCCGCGCCGATGCTGCCGCTGCCCGGCCGCAACGACGCGCTCGGGTCGGTGACCTTCCCGCTGCCCGGCTCGTACGAGATCAGCTTCACCATCCGGACCACCGACATCGACCAAGCGACCGTGCGGACGCGGGTGACCGTCCCGGCGGCAGCCGGTAGGTGAGAATCCGGCCGGGAATGGGCAGAGAGAGAAAGAGAGAGAGAACAACCTCGATGTCACGCCCGGAGGGGGACGGTCCCGTGCACGTGTCGGTTGTCGACAATCCGGACGATTCGGTCGTGGTGACCGTGCGCGGCAACCTCGATATCGACAGCGCCACCGTGCTGACCACCACCCTGAACCAGGTGCTCGAGCGGCCGTGGCCGCGCATCGTGGTGGACCTGTCCGGCGTCGAGTTCTGCGACTCCACCGGGCTCAGCGCGTTCGTGGTCGGCCATCGCCGGGCCGGTGGCGCGGGCGGCTGGGTCCGGCTGGCCGCACCCAGCACCTGGATGGCCCAGCTGTTGCACACCGTCGGCCTGACCACCCGGATCGAGGTCTACCCCACCGTGGGTGACGCGCTGGCCGACCGCCGCCAGCCCTGACCGCGGCCGCCGGCGTCAGCTCGACGCCGTGGTGCGAAACCTCTAGAGCGCCTGCAGGATGTCGACCACGAACCGCAGGTCGCCGGCCGGCTGACCGCCGGTCGGGTTCTCGCCGTAGGCCAGGTCGGCCGGGATGTCCAGCTGCACCCGGCTGCCCACCGGCACGCCGACCAGGCCCTGGTCCCAGCCCGGGATGAGCTGCCCGGTACCGATCGGGGTCTGGAACGGCTGGCCGCTGCGCCAGGACGAGTCGAACTCCTGGCCATCGGCATAGGTCACGCCGACGTAGTTGACGGTGATCTGCTGGCCCGCCGCCACCTTCGGCCCGGTGCCCTGGACCAGGGGCGTGACCTTGAGCTCGGACAGTGTGCCGGAGCCGGCCTCGACCACCGGCTTCTCCCGCAGCTTCGGATCCAGCTCGGCCTGCGGCGCGGCCGGCTCCGACGGTGCCGCCGGCTCGGGCGTGGCCGGGTCGGCGGGTGCGCTGGCCGGCGGTGGTGCGGCGGCCGGGGTGTCGTCGTCGCCCCCGCTCACCTGAACGATCACGAACACCGCCACGAGCAGGGCGATCACGGCCACCCCGGCAAGCGCGCCGGCGATCGCCTGGCGGCGCCGGCGGCCGTCCGCGGCGGTCGCGGTCGACGGTGCCACCGCTTCGGCGGGGTTGGGCTGGTCAGTCATCAGTCGTCCGGCTCCTTGTCCGACATCGGGGAAAACTCCGCACACGGTACTCGGCCGACCGGCCGGACGGTGATCCGAGCCGGGGACCGTAAGGCCGGTTACGAATTCCGCTCTGGTTCGTCACTGTTCGAGGTGAGATTGTGGACCTCCCCACGCGGGCTGGCGGCTGCACGCCGCCGGCACCAGACACATCGACGGACGACCGGGAGGGTCGGTTGCCGGACGACGACGACCGTATGCGGGGTCGCCAGCGGCCGCGAAGGCCGTATCCGGATCACTCCGGGCGTGGGCACCGGGCTGCCGCCGTACCGCCCGCGCTGCTGCAGAGCAGCGGGCAGCGGCGGATCAGCGAGATCCTCCTGCCCGCCTCGGTGATCCTCGCCGGCGTCCTGGTGGTGGTGGCGTTCGCCTTCATCGTCAACCGGGCCACCCGGGACGACGAGGCGGACGTCGGCATCCCGCTCCCCCAGCCGCCCGCGCTCGGTGAGGTGCCGCTCGCGCCCACCGATCAGGGCCTGCCGCCCAGCCCGTCGTCCACGTCGCCGGCACCGTCGCCGCCGGCCACCAGGACCACGCCGCCGGCCCGCCGGACCACCCCACCACCGGCCAACCACATCGACGTCGACCGGGCCGGCGTGCCGGACACCGTGGACCTGTCCGGCGAGGGCCGGCTGGACTGGGTGCACTGGGGCGAGCAGAGCACGTTCTCGCTGGAACGGGACGCCGGCGGCGACTTCAAGATCCGGGAAGGGCCGCCGACCGCGCCCCGGCAGCGGCACCAGCTCAGCCCGGAGCGGTTCCGCTGGTCCGGCGGCGCGCCGGTGGCCCGCTCGGACGGCACCCGGGTGGGCATCAACACCTGCGGCGAGGACAACGGCTTCACCCTGTCGGCGCCGGCTTCGCGCACCGAACGGACGCTACGGCTGTACGTCGGCGCGCTGCAGTCCCGGGGACGGCTGGCGGCCCGGCTGTCCACCGGCGGCGGCACCCGGGCCGGCGAGCTGGAACGGCGGGGTGACGGCATGGCGACGGCGGTGTTCGTGGTGACGTACCGGGCGGCGCGCGACGGCGAGCTCACCCTGTCGTGGATCACCGAGGAGACGTTCGGTTCCGGCTGTGCCGGGGTAGCCCTGCAGGCGGCCACCCTGCGGTGATCGGCTGACATGTGCGAGACACCGCCGAGGGGACACGGCGGTGCGGGGTGATGGGGAGGGATCGCGTGTTCGCCGCGTGGGGATCATGGGTGGCCCGGTTCTGCCGGCCGGTGTTCGCGGTGACGCTGGCGGCGGTGGTCGTCTCCGGCATCTGGGGCGTGGGCGTGTTCGACCGGCTCACCGAAGGCGGCTACCACGACCCGTCCAGTGAGTCGACCCGGGCCGCCGAGGTGGTGCGGGCCGCGCTCGGCGCACCGGGCGGCGACGTGGTGGTGATCTACACCCCGCTGCGCGGGCCGATCGACGACGCGGTATTGGCCCAGCGGGTGGAGAACCGGCTGACCGCGCTGCCGCGCGAGGCGGTCAGCGAGGCCACGTCGTACTGGGCGGACCGGGAGTCGCGGTACGTGTCGGCGGACCGGCGCAGCGCGGTGGCGGTGCTGACCCTGGCCGGTGCGGACGACGCGGCGAAGCTGGCGTCGTACCGCGACATCACCGACCGGCTGGACGTGGAGGGCACCCGGACGCAGGTCGCCGGCGCCGCCGCGCTGAACGACGCGTCGGCCGGGCGGTCCACCCGGGACCTCGCCGTGGCCGAGGCGATCTCGCTGCCGATCGTGCTGGTGCTGCTCCTGCTGGTCTTCGGTTCGCTGGTCGCCGCGGCGCTGCCGGTGCTGGGGGGCGGTTCCGCCGTGCTCGGATCGCTGGGCGTGCTGCACGGGATCGCGGTGCACCACGACGTGAACTCGTTCGCGGTCAACGTGGCCAGCCTGCTCGGCCTGGGCATGGCGATCGACTACGGGCTGTTCATGGTGGGCCGGTTCCGCGAGGAGCAGTCGTACGGCCGGGATCCCGCCGACGCGGTGGCCCGTACGGTGGCCACCGCCGGGCGAACCGTGCTGTTCTCCGCCACCCTGCTGATGATCGCGCTGGCCGGCCTGACCCTGTTCCCGCAGGGGTTCCTCAAGTCGCTGGCGTACGGCGGGCTGGCCGCCGTCGGCCTGGCCGCGCTGCTGTCGCTGACCCTGCTGCCGGCGGTGCTGGCGATGCTCGGCCCGCGCGTCGACAAGCTGCCGGTCCGGCTCCCCCGGCTGGCGCGGCTGGTCCGCCGCCGCCCGGGCGGCCCGGCCGGCACCGGCTGGGCCGCCCTGGCCGACGTCGTGCTGCGGCGCCCGCTGCTGATCGCGGTGCCGATCACCGCGGCCCTTTTGGTGCTGGCCGCGCCGATCGGCGGCGTGCGGTTCGGCGAGGCGGACGAGCGGGCCCTGCCCGCGGCCGATCCGGCCCGGCAGGCGATCGAGACGCTGAAGGCGGACTTCCCGGCGCTCAGCAGCGCCGGCGTCCAGGTGGTGCTGAGCGGCGCCAACGCCGGCGACCGGACCTTCGTCGCCGCGCTGCGCCGGGTCCCCGGCGTCGCGTCGGTCGCCCGCGCCGGATCGGCCGGGCCGGTGGTGGCGCTCACCGCGACGCTGCGCGACCCGGACCCGTTCGGTACGGCGGCGCGGGACACGGTCGGCGACATCCGGGCGTTGCGCCCACCGTCCGGGACGGAGGTGCTGGTCGGCGGCACCACCGCGCGCAACCTGGACAGCCTCGAGGCCACCGCCGACCGGCTGCCGCTGATGATCACGCTGCTGGTCGGGGCCACGCTGGTGCTGATGTTCCTGGCGTTCGGGTCGGTCCTGCTGCCGGTCAAGGCGGTGGTGATGAGCGCGCTCAGCCTGGCCGCCACGTTCGGCATCCTGGTCTGGATCTTCCAGGACGGCCACGGCGCCGGTCTGCTGAACGTCACGCCGGCGCCGCCCGAGGTCGGCATCGTGGTGCTGATGGCCGCGGTCGTCTTCGGCCTGTCCACCGACTACGAGGTGTTCCTGCTCTCCCGGATGGTGGAGGCCCGCACCCGCGGCGCCTCCACCGCCGAAGCGGTGACCACCGGCCTGGCCCGCACCGGCCGCGTGATCAGCGCCGCCGCCCTGCTGCTCATCGTGGTGACCGGCGCCTTCGCACTGTCCTCGGTGACCACCATGCGCTTCGTCGGCGTCGGCATGATCATCGCGCTGCTGCTGGACGCCACGGTGGTCCGGATGCTGCTGGTGCCGGCCGTGCTGGGCCGGTTGGGCGACGCGGCCTGGTGGGCGCCGGGCCCGCTGCGGCGGTTGCAGCAGCGCGCCGGGTTGTCCGAGTACGCCGGTGAGGAACTGTTCCCCACGGTCTCGGTCGGCCGGCATGCGGCGCCCGGCAACGCGGTGGCCCGCTCCTCGGGGACGGCGCGTCCGCGGCACGCCTCGGACGAGCCGGCCACCGACGACGCACCCGCCAGCCCCGCGCGCGCCAACGCCCCCGCCGGTGCCGCACCCATCGGCGCGTCCGTTACTCCCGCATCCGGCAGCCCCTCCGCCGGCGCCGCACCCATCGGCGCTTCGGCTGTTCCGGCAACCGCCAGCGCGGCCAGCACGGTCCGGACGCCGAAGAGGGTCCGGACGCCGAAGAAATCGGCCGGCCCCGATGACGGATACCCCGGCGGCGAGGCCGTGCCGGCGGAGCCGCCCGCTGAGGAGGCCGCCTCGGCCGATCCGCCCTCCGGCGAACCGATCGCAGCCGCTGCGTCCTCGTCGTCCGTCGCACCCGAGTCCGCCGCGGACGCCGCCACCACCCAGCCGATCACCTCGGCACCGGAACCGGTCGTCTCGCCGGCTCCGGTCGCCCCCGATCCGGAGATCACCTCCGCTGGCGACGGGGCGCCGTCGGCCGCGCCGTCCAGCTCGCCCGCCGCGCCGCCGAACCCGGTCAGCACACCGCAACCGCCGCCCGCCGCCGCGCCACCGGTCCCCGC
>DASSAL010000345.1:0-9568 GCA_035685405.1 Actinoplanes sp. | reverse complement strand
CTGGCTGGGTTTCGTGAAGAGCCCGCGGGCCCGCACGAAGATCCGCCAGTACTTCAACAAGGAGCGCCGCGAGGAGGAGATCGAGGCCGGCAAGGAGTTCATCGTCAAGGCGATGCGCAAGCAGGGCCTGCCCCTGCAGCGCATGCTGACCAACGAGAACCTCACCACCATCGCCCGCGACCTGCATCTGGCCGACGTGGCCTCGCTGTATGCGGCGATCGGCGAGAGCACCGTCTCGGCCCAGTCCGTGGTGCAGAAGCTGGTGGCCGGCTTCGGCGGCGAGGAGGGCGCGGTCGAGGACATCGCGGAGACCGCGGTACCGACCCGGCCGCCGCGCAACCGCACCACCACGCACGACCCGGGTGTGGTGGTCAAGGGCGTCGAGGACGTCTGGGTGAAGCTGGCCCGCTGCTGCACCCCGGTGCCCGGAGACGCGGTGTTCGGTTTCGTCACCCGCTCCGGCGGGGTGAGCGTGCACCGCGACGACTGCGCCAACGCGGCCGATCTGCGGGACCAGAACGAACGTGTGGTCGAGGTGAGCTGGAAGCCGACGTCGGCGTCGACGTTCCTGGTGGCCATCCAGGTGGAGGCGCTCGACCGGCACAAGCTGCTGGCCGATGTCACCCGGGTGCTGTCCGAGGAGCGGGTGAACATCCTGTCCGCCACCGTCACCACCACCCGGGACCGGGTCGCGGTCAGCCGGTTCACCTTCGAGATGGCCGACCCGAAACACCTGGGCCACCTGGTCGCGGCGGTGCGCAAGGTGGACGGTGTGTTCGACGCCTACCGCGTCACCTCCGGCGCATGAGAAAGGGCGGGCCGCCGGCCCGCCCTTTGCCCCACGACAGTGATCAGCCGGCCACCATGGTCAGCGTTTTGATGCCGAGTTCCTTCTTCGGGTGACCGTCGCCCTGGCCGTTGGCGTTGTCGGTGCCGGCCTTGGCGACGTCCTTGACGATGTCCAAGCCCTCGGTGATGGTGCCCAGCACGGTGTAGTCCGGCGGCAGCTGGGTGTCGCCGTACACGATGAAGAACTGGCTGCCCGTGCTGGCCGGCGCCTGCGTCTTGGCCATCGCGATGGTGCCATCCGGGTACGCCGGATTGGCGCTGGTCGGCAGGTTCTCCTCGGCGTACCGGAAACTCGGCCCGCCGGTGCCGTCGGTCTCCCGGTAGCCCTTGCCTTTGGCCGACGGGTCACCGCACTGCAACACCTTGATGCCCTCGGTGGTGAGCCGGTGGCACTTGGTGCCGTCCCAGAACTTCTTGCTCGCCAGGTATTCGAACGCCGCCGCGGTGCACGGCACCCGGGACTTGTCGACGGTCGCGGTGATCGGGCCGAGCGTGCTGCTGATGGTCATTGTGGTGACGCCCATGTTGGGCACGTTGGTGGGCGGGGTGCCGACGTCCACCACCTTGCCGCCACCCGCCGCGTCCTCCGGCGTCCACGTGCAGTTCACCGTGCCGGCGGGTGGCGCGGCGGCGGTGTTCTCCGACGAGTTGTCGTCGTTGCCCACCGCGGTCACGATCCAGAAGGCGACACCGGCGATCACGATGACCGCGAGCGCCGAGCCGATGACGGCCTGCCGCTGACGACGCTTGCGCGCGGCCGCGGCCCGCTCGGCCATCTCCTTCTCGAGCCGGGCCCGCGCCGCCGCGCGCTGCCGGTCCTTTATCGACGACACGGTTGTCCTCCTGCTGTGTTATCTGCCTCGCTGGCTCACGACTGGGCCGGCCCGCTGGCCGACGGTTGCGGCGCCGGTGCGTCGGCGACCGCCTCGCCGACCGTCAGGGTCTGCACGACGATCTTGTCCGTCGGCTTGACCTTGTCACCGGCGTCGTTGTCCACGGTGGGGATCTTGCTGATCTTCGCGAGCGTGTCGGCGCCCGCGGTCACCGAGCCCACGATCGGGTACTGCGCCTCGCCGGTCGGCTTGTAGTCCTTCAGGAACACCAGAAACTGGCTGCCGTTCTGCCCGGGCGGGTCGCTGATCAGCGCCACCGTCCCCGTGGCGTAGACGGCCGGTGCGGTGGGCACGTTCTCGCTGACGAAGCTGTACGTCGGCCCGCCGCGCCCGGTGCCGCTCGGGTCGCCGCAGCGCAGTGCACCGAACGCGGTGATCTCGTGGCACTCGGTGTTGTCGTAGAACTTCTTCGAGGCCAGGTGATTCAGGTTCGCGGCGCTGCACGGCGCATTGGTCAGGTCCAGGCTGACCGTGATCGGTCCCTGGTTGGTGGTCACCGTCATCGGCCGCGTGCCGGACACCGGGATGTCCTTGGTCGGCGGTGTGCCGACATCCTTGAGCTCGGTGTTGCTCTCCGCGCTCTGCGGCGTCCAGAGGCAGACGTCCTGCGCCGCCGGGTCGGTGGCGGTGTCGTCGTCGCCGTCGAAGAGACCGCCCAGCCAGGCCACCCCGGCCAGGATCACCAGCACCGCCAGGCCGGCGCCCACCCCGGCCTGAATGCGCCGGCGTCGCCGTTCCCGGGCCGCCCGGCGCGCCATCTGCCGATCGAGCTTCGCGCGCGCAAGTGCACGCTGCCGGTCCTTGCTGGAAGCCACCCGGATTCCCTCTCTCCATCACCGCCCGCAAGAGTGTACGGGTACGTCCTGAGAAAGTGGTGTGCGCCCGGCCCCGGTAGGCTTCCAGGGTTGGGACGCGTCCGAGGGAGGGCACCGTTTTGCTGGTCACCGGCTTTCCGGCCGAGGCGTTCGGCACCAACTGTTACGTCGTTGCCGCCGGCCCCGGCGAGCAGTGCCTGGTCGTCGATCCCGGCATCGGCGTGCTGGACCGGCTCGACGAGGTGCTCGCGCAGCACCGGCTGCACCCGGCCGCGGTGCTGCTCACCCACGGCCACCTCGACCACACCTTCTCCGTCGCGCCGGTCTGCGGCGCCCGCGGCATCACCGCGTATGTGCACCCGGCCGACCGGGAGATGCTCGCCGACCCGGCCAAAGGGCTGAGCACCGACCTGACCCAGTTGTTCGGTGGCCGGCTGCCCTACACCGAACCGGACGACGTGGCCGAGCTGACCGACGGCGCCACGCTCAGCCTGGCCGGGCTGGAGATCACCGTCGACCACGCCCCCGGCCATACCGGCGGGTCGGTGCTGTTCCGCCTGCCCGGCGCGCCGTCGTTCGACGCGGAGCAGGTCTGCCTCTCCGGTGACGTGCTGTTCGCCGGCTCCATCGGGCGCACCGACCTGCCGGGCGGCAGCTACGAGACGATGCTGGTCAGCCTGCGGGACAAGATCCTGCCGCTGACTGACGACACCGTCGTCCTGCCCGGCCACGGACCCGCCACCACCATCGGCCGTGAACGAGCGAGCAACCCGTACCTGCGGGAACTCGTCGCTTTCTAGAACCGAAAGGCAACGATGCCCATCTCCGGCTTCCCTGAGTGGCTGCCGCCCCAGCGGATGATCGAGCAGTTCGTTCTCGACAGGATCAGGACCACCTTCGAGCTGTACGGGTTCGCGCCGCTGGAGACGCGGGCGGTGGAACCACTCGACACGTTGCTCAGCAAGGGCGAGACCGCCAAGGAGGTGTACGTCCTCAAGCGCCTGCAGGAGGACCCGAACGCCCCGTCCGACGACTCGCTCGGCCTGCACTTCGACCTGACCGTGCCGTTCGCCCGGTTCGTCGTGGAGAACGCCGGCCGGCTGACCTTCCCGTTCCGCCGCTACCAGATCCAGAAGGTGTGGCGCGGCGAGCGCCCGCAGGAGGGCCGGTACCGCGAGTTCCTGCAGGCGGACATCGACGTCGTCGACCGGGACACGCTGCCGTTCCACTACGACACCGAGATGCCGCTGGTGATCGGCGACGTGTTCCGGTCCCTCCCCATCCCGGCGGCGCGTATCCAGGTGAACAACCGCAAGGTGTGCGAGGGCTTCTACCGCGGCCTCGGCCTGGCCGACACCGACCAGGTGCTGCGGACCGTGGACAAGCTGGACAAGATCGGTCCGGAGAAGGTGGCCGGCCTGCTGATCGAGACGGCCGGCGCCACCGACGCCCAGGCCGCTGCCTGCCTCGCGCTGGCGGCCGTCTCGGCCGAGGACGCCTCGTTCGTCGACCGGGTACGCGCGCTCGGCGTGGCGGATCCGCTGCTCGACGAAGGGCTGGCCGAGCTGGTCCGGGTGGTGGAGACCGCCGCCGCGCACGCGCCCGGGCTGGTGGTGGCCGACCTGAAGATCGCCCGCGGGCTGGACTACTACACCGGCACCGTCTACGAGACCCAGCTGCAGGGGTACGAGCGATTCGGCTCGATCTGCTCCGGTGGCCGGTACGACAACCTGGCCTCGTCCGGGACCGAGCGGTTCCCCGGCGTGGGCATCTCGATCGGTGTGTCGCGGATGCTCGGCCTGTTGTTCGGCCACGACGCGCTGGGCGTCAGCCGTAAGGTACCGACCTGCGTGCTGGTCGCGCTGCCGGCCGAGGAGGATCGGCCGGCCTGCGACCGGATCGCCGCGGCGCTGCGCGCCCGGGGGATCGCCACCGAGGTGGCCCCGGCGGCGGCCAAGTTCGGCAAGCAGATCCGGTTCGCCGAGCGCCGGGGCATTCCGTTCGTGTGGTTCCCCGGCGAGCCGGACACGGTGAAGGACATCCGGTCCGGCGAGCAGGTCGAGGCGGACGCGTCCACCTGGCAACCGCCCGACGCGGACCGGATGCCGGTGATCACCGCCGGCTGACGGCCATCCGGTCGACCAGGACGCGGCCCGGGTCGACGGCGGCCCGGGTCTGCGCCACGGCGGCTCCGTCGTCACACAGGGCGGTCAGCCAGAACTCGGCCGCGGCCACGTCGATCGGGTGCGGCTCGGTCGGCGAGGTCTGGTAGAACGCCATGCTGTGGGCGTACGTCATCTGCCGTTCGCCGTCCGGGCTGTGCCACGAGACGGTCTGGTGGCCGATGGTGCCGCCGTCGTGCCCCCAGAACGTGCCGCAGGGCAGCACGACCGAGTAGAGGCCGAGCCCGTATCCGCCGGCCTCCGGTGCGGCCGGGTTCATCGGCACGGTGGTCTGCATCGCCGCCAGCAGCCGGGGCTTGAGCAACTTGCCGGTGAGCAGCGCGCGGTAGAAGTCGTTCAGGTCCTCCGCTGTGGACACCATCTCGCCGGCCGCCCACGCCCAGGACATCCGGTACCGGGTGAAGTCGCGCAGCTCGCCGTCCACCCACGGCACGTACGCGTGCATGTGCGGCCCGCGGATCAGCGGCTCGTCACCCTCGAAGTAGGTGCGGGTCAGCTTCAGCGGCCGCAGGATCCGCCGGGTCACCTCGGACCGGTAGCTGCGCCCGGTCACCTTCTCGACGATCAGCCCGGCCAGGATGTAGTTGGTGTTGGAGTAGGAGAACACCCCGGCCGGCGTCGGCGGCGCGGCGAGTCCGATCCGGACCAGTTCCCCCGGCGTGTACCGGGAATGGCCGACCCGGACCAGGTCCTCGATCGGGTTCTGGAACAGCACGTTGGTGTAGTTGCCGATGCCGCTGGTGTGGTTCAGCAGCATCCGCACGGTGACCCGGTCGCCCACCTCGGCCGGGACCAGGCGCGCCGGGAGGTACCGGCTGACCGGGGCGTCCAGCCGCACCCGGCCCTCGCCGACCAGCTGCAGCACGGTGGTGGCGACGAAGGTCTTGGTGATGCTGCCGATCCGGTGCTGCAGGCCGTCGCGGACCGGCCGGTGGCTCCGGATGTCGATCACGCCCGCGGCCGGCGTCCACGTGCGACGCCCGTCGCGGACCTCGGCGAACACGCCGGGCATGCCGGCCGCGTGCACCGCCTCGAGTTTCTCCTGCAGTTCTGCACCCGTGGGCGCGGCGACCGCGGCGCCGGCCGGCACGACCAGAAGCGCGGTGGCGATGACGATGGTCAATGCGCGTTTCCACATGACCTCAGTGTCGGGGGTACACCGCTGCGGGTCGTCCGGCGCGGGGACGAGGCCGCGGGTCCTCCGCGGGAAGGACCCGCTAGATCCGGACCCGGCGGGTGATCCAGCCGTTGTTCTCCCAGTAGGTGTGCCGGCTGGTCAGGTACGGGTCGTCCGGCGCCGGCTGCAGGTTGCCGTCGGTGTCGTACGCCCGGGACCGGACGGTGTGTTCGCCGGCCGCCGGCCGCCCCCAGTCGAAGACCCAGAACCGCCAGGCGAAACCCGCCCGGTCGCGGGCCCGGTCCAGGTCGGCGGCGCGCCACGGGCCGTCGTCGATCTGCACCTCGACCCGGGCGATCGGCGCGCCCCAGGCCACCCCGACCACCCGGGGCCGGTGACCGTCGCGGACCACTCTTGCCGGTGCGGACTTCAGCCGGGCGTGCGAGACGGTGAAGAACGTCCACGCCTCCTGGCCGGGGTACGGCTCCCGGATGGTCACGTAGTCACGGGCCATGAACCGGCCGGCGTACCGCTGGTCGGTGAGCTGGATGCGGGTCAGCCACTTGACGTTGGCGACGCCGTACCAGCCGGGGGCGATCAGCCGGACCGGGAAGCCGTGCTCGCGCGGCAGCGGCTCGCCGTTCATCTCGTAGCAGAGCAGCAACTCGGGGTCCATCGCCTCGCGTAGCGACATGCTCCGGGCGAACCGCTCGGTGATGGTCAGCTCCGGCCCGCCCGGGTCGGTCACCCCGGAGTTGTCGCGGATGGAGACCGGGCCCTGATCGGCGCCCCAGAACACCACCTCGGTGCCGTCCGAGACCGGCCCGGCCTGGCGCAGCAGCAGGTGCAGCGGGGTGCCGGTCCAGAACGCGTTGCCGATCCCGCCGATGAAGAACGGCAGGCCGGTGTTGCCGGAGCACTCCAACGTGTACTCGACCGTCCGCCGCGGGCGGGACCGCAGGTCGGCCAGCGAGAGCGTGCGCGAGCGCCGCACCAGGCCGTCCACCCGCAGGCGGTAGCCGGCGGCGGTCAGCTGCGGGATGTTGTAGTGCTTGACGGTGAAGAACTCGTCGTTGGGCGTACGGCGGGAGTCCAGCTCCTCCCAGACCAGCAGATTGCCGGCGATGTCCTGGGCCGGCGGCGGGATCGGCGCCGGCTGGTCCAGCCAGGGCAGCACAATGCCGGCGGCTCCGGGGAACGCCTGCACCGGGCCGGTGAACGCCACTGTGGTCAGTCCCGCCAGGCCCGCGCCGGCAGCGCCGGACTTCAGGACGGTCCGGCGGGGTATCTCTCGTTGGTCCACCATCGGGCACCTCCAGAGACGATTGCTCTGGAGTCTGCTCCGGACAGTCGGAGCGTCAAGCACCCGGACGGGGGGGATCGCACGCCGATCATCCCGCCGCCGGCGCTTCGAAGATCATGCATGTGGTGGTGGCGTGTGCCACCAGCCGGCGCGCGGCGTCGGTCATCCGGGCCTCGGCGAACGCGGTGCGGCGGCCGCGCTGCAGCACCGTGCCGCGCGTGGTGAGCCGGCCGGACGCCACGGTCACCGGGCGCAGGAACTTCACGGTCAGGTCGAGTGAGGTGTAGCCGACGCCGGCCGGCAACGTGCTGTGCACCGAGCAGGCCGCCGCGGTGTCGAGCAGGGTGGAGAGCACGCCGCCGTGCACCGTGCCGAGCGGGTTGTAGTGGAACTCCTGCGGGTCGAGGTGGACGGTGACGCTGCCCTCCTCGACCTCCAGGCCGGCCATGTCGATCAGGTGCATCACCGGGGGAGCGGGCAGCTCGCCGGTGGACATCGCGCGGAGCAGCTCCAGGCCGCTACGGGTGCCGATCAGGCCGGCGTGCTCCGCGGGGTCGGTCCACGAAAAGGAGCGCGACCGCTCGCTCTGAGTCTGCGTCATGGACCCAGGCTGACATCGCTTGCTGGGTCTGTCAACAAGACCTAGCCTGGTGTGATGACGTCGCCACCCGCCGCCGTCGACTTCGCCGTCGACACCTGCACGATCGCCCGCGCCATGGCGATCCTGGGAGAGAAGTGGACCGTGGTGGTGCTGCGCGAGATCTTCAACGGCATCCGGCGGTTCGACGACATGCGGGTCCGTACCGGCATCCCGCGTCAGGTGCTGGCCAACCGGCTGGCCTCGCTGGTGGACCACGGGCTGCTGCGCCGGGAGCCGTACCGGGAGCCGGGCGCCCGGGAGCGGCAGGAGTACCGGCTGACCGCCAAGGGGTTCGACATCTATCCGGTGCTGATCGCGGTCAAGGCCTGGGGCGACCGGTACCTGGCCGATCCGGAGGGCTCGCCGCTGACCTTCGTGCACCGGGACTGCGGCGCCGAGGTGCACACCGAGGTGCACTGCGCCGGCGGCCATCCGGTCACCGAGCCGCGCGATGTGCTGCCTCGGCCGGGGCCGGGCGCCCGCCTGCGCACCTGACCGGCGGCCGGGCTCCGCTGACTCGGGCTCCGCCGGCTCCGGCTCCGCTGACTCCAGTGATTAGTCTCATGTTTCGGATTTGTTCCGATTAACCTCGGGGTGTCACCGTGGTCGGCCCGAGGAGGTGTGCGCGTGTCGCTCGGCCGTCTGCTGGCGATCGGCGGTGCCGCCGGACCCGCCCTGCTGTCCCGGTTCGTCACCCTGGCCGGCGGGCCGATCCTCGTGGTCGGCACCGCCAGTGCCGAGCCGGAGGCGCTGGCCGCCGAGTACGTCGACGCCTTCGCCCGCCTCGGCGCCCGGTCGGTGCGGCCGCTGCCGCTGTCCAGCCGCGCGGCGGCCAACGATCCGGGCGTGGCCGCCGAACTCGGTGCCGCCACCGGCGTCTTCTTCACCGGCGGCGACCAGGTGCGGATCACCGCCACCCTGGGTGGCACGCTGGCCGACTCGGTGCTGCAACGGCTGGTCGCCACCCGGTCGCTGATCCTCGGCGGCACCAGCGCCGGCGCCGCGATGATGTCCGGCACGATGATCGTCGGCGGGGACGGCGCCGCGGTGACCACCGGGCCGGGCCTGGAGTTCCTGCCCGGCGTACTGATCGACATGCACTTCGCCGAGCGGGGCCGGCTGAACCGGCTGCTCGCGGCGGTGGCCCGGTATCCGCACGAGCTCGGCCTGGGCATCGACGAGGACACCGCGATCCTGGTCGACGGCGACCGGTTCGAGGTGCTCGGCAGCGGCTCGGTGACCGTGGTCGACGCCGGCGCTGCCACCGACATCAGCACCCCGGCCGGCGGACCGATCGCCCTTGCCGGGGCGCGTATCCACGTGCTGCCCGCCGGGTGCACCTTCGAGCTGTCCGGCCGTCGTCCGTCGATCGTCGACGCCGACGCCGGGGAACGGGGACGAGTGGCATGAGAATCGTCGGCATCCGGCACCTGCGCGGGCCCAACGTGTACCTGTCCCGTCCCGCGGTGGTCGCCCGGCTCGACCTCGGCGAGCTGACCGGCCGGGAGACCTCCGACGTGGAGGGCTTCCCGGAACGCCTGCTGCGGGTGCTGCCCGGGCTGTCCGAGCACCACTGCGCGGCCGGTGCCCCGGGCGGTTTCGTCAGCCGGATGCGCGGCGGCACCTACTTCGGGCACGTCGCCGAACACGTGTGCATCGAGCTGTCCCAGCGCATCGGGCGGGACGTCAGCTTCGGCCGTACCGTCGCGGCCGGGGCGCCCGGCCGGTACGACGTGATCATCGAGTGCCCGGTGGACGAGTCGCCGGA
>DASSAL010000344.1:0-8196 GCA_035685405.1 Actinoplanes sp. | reverse complement strand
CAGGACCTGCTGCGCGCGGTGCACGCCGCCAACCCGGCGTGCGCGCTGATCCTGGCGAGCAGTTATCCGTACGCGGTGTGCTGGGCGCAGGCGCACGTCCCGGCCGTGCTCTGGTCGGCACACGGCGGCCAGGAGTACGGCACCGCCCTGGCCGACGTCCTGCTCGGCAGCACCGCCGACGGGACGCCGGCCGAACCCGCCGGGCGGCTGCCGCAGACCTGGTACCGCGACGCCGGTGACCTGCCGGACCTGCTCGACTACGACATCATCGGCAGCGGGGCGACGTACCAGTGGTTCCGCGGCGACCCGCTGTACCCGTTCGGGCACGGCCTGGGCTATACCCGGTTCCGGCACCGCGACCTGCGGCTCAGCGCGACCGAGGTGGACGCCGGCGGGCAGGTCGAGATCAGCGTGGAGGTGGTCAACACCGGCGACCGGCCGGGGACCGAGGTGGTGCAGTGCTACACCCGGCAGCGGCGCTCGGCGTGCCGGCAGCCGCTGCGCCGGCTCCGCGGGTTCCGGCGGGTGCACCTGCGACCCGGCGAGCGGGCCCGGGTCGCCATCACGCTGAACGTGGCGGACCTGGCGTTCCACGACGTGACCCGGAACCGGCCGGTGGTGGAGACGGCGCCGCACACCGTGCTGGTCGGCCGGTCCAGCGCCGACATCACCGGCACCGCGACGCTGTGGGTGCGCGGCGAGCACATCCCGGCCCGCGACGCGCTCGGCGGACCGTTGCGCGCCGTCACGCGGGACGAGGAGTACGGCACCCGGCTGGCCGACGAGGGCCCGGCCGGCGGTGACGTGGTCGAGGCCCGGCAGGACGGCGCCTGGATCGGATTCGCCCGCGTCGACTTCCGGGCGGGCGCAGGCCGGGTCACCGCACGGGTGGCCGCCCCGGCCGGTGGCGCCCGCATCGAGCTGCGGCTGGACGAGCCGCTGCGCGGGCCGGTGGCCGGCGTGCTCACGGTGCCGGCCACCGGACACCGGCACGCCTGGGTGCAGGTGGGCGGCGAGCTGACCGGCGCGTCCGGGATCCGCGACCTGTACCTGGTGCTGGACACCGCCGGCGCCCGGGTCAGCGAGGCCGAGTTCCGGTGACCGCCGACTCCCGGCCGGCCCAGGCCGCCGACTCCCGGCCGGCCCACGCCGCCGACTCCCGGCCGGCCCGGGCCAAACGCGCCGACACGGTGACCATCACGGACGTGGCCCGGCACGCCGGCGTCGCGGTCAGCACCGTGTCGTACGTCCTCTCCGGCAAGCGTGCCATCTCGGCCGCCACCCGGCAGCGGGTCCGGGCCAGCATCGACGCGCTCGGCTACCACCCGCACGCCGGTGCGCGCGCCCTGGCCAGCCGGCGCGCCAACGTGATCGCGCTGGTGCTGCCGTTGCGCACCGGCATGCACCTGCCGGTGCTGATGCAACTGGTCACCGCGGTGGTCACGACGGCCCGCACGTACCACCACGACGTGCTGCTGATGACCGCCGACGAGGGACCGGCCGGGCTGCGCCGGATCGCCGCGGCGGCGATGGTCGACGGCGTGCTGGTGATGGACGTGGAGATGACCGATCCGCGGGCGCCGGTGCTGCGCGAGCTGGAACGGCCCAGCGTGCTGATCGGCTTTCCCGCCGACGCCCGCGGATTGACCTGTGTGGACCTGGACTTCCGCCGGGCCGGCGCGGCCTGCGTCGAGCACCTGGCCGGCCTCGGCCACCGCCGGGTGGCGCTGCTCGGCGCGCCCGCGGTGGTGTACGGGCGCGACACCGGGTTCGCCCACCGCACCCGGGCGGGGTTCCTGGACGCGGCCGCCCGGCGGGGCCTGATGGCCGCGGCGTACCCCTGCGAGGAGTCGCGGCCCGCGGTGCGCGCCGCGCTCACCGCGTTGTTCGAGCGGGACCCGGCGCTGACCGGCCTGGTGGTGCACAACGAGGCCGCGGTGGCACACGTGATGAGCGTGCTGCCCGAGCTCGGCCGCCGGGTGCCCGCCGACGTGTCGGTGGTGGCGATCTGCCCCGACGAGCTGGCCGAGACGATGAGTCCGGCGCTGTCCTCGGTGCGCATCCCGGCCGGGGAGCTGGGCCGGCAGGCGGTGTCGCTGCTGATGCACAAACTGGACGGTACGGCGGTTCCGGACGCCACCCTGCTGGCACCGGTGCTCGCTCCGCGCGCCAGCAGCACCGCCGCGGCCTCAGCCGGCTGAGCCGTCCGCACGCTCCACCTGGATCCGGCGGCGGACCTCATCCGCCGACGCGGTGACCGACCCGACCTGGTCGGCCAGCTCCGGGTGGTCGCCCAGATGCCGGTGGGTCCGGGCCAGCAGCCCGGGCAGCGCGGCGGCGTCCGGCTCGGCCAGTGCCTCCTGCAGGCGATCGAGGTCGCCGGCCGCGTCCGTGCCCAGGTCGGTCAGGGCGCTGATCTGCCCGGCCAGGCGGCGCAGGCCGGCGGTGTTGTCGTTGGCCCAGCGCGCCACCGCGCGGTGCCCGGCCCGGCGGTCCCGCTCGGCGCGGACCCGGGCGTCGCGGGTGGTGCCGGCCTGCCCGGCGGCCGCGGGCAGCAGCCGCAGGTAGCGGCGTTCGGCCGCCTGCCGGCTGGTCACGCCGAGCGCCGGGGCCAGCGCCTGCCACGACACGCCGGCCCGCCGGGCGGCGGCGATCAGCTCCGGCTCGGCGGCGGCCAGCCGCTCGCGGACCCAGCGCAACAGCACGAGCGCGTCGAGCAGCCGGACCGGATCGTCGTCGCGCACCGCCGCCACGGCAGCCACCGCGTCGGCGAGGCTGGGCGGACCGGCGCGGCCGGGCAGCTCCGGAGAGCCGGCGCGGCCGGTCAGGCGGGAATAGGCGTCCTCCACCGTTATGGCTTCCACCTCGACGTCCTCCGCGGCTGGTCATCGCGATGATGACAGTTCGACTTGTCGTCGGAGTGACGACGTGATACAACCAAGGTATCGCGCATTGACACCCGAGTCGAGTCCAGGAGGTGTGGTCCCATGTTGATGCGCAGCGAACCGTTCACCGAGGTCAACCGGCTCGCCCAGCAGTTGTTCGGCGCTTCACAGACGGGCACCTGGTCGAGGCCGACGGCGATGCCGGTGGACTCGTACCGCAACGGCGACGAGTTCGTCATCGCGTTCGACCTGCCCGGCGTCGACAAGGACGCGATCGAGATCGACGTGGAACGCAACGTCCTGACGGTGAAGGCGGAACGCCGCCCGCTGCCTCTCGGCGACCAGGCCGTGGCCCACATGTCCGAACGACCGCTCGGGGTGTTCGCCCGCCAGCTGTTCCTCGGCGACGCGCTGGACACCGACCAGATCGACGCGACGTACGACAACGGCGTCCTGGTCCTGCGGATTCCGATCGCCGAACGGGCCAAGCCGCGCAAGATCGCCGTAGCCGGCCCGCAGGAGCCGGCCCACAAGGTGATCAACGCCTGACCGGAGCGGGGGGCCGAGAAGTGACCAGCACGCCCGCCGCCCGCGCCGGCACCGGGCTGTCCCCGGAGTGGGACCGCTGGTTCGACGAGGCGTTCACCGACCTGATCAGCAGCGACGACGAATGGGTCCGCGCTGAGTTCGACGCGCTGGTCGGTGCCTCGGGAAGTGGCTGCCCCCCGCCACCGCCGCCGCCCGCCCCGCCGGCGGCGCCCGACCACCCGGGACCGGAAGGAGGTGCCGGATCGGACAACGACCAGAACTGACCTTCACTCGCCTGCCCCCGTGTGTCCGCCATCCGCCGGATGGCGGACACTCCCTTGTCCGCGTCAGGCGTCGCCCATCACCAGGCCCTCGATGGTGTGCTTCTGGGTGATCGGGGTCAGCTCGTCGACCACCGGGCACGGCAGGTGCCGCTTGAGGTCCGCCGGCAGGGACGCCCAGAAGTCCCGGGTGACCTGCATGTCGTGCTTGTCGGCGTTGGTGCCGTCCGGTGCGTCCACGCCGAGCACGAGCACCGGGCGCGCCTTCTGCGAGTGGTTGATGGTGCCGCGGTGGATGGTCAGCGCCGAGCGGGCCGAGATGTCCCCGCGCTGCGGATACTTGCGGACGGCGCGCTCGGAGTACCGCGGATAGCGGCTCTTCGGCGGGAACATGCCGTGCTCGAAGTCCGGCTCGTCGTCGAACTGCGTGCCCAGCGCGATCTCGAACGGGCCCATGTCCTCCTCGGTGTCCACCGCGGTCAGGTTGAACGCCAGCGAGTCGAGCCGGCCCTCGGTCCTGGTCACCTCGGGCATCGGGAAGTCGCGGTGCCACGGCTGGTTGACGGCTCCGGCGAACGGGGTGTCGAAGCCCAGCTCGACGACCTGGTAATCCGGGCCCAGCACGGCGGTGCACACCGCGGTGACCCACGGGTGGGTGACCAGGTCGACGAAGCCGCGCATCTGCTCCGGGTGGATCTCCACGTACCAGCGGTTCGGCCCGCGGCCGACGGCGCCGCCCTCGCGGCTGCGCGCCTCGGCGAACGCGGCCTCGATGTCCGCGCGCATCGCGTCCGCCCACTCGACGCTGAACGCACCGCGCAGCGCGGTGATGCCGTCGCGGTAGATGGCCTCGCGGGCGGCCTGGCCCACGTCAACTGAAGTCGTCATCCGCTCATATTGCAACGTTGCATGCCACGTTGCAAGTGGTAGCGTGCGATCCGTGGCAGCCAGTCTGAAGCAGGTGGCCGAGCGGGCCGGGGTGTCGGTGCGCACGGTGTCCAACGTGGTCTCCGGGTTTGCCCTGGTCGCGCCGGACACCCGGGCCCGGGTGCAGCGCGCCATCGACGAGCTGGAATACCGGCCGAACGCCGCGGCCCGGCACCTGCGGGGCGGGCGGTCCGGGCTGATCGGCCTGGTCATCCCGGAGATCACCTCGCCGTACTTCGCCGAGCTGGCCGGTCACCTGGTGGAGCAGGCCGAGACCCGGTCCTGGATGCTGCTGGTGCAGCAGACCGACGGCGACCCGGACCGGGAACGGCGGCTGGCCGGCGGGTTGCACGGCCAGACGGTCGACGGGCTGGTGATGAGCCCGTGGGCGCTCGCCCCCGCCGACCTGCGACCCGGCCCGGGCGGCGCGCCGCTGGTGCTGCTCGGCGAACAGGACGCCGGCGGGCTGCTGGACCACGTCGCGGTGGACAGCGTGGCGGCCGCGCGCGACGCCGTACGCCATCTCGCCGGTCTGGGCCGGCGCCGGATCGCCGCCCTGGGCCTGCAGCCGGACCTGCACAACGGCACGGCGGCGCGCCGTCTGGAGGGTTACCGCGCCGCGCTCGCCGAGGCCGGGCTGCCGCACGACCCGGCGCTGGAGGTGCCGGTGCACCGGCTGCACCGGCCGGACGGCGCCGCGGCGATGCGGCGGCTGCTGCACGCCGGAACGCCGGTGGACGCGGTGTTCTGCTTCAGCGACCAGCTGGCGCTGGGTGCGATGCACGCGGCCCGGGAGCGCGGACGGCGGATACCGGATGACGTCGCGGTGGCCGGCTTCGACGACATCGAGGACGGCCGGTACGCCACTCCCGGCCTGACCACCATCGCCCCGGACAAGGCGGCGATCGCCCGGGCCGCGTTGTCCTGCCTGGCCGAGCGGCTGGACCGCACGCCGTACGACGGCCCGGCCCGGCGGGTCGTCATCGGGCACCGGCTGGTGGTACGGGAGAGCTCGGCGGGCTAACCGAGGGCGGGCGGGTGCCAGTCGGCGTACCGGGCCATCGACCGCAGGGCCAGGCGCGGCGGCGTGAGCCGCATGACGGTGTTGCGGGCCGCCACCGCGAGCGGGTGGTGCAGCTGCTGGCCGTAACGACCGATGGCGCGCGACGCCCGGGCCACGCGCTGGCTGCGCGGGCGCCGCTGACGGTCGTACTCGGCCAGCCCGTCCGGCCGGCCGGCCACGGCGGCCAGCACGACCGCGTCCTCCAGCGCCTGGTTGCCGCCCTGGCCCAGGTTCGGCGTCATCGCGTGCGCGGCGTCGCCGAGCAGGGCCACCCGGCCCGTGACGTACGTGCGCAGCGGCGGGTCGAGGCAGGCCAGGTCGTCGCGCAGCACGGTGTCGGTGGCGTCGATCAGCTCCGGGATCGGGTCGTGCCAGCCGCCGAACCGGTCGCGCACGGCGGCGCGTTCGTCGGCGGCCCGCCCGCCGGGTGCGGCGTTGACCGAGGCGAACCAGTACACCCGGCCGTCGACGAGCGGGACCACGCCGAACTCGGCGCCGCGGTCCCAGCTGATCGCCACGTCCAGGTCGCCGGTCCACGGCGGGCTGATCCCGCGCCAGGCGGTCACCCCGATGGGCACCGGCACGGCCGCGTCCGGCCACAGCAGCCGGCGTACCAGGCTGCGGACCCCGTCCGCGCCGACCACCAGATCGGCGCTGATCCGGGCGGTCCGGTCGCCGGTCCGATAGGTGACCTCCCCGTCGGCGGTGACGCCGGTGACCTCGGCCCCGGTGACCACGGCGCCGGCCGGCAAGGCACCGAGCAGAATCTCGTGCAGGGCTGCGCGATGGATGCCGACGGCCGGGGTGCCGATCATGCGGTCCAGCTCGCCGACCGGGATCCGGGCCAGCCACCGGCCGTCGGACCGGCGGGTGCCGCCGGCGGTGTCCACCCGGCCCCGGTCGCGGACGGACGAGCCCAGCCCCAACGCGTCCAGACAGCGCAGTCCGTTCGCCTGCAGCACCAGACCCGCGCCGACCGGACGCAGGGTGGGCACCCGCTCCAGCACGGTGACCGTCCAGCCACTCAGCCGCAGGCCGATGGCCGCGCTCAGTCCGCCGATGCCGCCCCCGGCCACTACCGCCGTCCCTGCCATCCCCACCCCTCTCCCCCGCCGACCTTACGGCCCGGCGCCGCGCACCGGTGTGAGCTCGTCCGTACCGCACCCTGCGGGTCGTCGACGGCACCGGCGGGCCGGGGGCAGCCGGTCAGCGGGTGCCGCGCACCGCCCAGGCCGCCGCGGTCATGTCCAGGGCGGCGTCCGGCAGCCGGGCCCGCAGCACCTCACGGATCGCCGCCCGCTCCGGCTCGGGCCGGGACATCAGGTACGCCGGCGCCGCGCCCTGCCCGCCCAGGAACGGCTGCCAGAAGTCGTCGAAGCCGGCGAACCGGGTGGGCACCTCGATCCGGCGGGTCGACACCTCGCGCAGCCCGGCGGCCCGCCACACCGCCTGCAACGCGTCCGGCCGGCACACCGGGAAGCGGCGGCCCTCGTCCCAGGCCTCCGCCGCCGGGTCCACCTCGCGGGCGGCCGCCCAGAAGTGCCGCATCATCGTCATGCCCTCGGCGTAGTCCCAGACGTACGCGGCTACCACCGCGCCGGCCGCCGCCACCCGCGCCAGCTCGGCCACCGCCCGCCCGGCGTCCGGCACGAAGTTCAGCGCCAGCCCGCTGATCACCGCCTCGAAACGGCCGGTCCGCACCGGCAGCGCCATGGCGTTGCCGGCCGCGAACACCGCCCGCGGGTCGCCGGTGCGGACCGTCGCGTCGGCCAGGAACGGCACCGACCGGTCCACCCCGAGCACCTGCCGCGGCTCGGCGCCGGCCAGCACCGCCGCGGTCAGCGCCCCGGTGCCGCAGCCCACGTCCAGCCAGCGCAGCGCCGGACCGGTGTCCAACCAGGACACGAACACCTCGGCGACCCGGCGGCTCCACCGGCCGACGTAGGCCTCGTACGAGTCGCCGGCCTCCCAGACGTCGCGCACCACGGCCTGACCCTACCTCCGGTGTGGTCAACTGGTCCGGTGCCGACCATCACCGCCGCCGACGAGGTCGTCCGGCTGGCCAGCGACCTGATCGCGATCGACACCACCAACACCGACGACCCGCAGGCGATGGGCACCGAGCGGCCGGCCGCGGAGTACGTGGCCGAGCGCCTCGCCGACGCCGGCTACCACCCGGAGTACGTGGAGGCCGGCGCGCCCGGCCGGGGCAACGTGGTGGTCCGGCTGCCCGGCGCCGATCCGGCCCGCGGCGCCCTGCTGGTGCACGGCCACCTGGACGTGGTGCCGGCCGACCCGGACGAGTGGTCGGTCCACCCGTTCTCCGGCGAGATCCGCGACGGCTACCTGTGGGGCCGCGGCGCGATCGACATGAAGGACTTCGACGCGATGGTGCTGGCGGTGGTACGGCAGTGGCGGCGCGAGGGCGTCGTGCCGCCGCGCGACATCGTGCTCGCCTTCACGGCGGACGAGGAGGCGGGCAGCCACTACGGGGCGCGGTTCCTGGCCGAGC
>DASSAL010000343.1:0-27420 GCA_035685405.1 Actinoplanes sp. | reverse complement strand
CCCCCCCCCCCCCCCCCGTCGTCAATTGTATTTGGGCCGCCCTAAAACCTCCCCAAACCGACATTGGCGCCAACAAAACTCCAATTAACGACGCCGATCGGCGCGACCGGGCGGGGCGGGTGGACGCGCAGTCACGGTGTGCCTCGGTTGTTGCGGGGCGGGAACAGGCCCTCGGGGCGGCCCTTGCCGTCCCAGTTGAGCAGGTTGACCCGGCGTGGCTCGTCGCCCGGATCGGTGAAGTCGTCGGCGGTCTGCCGGTTGCGCAGCATGTGGAACGTCTCCACCTGCACCGGAGCGGCCCGGCCGGACGCCTCGCCGAACGGCCCGGTCTGGTACATGCCCGGCCCGCCCTCGAAGTCGAGGCTGCACTCGGTGCCCAGTTGTTCGAGCCGGTGCGCGTCCTCGGCGTGCGCGGCCGGGACGACGTACCGCTCGTCGTACTTCGCCACGGCCAGCAGCCGGTACATGTCGTCCATCTGCGGCCCGGTCATGCCGACCGCGGTGGCGATGGACTCGTCGCGCGGCTCGCCGAGGTTGATCCGCCGCTGGTAGGCCCGCATCGCGCCGAGCCGGTTGAGCACCGCCCGGACCGGGGCGGTGTCGCCGGCGGTGAACAGCCCGGCCAGGTAATCGATCGGGATCCGCAGGGCGTCGACCGCGCCGAACAGGTTGCCCACGTCCTCGCCGTCGTGGCCGGTGTCGCGCAGCACGTCCACCACCGGGGACAGCGGCGGGATGTACCAGACCATCGGCATGGTCCGGTACTCCGGGTGCAGCGGCAGCGCCACCTCGTACTTCATGATCAGGTCCCAGATCGGGGAGCGTTTCGCCGCCTCGATCCAGTCGTCCGGGATGCCCGCGCGCCGCGCGGCGTCGGCCACCCGCGGGTCATGTGGGTCGAGGAAGACCGAGCGCTGCGCGGCGTACAGGTCGGTCTCGTTCTCGACCGCCGCGGCCTTGGCCACCGCGTCCGCGTCGTACAACATCAGTCCGATGTAGCGCAACCGGCCGACGCAGGTCTCCGAGCAGATCGTCGGCTGGCCGATCTCGATGCGCGGGAAGCAGAATGTGCACTTCTCCGCCTTGCCGGTGCGGTGGTTGAAGTAGACCTTCTTGTACGGGCAGCCGGTCACGCACATCCGCCAGCCCCGGCAGCGGTCCTGGTCGACCAGCACGATGCCGTCCTCGGCGCGCTTGTAGATCGCACCGGACGGGCAGGACGCCGCACAACTGGGGTTGAGGCAGTGCTCACAGATGCGCGGCAGGAAGAACAGGAACGCCTTCTCGTACTCCTGCCGGACCTGGTCGGAGATGCGCTGCAGCACCGGGTCGCCGGCCGCGATCTCGTTGCCGCCGGCCAGCGAGTCGTCCCAGTTCGCCGACCAGGTGACCTTGGTGTCCCGGCCGGTGAGCAGCGACTTGGGCCGGGCCACCGGGGTGTCGTCGCCGGCCGGTGCGGTGAGCAGGTGCTCGTAGTCGTACGTCCAGGGCTCGTAGTAGTCCTGCATGGCCGGCAGCTTGGGGTTGGCGAAGATGCTGAACATCTTCTTCACCCGGCCACCGGCACGGGGTTTGAGCCGGCCGGACCGGGTCCGCACCCAGCCACCCTGCCAGCGCTCCTGGTCTTGATAGGTGCGCGGATAACCCTGCCCGGGGCGGCTCTCGACGTTGTTGAACCACACGTACTCGACGCCGGACCGGTTGGTCCAGGCCTGCTTGCAGGTGACCGAGCAGGTGTGGCAGCCGATGCACTTGTCGAGGTTCATCACCATCGACATCTGGGCCATGACCCGCATCAGTAGGTCACCTCCTGGCTGCGGCGGCGGATCACGGTGACCTCGTCGCGCTGGTTGCCGGTAGGGCCCAGGTAGTTGAAGGCGAAGGACAGCTGCGCGTACCCGCCGATCAGGTGCGTGGGTTTGACCAGCAACCGGGTCAGCGAGTTGTGTATGCCGCCGCGCCGCCCGTTGACCTCGGCCTTCGGCACGTCGATCACCCGCTCCTGAGCGTGGTACATGTACGCCGTGCCCTCCGGCATCTTGTGCGTGACGACCGCCCGGCAGACCACCACACCGTTGCGGTTGACCGCCTCGATCCAGTCGTTGTCCCGGACGCCGATCTTGGCGGCGTCGGTCTCGCTCATCCACATCGTCGGGCCACCGCGGGACAACGTCAGCATGATCAGGTTGTCCTGGTACTCGGAGTGGATGGACCACTTCGAGTGCGGCGTCAGGTACCGCAGGGTGATCTCCAGCTCGCCGCTGCGGCCCAGCCGCGGCTCACCGAACAGCTTGTGCATGTCCAGCGGCGGCCGGAAGATCGGCAGCGCCTCGCCCGCCTCGTGCATCCAGTCGTGGTCCAGGAAGAACTGCTGCCGGCCGGTCAGCGTGTGCCACGGCTTGAGCCGCTCGGTGTTGATGGTGAACGGCGAGTACCGCCGCCCGCCGTGCTCGCTGCCGGACCACTCCGGGCTGGTGATCACCGGGACCGGGCGGGCCTGGGTGTCGGCGAAGGTGATCTGCTTGCCCTCGTGCTCGGCGGCCAGGTCGGCCAGCCGGACGCCGGTGCGCTTCTCCACGTCCCGGAACCCGACCGTGGCGACCCGGCCGTTGGTGGTGCCGGACAGCGCGAGGATCGCCTCGCAGGCGTGCACGTCCCGGGCGAGCGAGGGGCGCCCGTCGGCGACGCCGCCCCGGACCTCCCCGTTCTTGCGGCGCAGGTAGTCCACCTCGGGATTGACGTCGACCGCGACGCCCTTGCCGGTGGTGCCGAGCCGGTCCATCAGCGGGCCGAGCGCGGCCATCTTCTGGTCCACGACGCCGTAGTCCCGCTCGACCACCATGATCTTCGCCATGGTCCGGCCGGGCACCGGTTTCTCGCCGGTGGCCGCCCAGTCCCGCACCACACCGTGCGGCGTGGCCATCGCGTCCGGGGTGTCGTGCAGCAGCGGGGCGGCCACGAGGTCCTTGCGCACACCGAGGTGGGTCCGGGCGAGCGCGGAGAACGCCCGGGCGATGCCGTGGAAGGCGTCGAAGTCGGTCCGGGTCTGCCACGGCGGGTTGATCGCCGGCGTGAAGGCGTGCACGAACGGATGCATGTCGGTGCTGTTCAGGTCGTGCTTCTCGTACCAGGTGGCGGCCGGCAGCACGATGTCCGAGAACAGCGTCGTGGACGTCATCCGGAAGTCCAGGCTGAGCAGCAGGTCGAGCTTGCCCTCCGGAGCCTCGTCGGGCCACGCCACGTCCTTCGGCCGGACCTCCGGCGCGGCCTCGGTGGCCCGCAGATTGGAGTCGGTGCCCAGCAGGTGGCGGAGGAAGTACTCGTTGCCCTTGGCCGACGATCCGAGCAGGTTGGCCCGCCACACGGTCAGCACGCGCGGCCAGTTCCGCGGGGCGTCCGGGTCGGTGCAGGCGTAGGCGAGACGTTTCTCGTGCAGGGCCCGGGCGACGTAGCCGCCGGGGTCGTCGCCAGCCTCGTCGGCGAGATCGAGGGGGTTGCGGTCGAAGGTGGGCATCGACGGCATCCAGCCCAGCCGGGCGGACTGCGCCAGCAGATCCATGGTGTGCCTGCCGGCGAACAGGCCGGTGCCGGTCGGCGAGGAGACCACGTCGGCGGAGTACGTGTCGTACCGCCACTGGTCGGTGTGCGTGTACCAGAACGCGGTGCCGATCATCTGCCGCGGCGGGCGCACCCAGTCCAGCGCGAACGCCAGCTGCTGCCAGCCGGTGACCGGCCGGCACTTCTCCTGCCCGACGTAGTGCGCCCAGCCGCCGCCGTTGACGCCCTGGCAGCCGGTGAGCGTCAGCAGCGCGAGGATCGCCCGGTACGTGGTGTCGGAGTGGAACCAGTGGTTGGTGCCCGCGCCGAGCAGGATCATCGACCGGCCGCCGGAGCGCTCGGCGTTGTCGGCGAACTCCCGCGCGACCCGGGCCACCTGGGCGGCCGGCACGCCGGTGATCGGCTCCTGCCAGGCCGGGGTGTACGGCTGCGCGGGGTCGTCGTAGCCGGCCGGCCACTCCCCCGGCAGGCCGGGACGGGCGACACCGTACTGGGCCAGCATCAGGTCGAAGACAGTGGTGACGAGCACCTCCTCGCGGCCGCCCACCAGCTTCGCCAGCCGGCCGGTACCCTTCGGCGCGCGGATCCGGCGGGCCGGCACGCCGCGGCGCAGGACGCCGGGGGTGTCGGTGTCGAAGCGCGGCAGCGCCACCTCGACCGCCTCCCCCGCACCCAGGCAGGTGAGCGCTGGTTCGATCTCCCCGAGGTCGAGGTTCCACTGCCCGTCCGCCGGACCCCAGCGGTGCCCCAGCGAGCCGCGCGGCACCGCCGGCGCGTCGCTCGCCGAATCCCACAGCACGGTCTTGAACGCCGCCTCGTCGCCGGCCTCGCCCAGGTCCTCGGCGGTGAGGAACTTGCCCGGGCGGTAGGTCCCGTCGGCGCCCGGCTCCAGCGTGATCAGGAACGGCAGGTCGGTGAAGCGCCGGACGTAGTCCACGAAGCGCGGGGTGCGCCGCTCGACGAAGAACTCTTTGAGGACCACGTGACCCATCGCCATGGCCAGCGCGCCGTCGGTGCCGGGCTGGGCGGGCATCCACTCGTCGGCGAACTTGACGTTGTCGGCGAAGTCCGGGCTCACCACGATCACCTTCTGGCCGCGGTAGCGGGCCTCGGCCATCCAGTGCGCGTCCGGCGTCCGGGTCACCGGCACATTGGAGCCCCACATCACCAGGTAGGACGCGTCCCACCAGTCGCCCGACTCGGGCACGTCGGTCTGGTCGCCGAACACCTGCGGCGAGGCCACCGGCAGGTCCGCGTACCAGTCGTAGAAGGACAGCATCGAGCCGCCGATCAGCGACAGGAACCGGGCGCCGACCGCATGCGACACCATGGACATCGCCGGGATCGGCGAGAAACCGGCGACCCGGTCCGGGCCGTACGTCTTGATCGCGTGCACGTGCGCGGCGGCGACGATCTCCTGTGCCTCGTCCCAGGTCACCCGCACCAGGCCGCCCTTGCCCCGGGCGCGCTGGTAGGTGCGGCGCCGCTCCGGGTCGGACTGGATGTCGGCCCACGCCGCGACCGGATCACCGAGGCGGGCCTTGGCCTCGCGGTACATGTCGACGAGCACGCCGCGGGCGTACGGGTAGCGCACCCGGGTGGGTGAATACGTGTACCACGAGAAGGCGGCGCCCCGCGGGCAGCCGCGCGGTTCGTACTCCGGCCGGTCCGGTCCCACGCTCGGATAGTCGACCTGCTGCTGCTCCCAGGTGATGATGCCGTCGCGGACGTACACCTTCCAGGAACACGAACCGGTGCAGTTCACGCCGTGCGTCGACCGCACCACCTTGTCGTACGACCAGCGGTCCCGATAGAAGGAGTCCGCCTCCCGGCCGCCGATCTGGTACAGCGCGCGGCCGTCCGGGGAAACCTGCGCCCGCCGTACCAGGCCACCCAGGCCGAGCAGCGCCCGGCCCGCCGTTCCGGCCACCTCTGTCATTCGACCGTCCTCACTGCCCACGAGCCGTGCCGGACGTGGATCACCGTACCGCCGGTCATCGCGCCCTCGCGTGCATTGCACCAGGAAGGGGCCTCGTACAACTCCGCAAACCCGGGACCAAAGTCCCGACAATCGCGGTGGCGAGATAGGTTCGCCGGGTGAACGCGACGCCCGCGGCCCGGCCGGACAGCCCCGGCCCCGATCGCCGCAACGAGCTCCTCGAGCTGGTCCGGGCGGCGCCGATCGGCGTGACCAGCGCCGAGGTGGCGGCCAAGACCGGTCTGCGGCCGTCGACGGCGCGCACCCACCTCGATCACCTCGTCGAGACGGGGCTGCTGGTGAAGGCCCGCGCCAGCGCGGGGCTGCCGTACCGGCCGGCGTGGCGCTATCGCAGCGCACCGGCGGACCCGGCGCCGACGGCGTACCGGTTGCTGATCGCCGCGGTGCTGGAGCATCTCGCCGCGTCGGGAGAATCCGGCCGCGCCGAAGCCGCCCTGGTCGGACAGCGCTGGGGCGCGTCGATGGCCGGGGCGGTCGCGGATCGCACCGACGTCACGCAGGCAGTCGCGGCGGTGCTCGAGGCGCTCGGCTTCAGCCCTCGCCCGGTGCCCGGCCGGTCCGCCGGCGGGCCGGTGGAGCTGCACCTGATGACCTGCCCCTATCTGGAGCTGGTCCGCGCGCATCCGGACGCCATGTGCGGGCTGCACGCCGGCATCGTCACCGGCCTGGTGCGAGCGGGCGGGCAACCGGCCGATGCCGCGGTGCTGGAGCCGTTCGCCGCGCCGGACGCCTGCGTGGTGCGGTTCCGCCCGCCCCGGCGTCAGGCCACGTAGACCACGCCGGTGCCGATGGTGGTGCGATCGTCGAAGTCGTACTCCAGGTCGTTGACCACATCGACGACGCCGGCCACCTGCCGGGTGAGGCGGTCGACCAGATCCGCGGTGGACGCCCGCGGCACGCGCCCGGTCAGCGTCACCCGGCCGCCGGTGACTTCGACCGCCACCCCCGGCTCGCCGAGGTCCGGCACCGTGGGTAGCACACCGGCCGTGACCTCGGTGTGGATGTCGTCGTCCGGACGCAGGTGCACCTTGAGCAGGTCACACCGGGACACGATGCCGACCAGGCGGCCCAGGTCGTCGACCACCGGCAGGCGCTTGACGCCCTCGGCGTCCATCAGCCGCGCCGCCGCCGCGATCGGTGTGCCGGAGCGCACCACGACCGGTGGCGTGCTCATCAGCTCCGCGGCGGTGCGGGCTCGCGCCTTGCCGCGGTCACCGCGCCGGCGGCGACCCTCGAAGAGCCGCGGCTCCTCGTCGCCCGCGTACTCGATTTTGCGAAGCAGATCCGCCTCGGACACCACGCCGGTCACGTGCAGGTAGGGGTCCACCACGGGTACGGCGCTGAACCGGTTCTCGATCAGCAGGTCCACAAGAGATCGATAGGACGCGGTCTGTTCCACGGACACCACGGCGGTGGTCATCACGTCGTCGACGTTCCACGTACGCATCGTCGTCCTCCTCATCCGTCTGACGACCTCACGGTAAGAAGGAACACCGTCCGCCGGGCAGGGCCGATGGTCCCGCCGTGATCCGCGACCGACCCCCGGCGCCTACCCTGGAGCGATGCACCTGACCTGGCCCGAGGTGTCCACGCGCCGGCTGGCCCGCAACCACCTCGTCGCGCCCGCTCCGAGTGATCCGGCACGGGTGGCCGCCGACCTGCTCGGGGTGCACGCCCAGGTGATGTCGGCCGCCGAGGTGTCCGTCGGCATCCGCTGCGCGGACGTGACCCGCACCGGCGTCCGTGCCGCACTCTGGACCGCCCGGACCCTGGTCAAGTCCCGCGGCCCGCGCGGGACCGTGCACCTGCTCGCGGCCCAGGATCTGCCGATGTGGACCGGGGCGATGTCGGCGCTGCCGGCCGGGCCGGACGGGTGGCCGGAGCCGGACACCGAGCGGGTGCTGGCAGCGATGGCGGACGCGGTCGCCGGTGCCGAGCTCACCGTCGACGAGCTGACCGACGCCCTGGTGGCACGGGTCGGGCCATGGGTGGGCGAGCGGGTCTTGGAGGCGTTCGGAGACAAGTGGCCGCGGTGGCGGGCGATCGAAGGGCTGGCCACCCACCGCGGGGTGCTCTGCTTCGGGCCGGACCGGGGCCGCCGCACCACCTACACCAGCCCACGCCGCTGGCTGCCCGGGTTCGTCCCGGCATCCGCCGAGCCGGCGTTGACCGCATTGGTCGAGCGGTTCCTGCACGCCTACGGGCCGGCCACGCCCGCCCAGTTCGCCCGCTGGCTGGGCGCGCCACCGGGTTGGGCCGCCCGGCTCTTCGCCCGGCAGACCGGGATCGAGGAGATCGACTTCGACGGTACGCCGGCCTTCGTGGTCGCCGGCGATACCGGGCCGGGTGCTGACGTCGGCGGCGTCCGGCTGTTGCCGTACTTCGACGCGTACCTGATCGCCTGCTTCCCGCGCCACCGGTTGTTTCCGGGGCCGGCCGCGGAGCGCGCGCTCAGCGCCGGTCAGGCGGGCAACGTGCCGGCTGTGCTGATCGACGGCGAGGTCGGCGGCGTCTGGCATCAGCGGCGATCCGGCGCCACCATCCGGGTGACCGTGGAACCGCTGATCCGGCTGACCGCCGCCCGGCGCCGGGCGGTGGAGGTCGAGGCGGACCGCATCGGCCACATCCTGGAGGGCGCGGCGGCCACGACGTTCGGCGCGGTCACCGTCGGCGCCCACGCGTGAGCGCCGGGAGGCCGGCGGACAGCGGTAGCCGCGCGGGGCCCCGGGGGCCCCGCGCGGATCGCCGGTCCGGTCTACCGCCGGATCACTGCCAGGTCCGGGAGGCCCAGTAGCCGCCGCTCCAGGTGCGGGCCGACCAGGTGCGGGCCGACCAGGTGCGGGCCGACCAGCCGCTGCCGGTCCAGCCGGCGCTGCTCCAGGTGCGTGCCGTCCACGAGGTGCCGGACCAGGTCCGCGCCGTCCAGGTCGTGGTCAACCACGTCTTGGTGGCCCAGGAGGTGCCGGTCCAGTCGGCACCGGCCCAGACGCTGCCGTTCCAGGTGCCGCCGGTCCAGGCCTTGCCGGCCGCCGAGGCCACCGTCCACGTGCCCGGGGTCCAGGTGCGGCCCATGATGTCGCGCTCGCCGCGCAGCTCGAACCCGGTCTCCGAGTCGGCCACGTACGCGGTGCCGCGGGCGCCGTCGAGCGTGCCGGTGCCGAGCGCCCGGGCGTGCGTCTGGGTGGTGGCCGGGGTGGCCGCCATGGCGGCCGCGTCGACGTTGAGCTGGCCGGCGCCCTGTGCCACGGCGTCGACGCCGGTCAGCGGCGAGGCGGTGCTCATCAGCAGCTTCTTGACCTGGTCCGGGGTCAGCGTCGGGCGCTGCTGCAGCAACAGCGCGGCGGCGCCGGACACCACGGCGGCCGCCTGCGAGGTGCCGCTGCCCTTGAAGAACCGGTTGGTGGCGTCGCCGACCAGCCCGCCGGGGTAGTTGACGTCGACGAAGGAGCCGGGGTCGCGCAGGGAGACCAGCGATCGGCCCGGGGCGACCAGGTCGGCGTGGCGGGTGGTGTTGCCGCGGGTGCTGAACGTGCCCATCTTGTCGTCGTTGCGGCCGAGGGTGCCGGCGGTGTCCGAGCCGCCGACCGCGATGATGTACGGGTTGAGCGCCGGGTTGCCGACCCGGGTGTCGGTGGGGCCGTCGTTGCCCACCGACACGACGACCACGATGCCGGCTCGCCACGCGGCCTCCACCGCGTACGAGATCGGGTCGTACTTGGGGTCCTGCAGCGAGTCGGTGCCGAAGGACAGGTTGATCACCCGGATGTTGAGCCCGGGATCGTTGCGGTGGGTGACCGCCCAGTCGATCGCGGCGATGATTTGGGAGACGTCGACCGCGCCGTCGGCGGCGGCCGTCCGGAGGTTGACGAGACGGGCGTCGGGGGCCACCCCGGCGAAGTACCTGGTGTCGTTCTCCTGGCCCGCGGGCGCCTCCGGGTCCCGCCCGGCGATGATGCCGGCCATGTGCGTGCCGTGCCCGAAGGTGTCCTGGTTGCGGAGGTTGGGGGCCTGCGACTCGAACGACAGGTCGGGCCCGTTGATCACCTTGCCGGCCTGGCCCAGGCCCTTGACCGGGGCGATGCCGGAGTCGATCAGCGCCACGCCGATGCCCTGGCCGGTCACCCGCCGGCCCGCGGCGTCCCGCCGGGCCCAGACGGACGGCGCGCCGATCACGTTGTTGACCTCCCGCATGGTGGTCAACGTCGAGTCGACCAGCCACTCCTTCTTCGGGGTTGTGGTGGTCGTGGTGGTGGTGCTCGTGGTCGTCGTGGTCGCGGCCTGTGCGGGACCGGCCAGGCCGGCCGCCGCGCCGCCGGACACGGCGAGCGCCGCGGACAGCACACCGGCCGGCCATTTCCGGCCGAGGACCGCGCGCCGTGGGGATGTTCTGCTCATCTGCTCTCCTTCGGGGTGGCCACCGCGGGGTGGGCGGTGACGCGCGGGCGTCCGATGGCCCGTGGCTGCACGCTTTCCGGTCGCCGCGGGGTGGGCGCCGGTGTTGCGTATGGGCCCTAGGTCGGCCGCCGCACGGGCATCCTGAGCAGTTTCCGGGGTGGTTGCAGCCGGGCCGGTTCCTCAACCCGCCGCGGTATCGGCCGATGAGGCAAGCCGAGCCGGCCACCGACCCAGAGGACACCGATGACCCGACGTGCGATCGCAGCCATCAGGGCCGCGTCCCGTCGGCGGCTGCGGACCTGGTCCCGCCCGGACCGGCAGGTCGCGGCGCTCAGCTGCCTGCTGGTCGTCGCGGCGCTGGGCTTCAACGGTGTGCCGCTGCTGGTCAACGGCATGCCGCCGATGGGCGACCGCGGGGCACTAGTGTGGTTCCCGGTGCTGGTGATGATGTTCTGCCTGACCGAGGGTTTCGCCATCCACGTCCGGGTCCGGCGCGGCGGCCACGCGATGAGCATCACCGAGATCCCCATGGTGATCGCCCTGGCGGTGCTGAATCCGTTGCTCGTGGTGGTCGCCCGGACCGCCGGTGGCACCGCCGGGCTGGCCGTCCTGCGCCGCCAGCGCGGGCAGAAGCTCGCGTTCAACATCGGGTTGATCAGCATGCAGGCCACGGTGGCCATCGCCGTCTACGGTGCGCTCCACGGTCCCGGCGAGGGCCTGGCCGGCCCCCGGGGATGGCTCGCCGCCTACGCCGCCATGCTGGCCGCGGACCTGCTGGCGATCGTCCTGGTGACCGCGGTGATCAGCCTGCACGACGACCCGTCGGAGTGGCTTCGCCTGCCCGCGGCCATGCGCGGGCTGGTGCTCGTCCTGGTCGCCACGAGCATCGCCCTGGTCAGCGCGATCGCCGTGGAGAGCAACCCGTGGACGGGGACGATCCTGGCCGTCCTGTACTGCGTGGTGTATCTGGGCTATCGCGGTTACGTACGGCAGAGCCAGGGGCACAACCAGGTGGAAAACCTCTACGCCTTCACCAGTGCCCTGGACAGCTCGCTCGACATCGGCCGGCTGACCCGCGTCATCCTCGGCCAGGTGCGTGACGAGCTGCGGGCGGACACCGTCGAACTGATCGTGCCGGCCGGCGCCACCGGGCCCGGGATGACCGTCCGGCTGTCCGGCCAGGGACAGATCGACGAGATCGTCACCCAGGGCCCGGCACCGGCCGCGTGGTGGGCCCCGGCCGCCGCCGGCGAGCCGGTCCGGCTGGCCGCGGGCGACCCGGATCGGTCCGGCGGCCCGGTGGACGCGATGGCGGTGCCCGTCCCGGTCGGCGACGCTGTCACCGCGGTGCTGCTGGTCACCGACAGCCTCTCGGACATCCCGACCTTCACCGCGGAGCATCTGCGGCTGCTGCAGGCGATGGCGAACCATGCCAGCGTGGCACTGGCCAACGCCCGCATGGTGGACCGGCTGCGGCACGAGGCGGTGGAGAAGGAGCATTCGGCGCTGCACGACCCGCTGACCGCCCTGCCCAACCGCCGGCGCCTGTTCCAGCTGCTCGACGCCGCGCTCGCGGCGCCGCCGGACCCGCCGGCCGGCACCGCGGTGCTGATGCTGGACCTCGACCGCTTCAAGGAGATCAACGACGCGCTCGGCCACGACGTCGGCGACGCGCTGCTGCGCGAGGTGGGCGAACGGCTGCAGCGCCGGCTGAACGGGCGCGGCACGGTCGCCCGGCTCGGCGGGGACGAGTTCGCCCTGCTGGTCGAGGCGGCCGCACCGGAGGACGCCGCCGCGGTCGGCCACGACCTCGCCCGCGACCTGGAACGCCCGGTTCACCTCGGGCATCTGACGCTGCACCCGCGCGCCAGCATCGGCATCGCGCTGGCGCCCGAGCACGGGCAGGACAGCGGGACGCTGCTGCGCCGGGCCGACGTCGCCATGTACGCGGCCAAGCAGGCCCGGGCCGGGGTCCGCATCTACCGGGCCACCGACGACCAGAACACGCCCGAGCGGCTGGCGCTGATCGGCGACCTCCGCGACGCCATCGACCGCCAGGACATCGCCGTGATGTTCCAGCCGAAGGTCGACCCGGCCACCGGCACGGCGGTCGGCGCCGAGGCGCTGTCCCGGTGGCATCACCCGGAACAGGGTTTCATCCCACCCGACCTGTTCATCCCGCTGGCCGAGCACTCCGGCCTGATCCGCCCGCTCACCATGCACGTGCTGGACGTCTCGCTCCGCCGTTGTGCCGCCTGGCACCGGAGCGGCCGGCCGCTGCACGTCGCGGTCAACCTCTCGCCCAACACGCTGCTCGACGACACCCTGCCCGAGGTGAGCCAGCGGCTGCTGGCGCGGCACGACGTCCCGGCGGCGGCGCTCACCCTGGAGATCACCGAGGGCACGCTGATGGCGGACCCGGACGGCGGCCGGGTCACCCTGGACCGGCTGCGCCGCCTCGGCGTGAGGATCTCCATCGACGACTTCGGCACCGGGTATTCCTCGCTGGGCCGCCTCCGCGACCTGCCGATCGACGAGGTCAAGATCGACAAGTCGTTCGTGCGGGACGCGGCCCGGGACCACCGCGACCGCGCCCTGCTGCGGTCGACCGTGCAGCTGGGCCACGCCCTCGATCTGCAGGTGGTCGCGGAGGGGGTGGAGGACGAGTCGACGTACGCCTTCCTCGCGCAGACCGGCTGCGACCTCGTGCAGGGTTACCACATCTCCCGGCCGCTACCGGCGGACCGGTTCACCGCCTGGCTGGAGATGGGCGCCGGTCGGATCGCGGTGTGATCACCGGCGGCTCAGGCCGGTGGCGGCACGCGCCGGCGGACGTCCGCCACGGTGGCCGGGCCCGGTTGCCACGCGGCCACCCAGGCCCGGTCGGCCGGTGGGCTGACGATGCCCTCCTCCAGGAACGTGTACCGCCCGTCCAGCACCCGCCGCGCCGCCGTCACGTCCACCGCGTCGGTGTTGTCCCACAGCGCGGCGAACAGCGCCTCCGCCCGCAACCGCGCCTGCCGGCAGAAGAGGTCGGCCAGCTCGACGCCCTCGGGCCGGTCGCGGCGCTCCGCGCGGGCGCGGACACACACCGCCGACATCGCGAACAGTTCCGCGCCGATGTCCACGATCCGGCCGAGGAACCCCTGCTTGCGCTCCAGCTTGCCCTGCCAGCGCGACATCGCGTAGAAGGTCGAGCGGGCGAGCTTGCGCGAGGCCCGTTCCACGTACCGGAGGTGACCGCCGAGCGGACCGAATTCGCCGTATCCCGCCGGGGCCTGCCCCTTGCCGACCGCCAGGGTCGGCAGCCACCGCGCGTAGAACGCCCCGGCCCGCGCTCCGGCACGGGCCTTGCGGCCCAGGCCGGCGTCCGGGTCGATGATGTCGCCGGCCACCTTGAGGTGCGCGTCGACCGCCTCCCGCGCGATGAGCAGGTGCATGATCTCGGTGGAGCCCTCGAAGATCCGGTTGATCCGCAGGTCGCGCAGGATCTGCTCGGCCTCGGTGGGGCGCTCGCCGCGGGCGGCCAGGGATGCGGCCGTCTCGTAGCCGCGGCCGCCGCGGATCTGGATCAGCTCGTCGGCGACCTGCCAGGCCATCTCGCTGGCGAACAGCTTGACCAGCGCGGCCTCGATGCGGATGTCGTTGCGGTCGTCGTCGGCGATCAGGCAGCAGAGGTCGAGCATCGACTCCATGGCGTACGTGGTGGCGGCGATGAAGGAGAGCTTCGTGGCCACCGCCTCGTGCCGGCCGACCGGACGGCCCCACTGCACCCGGTCCGCCGACCACTCGCGGGCGATGGCGAGCGACCGCTTGCCCGCCCCCACGCACATGGCGGGCAGCGACAGCCGGCCGGTGTTGAGCGTGGTCAGCGCGATCTTGAGGCCCTTGCCCAGACCGCCGATGACGTTACCGGCCGGCACGAACACGTCGTGGAACCGGGTCACGCTGTTCTCCAGCCCGCGCAGGCCGAGGAACTCGTTGCGCCGCTCCACGGTGATGCCGGGCGCGTCGCCCTCCACCACGAACGCGGTGATGCCGTGCTCCGGCACCCGGGCCATCACCACCAGCAGGGTGGCCAGCGTGCCGTTGGTGGCCCACAGCTTCACGCCGTTGAGCCGGTAGCCGCCGTCGACCGGCTCGGCGACGGTGCCCAGCCGGGCCGGGTCGGACCCGACGTCCGGCTCGGTGAGCAGGAACGCGGACACCTCACCCGCCGCCATCCGGGGCAGGAACGCCTGCTTCTGGGCCTCGGTGCCGAACGTCTTGAGCGGCTGCGGCACGCCGATCGACTGGTGTGCCGACAGCAGCGCGCCCAGCGCCGGACTGGCCGAGCCGATCAGGGTCAGGGCCTTGCAGTAGTGCAGATTCGACAGGCCGAGCCCGCCGTACGCCTTGTCGATCTTCATTCCGAACGCGCCGAGCCGGGCGAGGCCGTGGAAGACCTCGTCGGGGATGCGGGCCTCCCGCTCGATGCGGGCGCCGTCCACCTCGGCGCGGGTGTAGGCGCCCAGCCGGGCCAGGAACTCGTCGGCATCGGGACGCGGCTCGGCCGCGGGCCACGGATCGATCAGGTCGAGGCGGAACCGCCCCAGGAACAGTTCCTTGCCGAAGCTCGGCTTGCGCCACTCGGACTCGCGAGCGGCCTCGGCGACCTGTCGCGCCTGCTTCTCCGAGACGTCGGCCGTCGTGCGCTGCGTCGTGGTCACGGCTCACCCCCTGGGGCCCGGGTACGGCTGCCAGGCTACCGACGTTAGTTACCGGACGGTAGCCCTCGCGCCATGATCGTGTGCCGCCCGGGCTTTCCCGCGCATCGCAGCAGATATAAGTTTGTCGATATGAAGGTCGCGGCGCGCTTGGCGGTGGCAGTCCTCATGGGCGCCGCCGTCTCCCCCACCCTCCCGGCCGCAGCGGCCACCGTCCCGCCGGTGGCCGCATTCACGCTGCTCGGCCAGTGGCCGGCCGGGTACGTCGGCAGCATCACGGTCCGCAATCCCGGCACGGTCCCGATCGACGGGTGGCGGGTCGAGTTCGACCTCGCCGCGGGCACCCGCATCACCAGTTCGTACAGCGGCGTCTTCACCCGCAGCGGCGACCACTACGCGGTCACCAACGCGGCCTGGAACGGCACTCTCGCCCCGGGCGCCTCGGCCACGTTCGGGTGGGTGGCGACCGGCTCAGGCACGCCGGTCAACTGCACGGTCAACGGGGCCGACTGCGCCGGGGTGCCGGCGGATCACACGCCACCGGCCCGGCCCGGACCGCTGGAGTTCGACATCACCGCCGGGCTGACGCTCACCTGGACGCCGTCGGCCGACGAGGCCGGCCCGGTCCGGTACGAGGTGTACGAGAGCGGCAGCCTGCTGGCCACGGTCACCGAGACCCGGTACGTCTACTCCACCGGCGCAACCCTGCCGCCCCGGATCTACGTGTTCGCCGTCCGCGCGGTCGACGCGGCGGGCAACCCGTCGCCGTCGGCATACCGGTCGCTGGGCCAGATCTGGCGCGGCGACGAGATCCCGGCGGCGCCGGGTGACCTGCGGGTGGACGCGCCGGCGCCGGGGCTGCGGCGGCTGGCCTGGACCGAGCCGCCGGCGCAGTCGCCGTTCGCCGCGCCCCCGATCGCCGGGTACGAGGTGTACCTCGACGGCGAGCCGGTCGGACAGACCGGCGCCACGTCGCTGATCATCGCCGCCCCGCCGGCCGGCACCCACACGTACGGCGTCCGGTCGCTCAACGCGGTCGACCGGTTTTCACCGTTGGCCGAGGTGACGGTGGCGGACCCGGCGGCCCGGGACTGAACCGGGGGGCGCGGTCACCAGTGCAGGCGCAGCGCCAGCTGGTGCGCCGCGACGAGGGGATGGCCGGCGTCGGCCACCGCCAGGATCCGCAGGCCGTCCCCGGTCACCTCCCGCACGGCCAGGCCGTCCACCTTGCCCGCCAGGCCGCCGGTGTCCGGCAGCGTGGCCACGTCCACCACGCCGTCGTCGTCCAGCAGAGCCAGCGCCGCGACCACCGCCGGCCCGTCCTGGGCCGCGGCACTCACCAGCACCCGCCCGTCGGCGAGGGCGACCGCGCACGTGACCGCCGGCACCGCGCCGCCGACCACACCGAGGTCGTACCGCCGGACGTCGATGATCTCCACCTGCCCGGCGTCGCCGGCACCGGTCACCGCGTCGAGCAGGGCCGCCAGATCGACGTCGACGGAGGCGGTCGGGCCACCGGCCGCCGCGTCGCCCCGCTGGAACCAGCGCAGCCGGTCACCGATCAGGCACGCGCCCGCCAGGTTCAGCTGATCGCCGCGCCGGCCGAGGGCCGCGGCGACCTTGTGGTACACCGGATCCAGGGCGGTCACCGCGAACGCCGGCTCGGCCGCGGTGAACGTCACCAGCGACGCCCGCCTGCGGGCCGCGGCCGAGCCGGAGCCCAGCAGCAGGACGCCGTGGCGGCCGTGCACCGGCACCGCGCACGCCGCCTGGAAGTCCGGCTTGAGACGGTCGGTGGCGTCGACCACCCGGATCGGGGTGACCGAGCCGGGCCGCCACCACGCCGCGTGGGCGCTGTCGTCCTGAACGATCAGCCACCCGTCGCCGAACGGGGCGACCGCCGAGGCCGCCCGCACCGGCAAGCCGTCATCGAAGAGCAGCGCCGCCACATCCTCGACTACCACCCGCACCGTGCGGCTCAGCGGGTGGCGCGGCCGGTCAGCTTGTCCCGCAACCGGTCCACCAGACCCACCCCGGGTCCGACCAGCTTGTGGAACAGCTCGCTGTTCGGGGCGCCCGGGTGCGGCCGGGTCGGCGCCAGCTTCTTCGCCGTCTCCACCTTGCCGGCCAGGTCGGTGAGCTCGTCCGCCGGGATCCGCCGGCGCAGCTCCGGGAACTGCTCCGACTCCTCGTCCCGGACGTGGTCGGCGAGCAGCGCCTCCAGCCGGCGCAACGCCTCGTCGAACTCGGCGCTGGACACGTCCGCCGCCTCCAGCTGCTTCATCGCCTGCTCGAGTTCCTTGTGCTCCTCGATGTCGTGCTCGACCGCCTTCTCGCCGTCCGGGAGGTGCTTGCGCATGGCCGGGTAGACGTACATCTCCTCGGCCACCGCGTGCCGGACCAGCTCGCTGATCGCGGTGTCGGTCAGGTCGCGCCGGATCATCGGATCCTTCACCGACCAGATCTCGCCGATCAGCGCGGTGACGTCACGGTGGTCGCTGGTCAAGATGTCGATCACATCACCGGTCATGGTTTCCTCCGCACGACGTTCCGTTTTCCGAACGCCTGCGGCATACCCCCGGATCGTTCGTTTACTCCCGGCACCTCGGGGCACGGGCCGGGCGGCCCGTGCCCCCGGGCGGGTCAGCAGCTGGACTTGTAGACGGCCTGACCGCCCTCGCCGCTGAGGTTCTCCTTGGTGATGACCGTGAAGCCGGTCTGCACCTTCGGGGTGACCTGGCCGCCGTCGAGCGCGGCCACGGCCATGTCGACGCCGTACTGGCCGATGATGCCGGGCTGCTGGGCGACCAGCGCCTGCACCGTGCCGTCCTGCAGCGCCTTGACCTGGTTCGGGCCGGCGTCGAAACCGACGATCTTCACGGTGGCGGTCTTGCCGGCCTGCCGCACGCCGGTGGCGGTGCCCTCGGCGGCGAACAGGTTGGCGGCGAACACGCCGACGATGTCCGGGTCCTTCTGCAGCGCCGCGCCGATCAGGTTGGCCGCGGTGGCCGGGTCGTTCTGCGAGTACTGGATCGGCAGGTACTGGAACTTCGAGTCGGCCTTGACCGCCTCCTCGAAGCCCTGGGCGCGCTGGTCGGTGGTGGAGATGCCCGGGGTCACGGACATCACCATGACCTTGCCGCCGTCCGGGTTGAGCTGCTTGATCGCCTCGAACGCCGCCCGGCCGCCGCCGATGTTGTCCGAGGCGATGGCCGAGGCCGCGTACGACGGGTCCTCGGTGGTGGTGTCCACCAGGATCACCTTGGTGCCGGCCGCAGCCGCCGCCTCCAGGGGCTGCTGCATCGCCTTGACGTCGGTGGGGGCGATCAGGATCGCATCCGGATTTGTGGCCTTGACCGAGTCGAGGATCGGCCGCTGCAGCGTCGGGTCGAACTTCTGCGCGCCCTGGGTCTTGACGGTGACGCCGAGCTTCGCCGCCTCCGCCTCCATGCCGCACTGCATGGTGATGTAGAACTCGTCACCGGCGACACCCTGGATGAACTGGAGGTTGTAGTTCTTCGAGGCCTTGGCGGGCACGGCCACCCCGCTGGCGGCGGGGGCATCCGGGTTCGCGGCGGTGGCGCCGCCGCCGGCCGATTCCTCAGGCTTGGAGCTGGAACACGCGGTCAGCGGCACGACAAGTGCCAAACCCGCCGCAGCGGCGGCGAAGGCGATGCGATTCATGCCTTGTCCCTTCTGATCTTCAACATGGTCAGCAATGGATTGCGGGAGGAGCCGCGCAGCGCGGCGGCGCGACGGGACTGGTCGACGTAGACCGCGGCGACCAGGACGGTGCCGACGGCGACGCCCTGCCAGAAGGCTTCGACGCCGATGATCACGAAGCCGGCTTGCAGCACGGCGGGAATGAACAGGCCGACGACGGTGCCGAAGATGGAACCCTCGCCACCGAAGATCGAGGTGCCGCCGATGACCACCGCGGCGATGACGTTGAGGTTGGTCAGCGACTGACCGGCGATGGTGGTGGTGCCGAACTGCGCCAGCGCCAGCACCGCACCGAGCCCGGCCATCGCACCGGACAGCGCGTACACCAGGACGAGGTGCCGGTCGACGTTGATGCCGACGCGGCGAGCGCCGAGTTCGTTGGAGCCGACGGCGTAGGTGTAGCGGCCGAACTTCGTCTTGTGCAGCACGATCCCGCCGATGACCACCACGACCAGGGCGACGAACGGCAGCGCCGGGATGCCGAGGATCTTGACGTACGTGTTGAAGTCGGTCATCACCTCGGGTACCGACCGGATGTCGATGCCGCCGGTGATCACCTGCGCCAGCCCGAGGGCGACCGACAACGCGCCCAGGGTGACGATCAGCGGCGGGATCTTCGCCTTGGCGATCAGGAAGCCGTTGAGGGCGCCCCAGGCGATGCCGGAGACCAGCGCGGCCAGGATGCCGAGCGCGGCCACGCCCAGGCCGTCGCCGCCGACGCCCTGCATCACCTTGGCGGCCACCACGGAGCTGAACACCAGCACCGACCCGATCGACAGGTCGATGCCGGCGGTGATGATGACGAACGTCATGCCGACGCCGAGCACCGCCCAGACCGCGATGTTCTGCGAGATCAGCGAGAAGTTGCTGGTGGACAGGAACCGGTCGCCGGCGGCGATGGAGAAGGCGGCCACGATCACCAGCAGCACGCCGAGGATCCATACCGACTGCAGGTTGGCGATCCGCTTGAGCATGGAGTCACGGGGCGTGTCGTCGGTGACGGTCTGTTGCTCCGGTACCTGGCCGGGCGGGGTGATGACGCTCATGACACGCCTTCTTTGCGGTTGCCGTTGCTGCTGAAGTCCAGGGCGCCGGTCATCGCGCCGACCAGTTGCTCGACGGTGGTGCCCTCCGCGGGCAGGGTGGCGACCCGGGTGCCCAGGCGCATCACCTGGATCCGGTCGGCGACCTCCAGCACGTGCGGCATCGAGTGCGAGATGAGCACCACCGCGATGCCCTTGTCGCGGACCCGCTTGATGGTCTCCAGCACGTTCTTGGTCTGCACCACGCCGAGCGCGGCGGTGGGCTCGTCCAGGAAGACGATCTTGTCGGCCCAGCTGATCGCCCGGACGATGGCGATCTGCTGCCGCTGCCCGCCGGACATCGAACCGACCTGGGCGGTGAAGGACCGGACGGTGCCGCCGAGCTCCCGGAAGCCGGCCTCGGCCTTGGCGCGCATCTTCTTCTCGTCCATGAAGCCGAGCACGCCGAGCAGGCCCCGGCGGGGGATCTCCCGGCCGAGGAACATGTTCTGCACCGGGTTGAGGTGCGGCGCCAGGGCCAGGTCCTGATAGACGACCTCCATCCCCATCTCGGAGGCCTGGTGCGGGGTGGCGATGGTCATCGGCCGGCCCTCGAAGAACGTCTCACCGGCGTCGACGGTCAGATTGCCGGTGAGCGCCTTGACCATGGTGGACTTGCCCGCGCCGTTGTCCCCGATGAGGGCGACCACCTCGCCGGCGTCGATGTCGAAGGATGCGTTGTCGAGGGCGCGGACGTGCCCGAAACTTCGCGACAGGCCTCGTGCCTCGAGAAGGGGTGGCATCTGCGGTCACCTTTCGGTGTGGGGGGTTGCCTTCGGGAGTGCGGCGCCGGGCGGCGCCGAGCCGGCGATGCCGACCGGGTTGGTGTCGGTGTCCCGCAGGGCGCGAACCTTGCGGCGGAAGGCCTGGTGGCGCTCGTGGTAGAGACCGGCGTACCGGTCGCGGGGCCGGACCGCGGCGGCCGGGTCGGTCCGGCCGGGCGGAAATGCCGCGGTCAGGCCGGCGGCGCGGGCGCCCAGCAGGGCGGCGCCGAGTCCCGAGGCGGCCGGCACCTGGACCGGCGCCAGCGTGTACCCCAGGACGTCGGCGAGCATCTGCCGCCAGCCGGGATCGGTGCTGCCGCCGCCGGCCAGGCGCAGCTCCGCCACCGGTTCACCGGGCGCCACCACGTGTTCCAGGGCGTCCCGGACCGCGAAGGCGACCCCCTCCAGGGCGGCGCGCACCAGCCGCTGCCGGTCGTGGCCGGGACCCAGCCCGGTCCAGGCGCCGCGCAGGCCCGGGTCGAGGTGGGGGGTGCGCTCGCCGTGCAGGTGCGGCAGGAAGTACGGGTCGTCGGCGTGCGGCTCACCGGCCGCGGCCGCGTACAGCTGCGGCCAACCCACGCCGAGCATCCGGCCGACCCAGGCGAGGGTCAGCCCGCCGTTGAGCACGGCGCCCATCGTGTACCAGCCGGTGTCCGTCGCGGCCCGGTAGAGGTGGATGACCGGGTCCGGGGTCAGCGGGTCGGGGCGGGCGGCCACCGGCTTGACCAGCTGGGCGCCGGTGCCGATGGTGAGCTGCACGGTGCCCGGCTCGGTGAGTCCGGAGCCCAGCGCGGCGGCCGCGGTGTCCGCGGCGCCGGCCGCGACCGGGATGCCGGCGGGCAGGCCGAGCCGGGCGGCCGCCTGCGCGGTCAGCGTGCCGGCCGGTTCGGCGGACCGGGGCAGGATCGGCGGCAGCCGGTCGGGGTCCAGGCCCAGCGCGTCGATGACGTCGACGTCCCAGGTGTCCGCGGAGACGTCGTACAGCAGAGTGGCGGAGGCGTCGCTGGGCTCGGTCGCGAACCGGCCGGTCAACCAGGCTCGCAGCCAGTCCTTGGGCTGCAAGGCCCACCGGGTCGCCGCGTACGCCGCCGGTTCGTGACCGGTCAGCCACGCCAGCAGGGGTCCGGCCATGCCGGGACTGAGCGGGTTGGCCAGCCGCGCGCGCACGCCCCCGGGTAACCGTCGGTAGCGGGCCAGCTCGTCCAGCGCGCGGCTGTCCGACCAGAGCATCGCCGGCCGCACCGGTTCGCCGTCCGGCGCGGTGGCCACGACGCCGTGCATCTGCCCGGACAGGCCGATGGCGGCCGGTTCGGTGCCGGCCTGCGCCACCGCGGCGCAGACGGCGGCCGCCGTCTCCGTACGCCACCGGTCCGGCGCCGTCTCGCTCCATCCGGGCTGGGGGTCGCGCACCTCGTACTCGCGGACGGCCTGCCCGGCGACGGTTCCGTCGAGGCGGGCCACCACCGCCTTGACCGAGCTGGTGCCCAGGTCGATGCCGAGCACGGTCTGCGCCATGGTGGTGATCACCTCCTGTTCGGAACGTGCGGGTCGCCGGCAGCGGCCGGGTCAGGGGACGATGACGATCTTGTGGACGGTGGGGTCGTTGCCCAGCGCGTCCAGCGCCTTGCCGTAGTCGTCCAGCGAGAACCGGTGGGTGATGATGCCGTCGGTCTTCGCCCGGCCGCCGCGCAGTGCGGCGATCGCGGCCGCGAACGAGGTGATCTCCGCGAACGATCCCTTGATGGTGATCTCGCGGCGGAAGACGTCGAACGGGTGGTACGAGACGACCTCGTCGGCGCGGGTGACGCCGTAGACGAGCACGGTGCCGCCGTTGCGGGTCAACGGCACGCAGATGTCGCCGATCCGGGCCGAGCCGGTGGCTTCCACCACGACGTCGTAGCCGTCACCGCCCGGCGAGGCCGCCCTCAGCTTGGCGATGGTGCCGTCCGGGTCGTCGCGGCTGATCCGCACGGTGCGGTCGATGCCCAGCCGCGCCGCGGTGTCGAGCTTGAACTGCGAGGGCGCCGCCACCGTGACCGAGGACGCGCCGCCGCTGGCGATCAGCTGAGCCAGCAGCAGGCCGGTGGGTCCGGCGCCGAAGACCAGCGCGCTGGAACCGGGTCGCAAGGCGAGGCTTTCCAGGCCGTGCATGGCGCAGGCGGCGGGCTCGGCGAAGACGGCGGTGTCGGTGGGCAGGCCCTCGACCGAGTACACCAGGGTGTCCGGCACGGTGACCTGGTCGGCGAAGAAGCCGGGGAAGTTGCTGCCGTAACCCTTGAGGCCGGCGCACAGGATCAACCGGCCGGCCAGGCAGTAGTCGCAGCGCCCGCAGTACACGTTGGGATTGACCGTGACCTGTTCACCGACGCGGAACCGGTCGACGCCGTCGCCGATCTGGTCCACCACCCCGACCAGCTCGTGACCCGGAATCAGCGGGAAGACCGCGTTGAAGTCGCCCTCGTGGATGTGCAGGTCGGTGCCGCACACGCCGACCTGGCCGACCTTGATGCGCACCTCACCGGGCCCGGCGCGCGGGGTCGGGATGTCCTGGACGGCGTAGCTGCGCGGTGCGTCGTACACGACGGCCTTCATGCCTGCCCCTTCCGCGTAGCCACTGGTGGTGAGTCTCGTTCGTGCGGCTGACGACGGTCGAATTCGTAACGTGGTTGCAACGGAGACTAAGCCATCACCCCGGTGTCTGTCACCGGTGTCATAACGATTGGCTGGTTTCCTATGTCATCGGTGACAGGGGGCCGAACGCTGCGTATCGTTCCGGGGAGGAGGAGCGATGAGCACCATGCGTCAAGTGGCCGAGCGCGCCGGCGTCAGCGCCAAGACGGTGTCGCGGGTCATCAACAACGACAAATATGTCTCCGAGGACGTGCGCCGGCGCGTCGAAGCGGCCGTCGCGGAGCTCAACTACGTCCCCAACCTTCTGGCCCGCACCTTCCGATCCGGCCGGGACGCGGCGATCGGGGTCGCCATCCCGGACATCTCCGACCCGTTCTTCGCCACGCTCACCCGCGAGGTGGAGCAGATCGCCCGGTCGCGCGGGGTGGCCGTGTTCATCACCAGCCTCGGCCAGAACGGCGCCGAGGAGCAGGGCCGGGTGGAGGCGCTGCTGGGCCGTCAGCTCACCGGCCTGATCACCACGCCGATCGCCGGCGACCAGTCCTACCTGCGCCCGTGGCTGAGCCGCATCGCGATCGTCTTCATCGACCGCGCGCCCTCGAAGATCACCGGGGACAGCGTGCTCGAGGACGACCACGGCGGTGCCTACACCGCCACCGAACACCTGGCCGGGCACGGCCACCGGCGGATCGCGTTCATCGGCGACAGCGTGGCGACCGCCACCACCGCCCGCCGGCTGGCCGGATACCGGGCCGCGTTGCGTGCCGGCGGCCTTCCCGAGGATCCGCGCCTGATAGTGCTGGGCCCGACCTCCGAGCAGGAGGCCGCCAAGGCGGTCATCGACCTGTTCACCGCGGGCCAGCCACCGACCGCCCTCTTCTCCTCCAACGCCTGGTGCACGATCGGCATCATCCCGGCCCTGCAGGCGGCCGGCCACGGCTCCGTCCCGCTGATCAGCTTCGGTGACTTCCCGCTCGCCGAAGCGATCCGGCCCGCCCCGTCCGTCCTCGACCAGGATCCGGTGTCCGTCGGCCGGGTGGCCGCCACCCGGCTGTTCGACCGCATCGACCACCCGCACCGCCGGCTCAAACGCAGGATCGTGCTGCCGGTTCCGCTGATCACCCGGGAGTCGTGCTGTCCGGGCCCTCGCGGGCGATCGGCCGGCGCATGACGGCGCCGGCCGCCGTCCTGGTCGGTGGGGCGGCGGGCACCGGCAAGTCGACGCTGGCCACCGCGCTCGCCCCACGGCTGGGCGCCGCCGTCCTCGATCTCGACGTGGCCACCGGTCCCCTGACCACCGTGGTGGGCGACCTGATCGGCGCCGGCGACCTCAGCGATCCGCGGATCGCCGCGCTCACCCGCGGTCCCCGGTACGACACCCTGTACGCGCTGGCCGAGGACCATCTGCGCCTCGGGCTCCCGGTCGTGCTGGTCGCGCCGTTCACCGCAGAACGGTCTGCGGCCGGCTGGGCCACCGTCGTGCACCGCCTGGCACCGCATGCCGGTGGCCTCACGCTGGTCTGGCTGCAGCTGCCACCGGCCGAGCTGGTGGCCCGCCTGCGGCGGCGCGGCGCCGCCCGCGACGGCGGCAAGGTGCGGGACCCGGACACCTTCCTCGCCACCCTTGACGGCACTCCCCCGGCGGTGCCACACCTGCCGCTGGACGCCACCGCACCGACCGCGGACCTGGTCCGGCGTGTCCTGGAACACATCGGCGGCGGCGATGTTGCCATCGATGGCAAAGGATGACACCGTCTTCAGTGTGCTATCGATGGCAAAGACCGCACCGAGATGAGCCCGGCGAGCCGGCTCGTCGACGTCGCGCAGGTGGCCGGCGTGAGCCTGCGGACGGCGTCGCGGGTACTGAACGACGACCACCGGGTCGCCGCCGACACCCGCGGCCGGGTGCTGCAGGCGATGCGCTCGCTGAACTTCCAGCCGGACGCCGTGGCGCGCTCGTTGCGGGCCGGCACCGACACCACGATCGGCTTCGTCGTCGAGGCGATCGCCGACCCGTTCTTCGCCGACGTCATCGACAGCGTCGAGACGGCCATGGCCCGGCACGGACGCCCGGTCCTGGTGGCCAGCACGCGCCGCGACGACGCCCGCGCCCAGCAGGTCGTTCAGCGGATGCTGCACCGCCGGGTCGCCGGCCTCATCCTGGCGCCGACCGCCGGCGACCATGCCTGGCTGAGCCCCGACCGGGTGCCGCTCGTGCTGATCGACCGCCCGGCCGCCGGACTGACCGCCGACCTGATCGACATCGATGACCGCCGGGCCGCTGACGATGCGGTCACCCACCTGATCCGGCACGGCCACCGGCGCATCGCGTACGTCGGGGACACCTCGTCGATCCCCACGTCGTGGCGGCGGCTCGAGGGTTATCTCGCCGCACACGCCCGGCACGGCCTGCCGGTCGCCGACCACCTCGTCCGGCCGGAGAACGCCAGCAGCCGGGAGGCGGCCGGGACGATGCACGACCTGCTCCGCCGTGCCGCCGAGGCGGGTGACGGATCGTTCACCGCGGTGTTCAGCGCGACCACCCGCGCGTCGGTCGGCATCGTGCCGGTCCTGCACGCCCGCTCCCGCACCGACATCGCGTTCGTCGGCATCGGCGACTTCGCCATGGCGGAGGCGTTCACCCCGGGGATCACCGTCGTGGACCACTCCGGAGCGCGGATCGGCGAGGCGGCCGCCGACCGGCTCATCGACCGGCTCACCGACCCCGGCCGGGCGGTCGAGCACATCCGCCTGCCCGCGGCGATCATCCAGCGCGGCTCCGGGGAGATCCGCCCATGACCCCCGCCCTGCCGCCCGGCCGGGGCACGGCCGTTGCGGCACAGCCGTGACCGCCGTCGACGCCGTGGTCGGTCTCGACATCGGGACCACCGCCGCCAAGGCGCTGATCCGCCGGCGCGACCGCCGCTCCGCCCTGCTCGTGCAGCAGCCCACGCCGTGGCGGGCGAGCCCGGGCGGGCGTACCGAGCTGGACGCGGCCGCAGTGCTGCGTCTGGCCGTCGACCTGATCGGCCGGGCCACCCGCACCGCTCAGTCGGCGTGGGGCACCGTGGTGATCCGCGCGGTCTCGGTCGGCGGCATCGGTGAGAGCGGCATCCTGCTCGACCCCACCGGCCGGCCGGCCGGACCGGCGATCGCCTGGTTCGACCGTCGCGGCGAGGCCGAGGTACGCCGTGTCCGGCAGGAGCATCCGGCGTTCGCCGAACGGTTCCCGGCGGTCACCGGACTGCCGTGGACGTTCCAGGCGACCATCGCCACGCTGCTGTGGCGGGCCCGCCGGCAGCGCATCGCACCGGGCTCGACCTGGCTCAGCGTTCCGGAATGGATCGTGCACGGACTCGGCGGCGAGCGGCGCCGGGAACCGTCGCTGGCCTCCCGGACCGGCCTGATCGAGCAGCGCACCGGGCAACCGTGGGCCGACGCGCTCGCGCTCGCCGAGCTGCCGGACCGGCTGCTGCCGGACGCGACCGACGCGGGCCGCCCGGCCGGCTTCCTCCGCCACCCCGACGTCCCGGCCGGCGCCGTCGGCGCGGTGCTCAGCGTCGCCGGCCACGACCATCCGGTCGCGGCCGTCGGCGCCGGCGTCGGACCGGACGACCTGTTCAACTCCGGCGGTACGGCGGACGTGCTCGCCCGCACGGTGCCGGGCACCCTGGACGACGCCCGGCGCGCCCGCGTGGTCGCCGCCCAGTGGTCGGCCGGCCGGCACGTCGTACCGGAGACCACCGTCCTGCTGGCCGGCGTGAGCGGCGGGCTGCTGCTGCGCCGGGTGCTGGCCGCGCTCGGCGCGCCGCACCCGCCGGCCCGGGACGCGCTGGACGCGGCGAGCTGCCACGCTCCGGCCCTGCCGCCCGGTCTGATCGTCGCCGGTGACGGCCGCACCGGCGACGACGTGGTCATCAAGGTTCCGGACGGCGCCACCCCGGCGGCGATCTGGACCGCGGCCACCCGGCACACCGCCCGCCTGGCCCGGACCCTGCTCGACGACATCGAAGGCATCGTCGGGCCGCATCGGCAGGCGGTCGCGGCCGGCGGCTGGACCCGCATGCGCAGCGTCCGGGTCGCCAAGGCCGGCGCCATCGACCGCCTCACCTTCTCGGCCGAGCCGGAGCCGGGTGCGACCGGCGCGGCGCTGCTCGCCGAGTACTCACTCCTGCCGGACTCCACGGCACTGATCGACCTGATCCCCCGGATGCGCACGGACGACGACGACAACGACAAGGAGCTCGCCCCCCGATGAACCCGACACCGAGCCGGACCCGCAGCCTCGATGACATCGCCACCGGCAACGGGACCTTCGCCATTCTCGCGATGGACCAGCGGAACACGCTGCGCCGGATGTTCACCGCGGCCGGCCGCGACGGCACCGACCAGGAACTACGGGACGCCAAGGTGGACGTCGCCGCGGCCCTGACCCCGATGGCCAGCGGGCTGCTGTCCGACCCCACGTACGGCGTCCCGGCGATCACCGAGGCCGGCGTCCTGGCCCCCGGGTGCGGGTTGCTGGTCGCCGCCGAACCGGCCGAACGCCGCTCGTACCGGGA
>DASSAL010000342.1:0-4402 GCA_035685405.1 Actinoplanes sp. | reverse complement strand
CGAGCGACAACACCCGGGGTGGAGCCGCGCGGGCAGCGGCCGGAGCCGGCGTCCGTTCGGCGGCGGCCGGTGCCGGGGCGGGCGCGACTGTGGTCTGCGCCGTACCGGCCGCGTCCGCGCCCTCCGGCTGCACCAGCTTGCCCACCGACGCCTCCGCGGGCAGCCGGAAACCCCAGTCCAGCAGGGCCGCGCCCTGCTGCCAGCCGCGCAACGGACTCGCCTCGGCACCCAGCAACGTGGCCACCAGCCGGCGGCCGTTGCGTTCGGCGGCGCCGACATAGGTGTGCCGGGCCAGCTTGGTGAAGCCGGTCTTGCCGCCCAGGGCGCCCGGGTAGTTGAAGATCAGCCGATTCTCGTTCTGGAATTGGAAGCCGCTCTTTTTCAGCGCTTTCTGGGCCGGCATCTGGGCGTTGCGGGTCTGCGCGTACCGGCGGAACTCCCGGCTGGCGAAACACACCCGGGCGATCAGCGCGAGGTCGTACGCGCTGGTGAACTGTCCCGGACCGTCCAAACCGGACGGTGTCACCGCATGGGTCTGGAACGCGCCGAGCCGCCGGGCCTCGGCATTCATCGCCGCCACCGTGGCCGGTACGCCGCCCGGCCCGCCGGCCAGCCGGGCCAGCGCGTTCGCCGCGTCGTTGCCGGAATTGAGGATCAGGCCCAGCCACAGCGTCGCGATGCGGTACCTGCCGCCGGCCACCAGCCCGACCGCCGAACTGCCCGGCTCGATGTCCAGGTCGGCCGCGGTCACCGTGACCGTCTTGCCGGCGTCCAGCTTCGGCATCACGGTGGCCGCCAGCAGGAGCTTCTGCACGCTGGCCGGCGTGCCGTACACGTGCGGGCCGCAGCCGCCGAGCACCTCACCGGTGTCCAGGTCGGCGACCAGCCAGCTGGTGGCGGTCAGCGCCGGTGGCGCCGGCGCGCCGGCCGGAACGATCAGCCCGTCGGTGGCCAGCGCGTCGCCACCGACCGCCCGCAGCACCGGGTCGTCCTTCGGCGGGGTGGGGCGCGGCGGCCGGCCGGCGGGCGGTTTCGCGGCCGGTTTCGGGCACGGCACGGTGGCCGCCCGGGCGACCCGGGCCGGTGCCGCCGGGGCGGCGGAGGACGGCGTGGCCAGGGGGGTGGCCAGAACGGCGGTAGTGATCGCCGCCGCCACGACACTTCTCCGGGTCGGCTTTGCCAAGCGGTGGAGCCGCCTCGGCGGCTCAAGTCGGATCGTGGGAGAGGTGGTGCCACGCATCACGGCCAGCTGACTCCCGCATCAAGACGGCGGCGCAGCAACTGCGCCAGCGGGACGGTCTCGCCGTCGCCGCCGCCCGCGCCCACCACGAGCCGGGGAACGCTCGGCCGGATCTCGGCGCCGGTGAACCGGGCGCGCAGCGAGGACGGGACGGTGAGCACGTAGAAACCGCCGTCCTCGCCCACGGCGACGGACCGGTTCTTCTTGAGGTACCAGCCGCGCACATCGGTGCGGTATGTCGCGCGGCCGTCGAACGAGGTGGCCCGGAGCGCCGACGGGGTGAGCCCGCGCTCGGTGGCCTCCCGGACGAACGCAGCCAGCAGCTCGGCCGCTTCGGCGGCCTCCGCCGCGCGGCCCGCCTCGAACGCGGCCGCATGCCCGGCGACGGCCTGCCGGCGCTGCTCGTCCCAGGCGGCCCGTTCGTCGTCCATGGCGAAGACCCTAACGTCATCCGAGCGTGATGAGCCACCCAGGTTTTCGTCACCACCGGTGCCCGCGTGATCGCCGGCGCATTCCCGCGAATACCCGCCGTACATTTAATCGCGCACACCGCGATCGCCGGAAAAGAATGGCGAATTTGTCAGGAACAGTTGCGCATACCGGCGGCCGCGGGTGACACTGAGCGCGGCAATTCGAAACCACCGGGAGTCGTCATGGCGCGCCAGGTTATTACCACCCTGATCGACGATCTGGACGGAAAGAAGGCGGACCGCACCGTCGAGTTCAGCCTGGACGGCACCACCTACACCATCGACCTTTCCGAGGCCAATGCCGGAAAGCTGCGCAAGGCGCTGGACCCGTTCATCACCGCGGGCACCCGGGTGGGCCGCAGTGCCGGGCGCCGGCACGCGGGCGCGATGACCTCGGGCCGCACGGCCGGCAGCCGGGACGAGAACAAGGCCATTCGGGAGTGGGCGGCAAGCAACGGATACCAGATCTCCGAGCGCGGCCGCATTCCGCAGAGCGTGAGCGACGCGTACCGGGCGGCGCACCGCCGCTGACCGCCGCGGCCCGTTATCCGGTCGCCGGCGCATAGGGCGGCTAAATGCCACGGGCGGCCGGCAATCGGGTTCTGAATGTGAAGCCCGGTATGCCGGACGGCGCTCAGGCGGTGCGCAGATCGGCGTCGTCTGCGCCGTCGTGGCCGTCGCGCCGCCCGGCCGCGGCGTCGAAGGCGGCCAGCGCCCGGACCAGGTCGTGCCGGCCGGCCGGGGTCATCCGCTCCAGCACCTCACCGAGCGCCCGGCGGCGCCGGTCCCGCAGGTCGTCGAGCATCCGGCGGGCGGCCGGGGTGAGCAGCAGCCGGACCTCGCGGCGATCACGCGGATCCGGGACCCGGCGCAGCAGCCCGGTGGCCTCCAGCCGGTCGCACAGCCGGCTCGCCGACGAGGGAACCACCTCGAGCGCCTCGGCCAGCCGGCTCATGTTGGTGTGCCGGTTGCGAGCGATGATGGTCAGCACCCGCAGCTGCGTCGGCGGTACGGCCGGCGACTGCGCCAGGCGGGCGGACTCGAGGACGGTCAGCAGCGACTCCACCGTCGACTCCACCGCCGCGGCGACGTCCGGGACGCGCTCCATGTGGGCCCTCTGTACTCGACTGTCCGGCGCTCAACTGTCGTGCGTGCCTGCCGTTACCCGCTGTGGCGCCGGCTCAAGCATGCCGGGGGCACGTCACCGGCGCCAGTCGAGGCGGACCGCGACGGCGTCGTCCGCCCGGTCGTGGCCGGCATTGGTTGTGCCGGCTCCGCATACCGTACCGACCCCGGCGGGGCCGGAGTCGTCGAGCAGCGGCCAGAGGCCGGTGCGGGTGCGGTCGCCGAGCGGCACCTCGACCCGGTGGGCCGCACGCCGACATGCGACCGCCGCGCCGGTTCAGGCGAACGACTTCTCGAAGTGGATCAGGCTGCCGCTCCGTGGCGTGGACTGCATCCGCACGTTGTCGCTGAGCGCCTTGATCAGATAGAGGCCGCGTCCGCGTTCGCTGTCCGCGGTGGGTGACCCGTCGTCCACCGCCCCGGCGTCGAAGCCGGCGCCGTTGTCCAGCACGTCGATGGCGCAGTGGTCCTCGGCGACGTCGAGGCGCACCTCGAACCGGTCGGCACCGCGGGCGTGCTTGACCACGTTGGCGCACGCCTCGGTCAGCGCGATCTCCAGGTCGGTGCCGGACTGCCGGTCCACGTGCAGGATGTTCAGCGCACAGCGCAGCAGCCGCCGGACCGCGGGGACGCTGTCCGCCTCGCGGGGCAGGTGCAGCCGTACCGACATGCGCATGGTCCCGTCAGTTCCCGGCCGGGCGGCCGGCTAATCGTTATCCACCCGCCGAGGGCACGTCTCCCTCTCCGGTGGTCGCCCGAACCGGCCGCCGTGAGTCATGATCTGACGCGCCACGGAGAGGTCAGCACATGCCGCCACAACCCGACACCGCCACGGTGGTCGCCGCCCGCGCCGGGGACACGGCCGCGGTCGACCGGCTCGTCGCCGGGTATCTGCCGCTGGTCTACACGATCGTCGGGCGAGCCCTGGACGGGCACGCCGACGTCGACGACGTGGTGCAGGACGTCATGCTCCGGGTGCTACGCAACCTGGGGGACCTGCGGGATCCGGCGGCGTTCCGGGCGTGGCTGGTGGCGATCACCGTACGGCAGGTCCGGGAACGCTTCCGGGCCCGGCGCGGCGCCCCGGACGCGCTGCTGCCGGAGGACGTCCGGGACCCGGGCGCCGACTTCACCGACCTGGCGATCACCCGGCTGGAGCTGTCCGGTCAGCGCCGGGAGACCGCCGAGGCGACCCGGTGGCTGGACGAGGACAACCGCGAGTTGCTGTCGCTGTGGTGGCTGGAGGCCTCCGGCGAGCTGACTCGCGACGAGATCGTGGCCGCGACCGGCGTCACCCGCCAGCATGCCGCGGTGCGGGTGCAGCGGATGAAGGGCCAGTTGGAGACCGCCCGGGTGGTGGTGCGGGCGCTCGCCCAGACGCCACCGTGCCCCGATCTGCGGGCGGTGCTCGCCGGCTGGGACGGCCGGCCGAACGGGCTGTGGCGCAAGCGGATCGCCCGGCACACCCGGGACTGCCGGCGTTGTTCCGCGGCCTGGTCCGGACTGGTCGCGGCGGAACGTCTGCTGGCCGGCATGGCGTTGCTGCCGGTGCCGCACCTGTTCGGCG
>DASSAL010000341.1:0-17021 GCA_035685405.1 Actinoplanes sp. | reverse complement strand
AGCTCCAGCATCTCCGCCGCCTCCGCCACCTTCTGGCGGATGGTCGCCTTGTCCATGCCGGCGAGCCGGAGCGGGAAGCCCATGTTCTCGCCGACGGTCATGTGCGGGTAGAGCGCGTAGGACTGGAACACCATGGCGATGTCCCGGTCCTTGGGCGCCTTGTCGTTGACCACCTGCCCATCGATGATGAGCTTGCCGGAAGTGATGTCCTCCAGGCCGGCCACCATGTTGAGGGTGGTCGACTTGCCGCACCCGGACGGGCCGACCAGGATGATGAACTCGCCGTCGGCGATCTCGAGGTTGAAGTCGTCCACCGCCAGCGCACCGTCGGGATAGCGCTTGACGACGTGCTCCAGAACTATTTCAGCCATGTCAGCTCCTTGACGGGGTCAGCCCTTGACGGCACCGGAGGTCAACCCAGCGACGATTCGCCGCTGGAAGAACAGCACGAAAATCACGATCGGGATGGTGATGACGACCGCGGCCGCCGCGATCGGCCCGGTCGGCTTCTCGAAGGTGGTCGCGCCGGTGAAGTAGCTCATCGCGGCCGGCACCGTGCGCGACGCCGACGTGCTGGTCAGCGAGATGGCGAACAGGAAGTCGTTCCAGCACGCGATGAACACCAGGATCCCGGTGGTGAACACGCCCGGCATCGCCAGCGGCGTGATCACCTGCCGGAAGGCCTGGTACGGCGTGGCCCCGTCCATCCGCGCGGCCTTCTCCAGGTCCCACGGGATCTCCCGGAAGAACGCCGAGAGCGTGTAGATGGCCAGCGGCAGCGCGAAGGTGACGTACGGGATGATCAGGCCGGCCCAGGTGTCGAACAGGTTCAGCGCCGTCTCGATCTTGAACAGCGGGGTGACCAGCGCGATCTGCGGGAACATCGAGATCAGCAGGGACACCGCGACGACCCAGCGCTTGCCCGGGAAGTCCAGCCGGGCCACCGCGTACGCCGCCATGGTGCCGAGCACGATGGCGATCCCGGTGGAGATCAGGCAGATGCCGATCGAGTTGATCAGCGCCCGGATGAAGTCGTTGTTGTTGAAGATCGCGGTGTAGTTCTCCCCGCTCGGCGACACCGGGAAGTACCGGCCGTCGTTGAGCGTCGCGTCGTCCTTGAGCGAGAGGGAGACGATCCAGAACACCGGGATGAAGGCGTACAGCAGAACGACGATGTTGACGCCCCACCAGATCAGCTTGCGCTGCGTGGTTTCGGTCTGCACAGTTACCGCCTCCCGCCCTGGTCCGCGCCCGGCGCGGCCGCGCCGAAGGCCTTGATGAAGATGAAGGCGATGATCCCGGTGGTGATGAAGATCAGCACCGACATGGTCGAGCCGATGCCGAGGTTCAGGCCCCGGATCAGGTTGTTGTAGGCCACTATCGAGACCGAGCTGGTCTGATTGGCGCCGTTGGTCAGCACGAAGATGTTGTCGAAGATCCGGAACGCGTCCAGGGTGCGGAACAGCAGGGCCACCAGGATGGCCGGCTTGATCAGCGGCACCGTGACCATCCAGAACCGCTTCCACGCCGTCGCGCCGTCGGTGGAGGCCGCCTTCAGCAGATCCTCGGGCACCAGCGCGAGACCGGCCATCAGCAGCAGGGCCATGAACGGCACGGTCTTCCAGACCTCGGCCAGGATGATGATCCAGATCGACGGCCAGAATTGGGTGAGCGGCGCCGATTCACCGGTCGCCAGCCAGCCGAGGCCCTGGGTCCAGGCGAACCGCCAGGAGAACGCGGCCACCACGGTGACGATCGCGTACGGCACCAGCGCCGAGGTGCGGACCAGGCCGCGCCCGACGATGGTCCGGTGCATCACCACGGCCAGCAGCATCCCGAGGACCAGCTCGAGGAAGGCGCTGATCACGGTGATGAACATCGTCACGCCGAACGCGGTCCACCAGATCGGGCTGGACAGCACGGTCACGTAGTTCTCGAACCAGATGAACTCGTTCTGGTCGGGCAACCGGAGGTCGGCCCGGTTCAGCGAGAGCCAGAAGGCATAGAGGATCGGGTACGCGGCCACTGCGAGCATCACGATGACGGCGGGCGCGACCAGCAACAGCCCGAGCTTGCGTTCGGCCCGTTTGCCCTCGCTGTGCCGGCGACGGGCGATCTCGAGTGATTCATCTTCGATGCGGTCCTCGGCCGCCTGGGCGGCGGCCGACGTCGGGGTAGCGGTCACGGGAGGATCCCCTTCCCGTCGATGGCGTCCTGGATCAGGTTTCTGAGGTTGTCGGCCGACCCCTGCGGGTCAATGTCCTGCGGCGGCGACAGGTTGGTCGAGATGATGGTGGAGATGTTCTGGTACACCGGCGTCACCGGCCGCGGCACCGCGTTCTGCAGCTCGACCAGCATCGCCTCGTACATCGGGTAGCTCTCCTGGAACTCCGCCTGCTCGAACACCGTGGTGTTCACCGGCGGGTCACCGGCGGCGAGCGCGGTCTGCAGCTGGTGCTCCGGCGAACGCAGGCACATGGCCGCCTCGAACGTCTCCTCCGGGTGCTTGCTGTAGCTGCTGATCGCGTAGTTCATGCCGCCGAGGGTGACCTTCGGCGCCTCACCGGCGGTGACCGTGGGGAACGGCACGTAACCCAGGTCGTCGGCCACCTGCGGGTTCGCCTCGCGCATCGCGGACAGCACGTACGGCCAGTTCAGCGCCAGCGCGGCGCGTCCGTTCTGCAGGTCGGCGAAGACCTCGGGCTCCTGCATGTTCGACAGCGACGGGCTGGTCAGCCCGGAGGAGGAGAGTCGCTGCAGCAGGGTGAGCGCCTGGACGGTCTTGTCGTCGATGGTCGGCGCGGTGCTGTCCTCGTTGACGATCGTGCCGCCGTAGGCGGTGATCAGGTTGTTGACGTTCACCACGTAGCCCTCGTACTGGGCCGCGGTGAAGGCGATCTCGTACGGCTGGCCCTGGCTCTTCAGCTCCTGCGACACCCGCATCAGGTCGTCCCAGGTCCGCGGCGGGTTCGGCACCAGCGACTTGCGGTACCAGAGCAGCTGCACGTTGGTGTGCTTGGGAATGCCGTACTGCTTGTCCTCCCACAGGGCGGTGTCGATCGGTGGCTGCAGGGTGTTCTCGTTCGCCTGGGTCACCTGGTCGGGGGTCAGTTCCCGGATCCACTTCGCCTCGGCGAACTCGGCGGTCCAGGTCACGTCCATGCCCAGCAGGTCGAGTCCCTCGTCCTGGGCCGCGAGCCGGCGGACGAACTGCTCCCGCTGGCCGTCCGCGTCGCTCGGCAGCAGGTTGCCGACGATCGTGTAGCGGCCGGCCGCCTCCTGGTTACAGGCGGCGATGACCTCGTCGAACCCGCTGGCGCTCGCACCGCCGTACAGGTTGACCACGATGCCGTCCGGCTCGTCCGAACACGCGGCGAGTGCGGAGAGCAACGCCACCCCGCAAATCACCGAAACAAACCGTGACGGCTGCCGGGGTGGCCCCGTCCGTCGCTCGATCCTCATCGATCCTCCGTCCGGTCAGGCGCTCCCCACTATGGCGCAGGTCACAGGTCCGGCTCCGACATTGCCAGACTTGCCGCGGTTGCGCGAGTGGTGATCGTGGGTCGGGTTCGGGCTTGACTTCACCAGGGGGTACGCGGAGGCTGACGGAACCTGCAAATCGGTTCCAGGGCAAGGCGCGAGCATGGCCGCACACCCCTTCGATCTACGCCTGCGGGCGGCCACCCCGGGGCTGCTCGCGCTGCCCTGGCAGGAACCGCTGTCGCACTGGGACTGCACCGAGGTGCCGCTGCGGGACATCCCGGTGGGGCCGAGCCGGCACCTGGTGCGGTTCGTGGAGGCGGACGGCTCGCTGTGGGCGCTCAAGGAGCTGCCCGAGCGCATCGCGCTCAAGGAGTACGGGGTGCTGCGCGACCTGGAGGCGCGCAGCCTGCCCGCGGTCCGCGCGGCCGGTCTGGTGATCCAGCCGGAGGACAACGCCATCCTGCTCACCCGGTATCTGGACCGCTCGTGGCAGTACCGGAGGCTGCTCATGCGGCTGCCCTGGGACTCCTCACCGCACCTGGACCGGCTGCTCGACGCGATGGCCGGGCTGCTCGTCGAGCTGCACCGCAACGGCGTGTTCTGGGGCGACTGCTCGCTGGCCAACACGCTGTTCTCCCGGGACGGGCAGGTGCTCCAGGCGTGGCTGGTGGACGCCGAGACCAGCGAGATCCACCCTCAGCTCAGCAACGGGCAGCGCAACCACGACCTGGACATCCTCGTCGAGAACGTGGCCGGGGGCCTGCTCGACCTGGCCGTCCGGATGGAGCAGGACGAGGAGACCTACCCGGAGCTGTTCGAGCGGGCGCAGAGCGTCGCCGAGCGCTACCGGGCGCTCTGGGACGTGCTGCACGCCGAGTCGGTGTTCGCCCCCGGCGACCGCTACGCCGTGGAAAGCCGGATCCGCGCGCTGCAGGACCTCGGCTTCGGGGTCGACGAGGTCAACGTCCAGGCCGGCGGCGACGACCGGCTCCGGCTGAAGATGGCGGTAGCGGCCCGCCGCTACCATGCCGCCCTGCTGCACAACCTGACCGGCCTGGACGTCGGCGAGGGCCAGGCCCGCATCCTGCTGGCCGACCTGCGGGCCCACGAGTCCCGCTTGCAGCAGACCGGGCCGCTGGCCGCCCTGCGCTGGTCCGCCGACGTGCTCGGACCCGGTGCGGCCCGCGCGCATCAGGCGCTGGGTGGCATCGGCGACCCCATCCAGGCCTACTGCGACCTGCTCGAGGTCCGGTGGCTGCTGAGCGAGCAGGCCCAGCAGGACGTCGGCGAGACGGCCGCACTGGAGGCGCTGGCCCAGCGGGCGATCCCGGCCGGGTCGGCCGCCCAGATGGCCGTCGCGGACGCCTCGACCGGCCAGCTCCAGGCCCTCACACCCGCACTGATCAAGGAGATGAGCAACCCCGACTGATCGCGACGACAAGGAGGTCGTTGCCATGCGATCGCACACCGGGAAAATCGTCCTGATCGCGGCCGTTTGCGCCACGACCCCGCTCATCAACCCCGTGCCGGCCACGGCCGGCGCCCGCGCCGAGGCCACGGTGATCACCCGATGGAACGCCGCGGCGGAGCGCACTGTTTTCACCGAGAACAACACTCCGATCCCGCCCTCGGTGGTCTACTTCGGCTACGTGTCGCTTGCCGTCTACGACGCGGTGGTGGCGATCGAGGGCGGTTACCGGCCGTACCTGCGCCAACCGCGCGCCGATCGCCGCGCATCGATCGAGGCCGCCGCGGCCACCGCCGCGCACCACGTGCTCATCCACTACTTCCCGGCGTCGGCGGCCAACCTGGACGCCGACCTCGCCGCCTCGCTGGCCGACGTCGGCGACGGCTGGCGCAAGACCGCCGGGCAACGGGTCGGCGCCGGTGCGGCCGCGCGGCTGATCGCCGCACGGACCGGCGACGGGCTCAACGCCGACATCCGGTTGACCACCACCCCGGCGCCGGGCGTGTGGCGGCCGACGCCGCCCGCGTTCGCCGACATGACGGCACCGTGGCTGGGCTTCCTCCGCCCGCTCACGCTCCGGTCACCGACCCAGCAACACCTGCACGGGCCGGACAGCATCGACAGCCGCGCCTACCGGCGCGATCTGGCCGAGGTGCGGGCGTACGGCTCGGCCACCGGCTCGGCGCGAACTCCGGGGCAGACCGAGACGGCGCTGTTCTTCAACGCCAACGCGGTTGCGCAGTACCAGACGGCGATGCGTGACCAGGTCATCCGCCGCGGCTACGACGCGGTCCGGGCCGCCCGGGCCTTCGCGCTGCTCAACGTCACCACGTTGGACGCGCATATCCGTTGCTGGCGGGCCAAGTACGACTTCGCCTACTGGCGTCCGATCACCGCGATCCGGGAGGGCTCGATCGACCCCGACCCGGCCTGGACGCCCCTGGTGCCGAACCCGCCGTATCCCGAATACCCCAGCGGGCACGCCTGCCTGACCGGCTCGTTCGCGGGGACGCTCGCCTACCTGTTCGGCGCCCGCTCGATCGACCTGACCCTGTCGTCGTCGGTCACCGGCACGACTCGGCACTACGACACCACCGCGGCGCTGATCGTCGACACCCGTAACGCCCGCATCTGGCTCGGCCTGCACTTCCGCCGCGCCATGGTGGACGCCACCGCGATCGGCCTCTACACCGCCCGATGGGTGCAGCACCGCCATTTCCAGCCAACCCGCTGACTATCCGAACCGGCGCATCGGTGATGTGCCGTACCGCTCGGCCAGGGCGGCCTTCAAGCCGCCCGGCCGGGCCTTGTACGCCCGTTCGGCACGAATCACCGCGCGCTGCGCCTCGGCATCACCGGCCCACGCCGCCAGGCACTTCTCCGGCTCCAGGTTGGCCGCCGCCAGGATCACACCGGTGGCACCCAGCCAGCTCGCGTACCCGGTCAGCGCCGCCGCTCCGGTGTAGACCGCGCCCGCCCAGTCCAGGTCGATCTCCTCAGCCAGCCGCGCCGCGTTGCCGCTGGAGTCCTTGATCCCGGCCAGCGGCAGCCCGGTCAGCGCGGACACCGGCACCTCACCGCCGGCCACCGCCGGATAGTGGTACGCGAACACCGGCGCGCCGCCGGCCGCGTCCGCCACCCGGCCGTAGTAGTCCGGCAGCGACCCGCCCAGCCGCGGCGGCGCCACCAGCACCGCGTCGGCACCGGCCTTGAGCACCGCCGACACCCGCGCGGTCGCCTGACCCCACCAGTCCCCGCTCGCCCCGCACAGCACCGGCACGTCCGGGCACGCCGCACGGACCGCGGCGACCAGGTCCACCCGCTCGTCGTCGGACAGGGCGGCCGCCTCGCCGGTGCTGCCGGCCACCACCACGCCCTTGATGCCGGCCGCGACCACCCGGGCGGCGTGCGCCGCGGTGTCGCCGGCCAGCACCGCGCCGTTGTCGTCGAACAGGGTCACTACGGCCACCGCCGGGCCGGTCCAGATCACGTCAGCCATACCACCATCGTGCTCCCTGGCCTAGAGTCCTGCGGATGCGCATCGGACGCTTGGCCGTCGCGGCCGTCATCACCCTGGTCGGGGCCGGCCCGGCGGCCTGCGGGAGCGACCCGGATCCGGCGGCCTCGACGTGGATGCCCGCGCCGCCGGCACCGCCGGTCTCAGCGCCACCGGCCGAGCCGTCCCCGTCAGTCACCCCCACCAAGAAGGTGTCGGTTCGAACCCTGCCCCGGCCCGGCAACCCGGACGGCGATGCGCCGGTGCCGTCCGACGGGGAGGCCGAAGACACCTCGGATCCGGACCGGGTGATCGGCAACGGCACGCCGAAGAGCTGCACGCCGGCCGCGGTTGTGGAGGCGGTGGCCGACGGCGGCGTGATCACCTTCGACTGCGGCCCCGCGCCGGTGACCATCACGCTGCGCCGAACCGCCAAGATCAGAAACGCGGCGGGACCCCGGATCGTGCTGGACGGCGGCGGCAAGGTGACGCTCAGCGGCGGCGGTGAGCGGCGCATCCTCTACATGAACACCTGCGACGAGGCCCAGGGCTTCACCACGTCGCACTGCCAGAACCAGGATCACCCGCGGCTGACCGTACAGAATCTGGTGTTCGCCGACGGCAACAGCACGGGTGAGAAGGCCGAGGGCGGCGGCGGTGGCGCGATCTTCGTCCGCGGCGGCCGGGTCAAGGTGGTGAACTCCCGCTTCACCGGCAATCGGTGCGATCGCACCGGCCCCGACCTGGGCGGCGCCGCGATCCGGGTGCTGAGCCAATATCAGAATCGGCCGGTGTACGTGGTCAGCAGCACGTTCACCGGCGGTTCGTGCAGCAACGGCGGCGGCCTGAGCAGCATCGGCGTCTCCTGGACCGTGCTGAACAGCGTGTTCGAGGACAACCGCGCGGTCGGCCGGGGCGCGAACCCGGCCCGGGGCGGGACACCGGGCGGCGGCAGCGGCGGCGCCCTCTATGCCGACGGCAACCGGTTCACCGTGAAGCTGGCCGGCACCCGCATCGTCGACAACCACGCCGAGGAGGGCGGCGGCGCGATCTTCTTCGTGAGCAACGACCGCACCGGGACGCTGTCGATCAGCGGTTCGACGATGCGCCGCAACCCGAGCGAGGGGTTCGAGACGGCCGGCTTCCCCGGCATCTTCTTCCTGGGCGCGGGCAAGCCGACGGTGAGCCGATCGACGCTCCGCAAGTGAGCTGCAGCGCCGCGCGGTGATTCCTCCTGGTGCTCAGAGCAAAGCGTGCGGCATGGTCAGGCGCTGACCAGGCCAGGAACGGCCGGCATGATCATCGTGGTGGCGTCGGCGACCGATCGCGCACCAGCGACAACGGCTGCGGGATCGCGGCCAGATCGTTCCGCCCGTGACGGGCCTAACGGTGAAATGCCACCGTTCTGCACCGCAGTCAGCGGGCCTTGCCCTCGCTCATCAGCTGCACCACCTTGGCCACCCGGCGGTCCCGGGTCGCGTCCGTCTTCGCACCGGTGACCTGTTCGACGTGGTACCGCTGGTGGCTGAACGACAGCTTGTCCCAGAACGCCTGCGCCCCCGGCTGCGCCGCCAGAGCCCCGGCCAGATCCTCCGGCACCTCGACCTCACGGACGCCGGTGTCCAGCACGATGTCGAGTTCGAGCACGTCGCCGGCCGTCAACCCGGCGGCGGAGCGGTTGGCCGCGCTGACACCGAGCCAGTACTCGCCGCCCATCCGGGCGATGGACGAGCGCCACCGGTAGCCGTTGACGGTCACCGCCACCTTCGGCCGGCCACCGCCGCCCAGGTCGGCGACGAACTCATCCGGCACCCGGAAGCCGGTCGTGGTGCCGCCGGTGGCCTCCAGTTCAGCCGTCAGCTTCATGTGGCCCCTCCAGCCCTGCCTTCTCGTCCCGCTCGGCCCACTCGAGCAGGGGGTCCAACCGGTGCGCGGTGTCGTCGATGGTGGCATGCAGGTCGCCGAGCCGGGCGAAGCGTGCCGGTACGGTCTGCAGCGTGAAGTCGTCCGGTTCCACGTCGGCGATCTCGTCCCACTCGATCGGCGTCGAGACGGTGCCGCGCTGGTTGCCCCGCACCGAGTACGCGCTGGCGATCGTATGGTCCCGGGCGTTCTGGTTGTAGTCGACGAACAGCGCCTCCGGGTCACGGTCCTTGCGCCACCACGTGGTGGTCACGTCCTCCGGGGCGCGCCGCTCGACCTCGCGGGCGAACGCCAGCGCCGCCCGCCGTACGTCACCGAAGCCCCACTCCGGCGCGATCCGGACGTAGACGTGCAATCCGCGGCCACCGGAGGTCTTGGGGTAACCGGTGATGCCGAGCTCGGCCAGGATCTCCCGGGCGACGCCGGCCACCCGCCGCACCCGGTCGAACGGGCACTCCGGCATCGGGTCCAGGTCGATGCGCCACTCGTCAGGCTTCTCGGTGTCGAAGCGCCGGGAGTTCCACGGGTGGAACTCGACGGTGGACATCTGCACCGCCCAGATCACGTCGGCGATCTGCTGCACACACAATTCGTCGGCGGTCCGGTTGTACCGGGGGAACTTGATCCGCACCGTGGTCAGCCACGGCGGCGCGCCGTGCGGGACGCGCTTCTGGTGCACCTTCTCGCCGGCCAGCCCCTCCGGGAAGCGGTGCATCATGCACGGCCGGTCGCGCAGCGCGCGGACGATCCCGTCGTCCACGCTCAGGTAGTAGCTGACCAGGTCGAGCTTGGTGAGCCCCAGCTCCGGGAAGTAGATCCGGTCCGGGTTCGAGACGCGCACGGTGTGGTTGCCGGCGTCCACCTCTAGCGACGGGCTCTTGCTGACCATGAGGCACAACTTACGGGATGGGGGTAGACCTGACGGCATGACTCGAATAGCGGTGACGGGCGGCAGCGGCAAGCTGGGCCGGGCGGTGGTCCGGGACCTGATGGAGCACGGGTACGAGGTGGTGAGCCTGGACAGCGCCGGCCCGCGGGAGCAGCCGTCGCCATTTCTCCGGATCGATCTCACCGACTACGGCCAGGTGGTGGACGCGCTCACCACCAACGACCTGCTGGCCGGCGGGCGGGTGGACGCGGTGGTGCACCTGGCCGCCATCCCGGCCCCCGGCCTGACCGCCAACGCCGCCACCTTCGCCAACAACGCGACGGCGACGTACAACGTGTTCGCGGCGGCGCGGGCGGCCGGCATCACCAACGTGATCTGGGCGTCCAGCGAAACGGTGCTCGGTCTGCCCTTCCAGACGCCGCCGCCGTACATCCCGGTCGACGAGGACTATCCGGCCCGCCCCGAGTCGACGTACTCCCTCGTCAAGCACCTCGAGGAGCAGATGGCCGCGCAGTTCTGCCGGTGGAATCCGGAGCTCAAGATGTTCGGCCTCCGCTTCTCGAACGTGATGGACCCGGAGGACTACGCCGGGTTCGGCGAGTTCGACAAGGACCCGCGCAGCCGGATCTGGAACCTGTGGGGCTACATCGACGCGCGCGACGGCGCGCAGGCGGTGCGCAAGGCGCTGGAGTTCGACGGTACGGGCATGGAGGTGTTCGTCATCGCCAACGCGGACACGGTGATGAGCCGATCCAGCGCGAGCCTGGCCGCGGAGTACTTTCCGGACGTCCCGGTCACCCGGCAGCTCGGCGAGCACGAGACGATGCTGAGCATCGACAAGGCCAAGCGGGTGCTGGGCTACGACCCCCAGCACTCCTGGCGCGACCACGTGGGTTAGTCAGCTCTCCAACAGGGCGCGCAGGCGCAGGGTGTCCTGCACGGTCCAGCCCGGTGGTGCCGCCAGCGCCGCCCAGCCGTCCACCGTTCCGGACTTGTACTGGTGCCCGTGCCCGCGCGGGACGTCGTTGGAGAACACCATGTCGACCGACGTCTGCCAGAACGTGATGCCGGGGAACCAGTGCATGTCCGGCGACACGTCCGGCCCGCGCGGCCGGTCCAGCCAGTCCGGCGATCGGTACAGCAGCGTCGGGCTCCACCAGACCACCGGGTCGGTGGGGTTCTGCAGGTACACCACCTTGGGCGGCGGTCCGGTCCGGTGGCGCAGCTCGGCCGGCCGGGCGGCGAATGCCACCGGCTGGTCCGGGTAGACCGGGTTCCAGACCGGGCTGCCGGGCGACCGGTTCTCGGTGAGCTCGGCGTGGATCGGGTTGGCGAACGTGGGTCCCTCCAGCAGGATGCCGTCCGCGCCGCCCACCATCGCCGACACCGTGCCGAAGGTTTTCTCGGTGCCCAGCGTGCCCAGGCTCTCGCCGAAGATCAGCAGCTTGGGCCGGTCACCGGCCGGGAGCGCGGCCCAGCGGTCGTGCACCGCGGTGATCAGCGCCTCCGCCGCCTCGGCCACGGTGGACCGGTCGGTCAGGAAGGAGATCCAGCTGGGCAGGTACGAATACTGCATGGAGACCAACGCGGTGTCGCCGGCGTACATGTACTCCAGCGAGTTGGTGACCGCGCCGTCCACCCAGCCGGTGCCGGTCGGGATGAAGACCGCCACCACCGAGCGGTCGAACGCGCCGGTGCGATCCATCTCGCGGAGCACCAGCCGCGCCCGGTCGGCCGGCGAATCGGCCGATTGCAGGCCGGCGTACACCCGGATCGGCTCCAGGGCGGGCCGCCCGGCGAACGCGGTCAGCTCGGCCCGGGTCGGTCCCTCGGCGACGAAGTCGCGGCCCTGCCGGCCCAGCGTGGTCCACGGCGCCAGCGAGTACGGCCCGCCGGAGCGCACCGACGAGGTGGGGGCCACCACGTCGGAGTCGGTGCCGTCGTTGGTCACCGAGGCGCGCCGGTCGGCCATCGCGAACAGGTTGCTCATCAGGAACGTGTCGACGAAGCCGACGGTCAGCAGCATCACCACGACGAAACCGGCGCAGTAGGCCACCGGTTCCGGCGTCACCCGGCCGAGGACCAGGGCCATTCCGCGTACGGACAACCGCAGCGCCCGGGTGATCAGCAGCAGCACGGCGAACGTGGCGAGGCTGATCAGCACCATCCGGAACGTGTACGAGGTGTCCAGCGCCTCCATTCCGAGCCGCCGCCGCAGGTCCTTCTGCCAGCGCGTGCCGAGCAGCACGAAGACCGTGCCGGCCACCGGCGCGAGGACCAGCATGAGCGGCCAGCCGACCCGGCGGACCCGCGGTGCGAGCAGCCGCTGCGGTACCAGCGTGCCGACCCCGTACCCGGTCGCCGCCGTGATGCCGCTCACGACACCCTGCAGATACCACGCACGGGGCAGCAGCGACGGGGTGAGCGAGAAGCAGTAGAAGGTGGCGGCCAGCGTAAAGCCGGTCAGGTCGAGCCAGCGCCGGACGATGGGTGTCCTCCGGCGCCCGATATCCGGCGGTGGGGGCCCTGGCTCGACCTCGTCCTGAGCCCGGTCGGTGCGCGTCGAGACGCTCATGGCACGGCTCACTCCTCCCCCAGGGATGATCAGCTTGTTTCCTTCCGGCCCCGACGTCAACGTGTCGTACGTTGATCCGATGGAGACCGCCGTACGCCGCCGGGCCGCCGACGCCCTGCAGCAGCTCCTCCCCTCCCTGACCACCGAGGCCGTGCAGCGGCTGGGCCGCGCCGAAGCGGTGGCGTTCCTGGCCCGGCTGGAAACCACCCTGCTGGACATCTTCGCGCCATTGGACACGGTCTATGGTGAACCGCTCCTCGGCCGTTTGGTCCGAGTCGCACTGGACGCGGCCGCGGACCGGCCGGTCGCGCTGCGCGAACTGGACCGGAAACGGGAGATCGACTGGGACTGGTATCAGCACGAGCGGATGGTCGGGTATGTCTGTTACACCGACCGCTTCGCCGGGACGCTCGACGCCGTCGCCGGCAAGCTCGACTACCTCGACGAGCTGGGCGTCACGTATCTGCATCTGATGCCGTTGCTCAAGCCGCGCCCGGGTGAGAACGACGGTGGGTACGCGGTGATGGACTACCGGTCGGTGGATCCCCGGCTGGGCACCATGGACGACCTGTCCGCGCTGGCCGCCGAGCTGCGCGCCCGCGACATGAGCATCTGCGTCGACCTGGTGCTCAACCACACCGCGCAGGAGCACCCGTGGGCGCAGGGGTGGCTGGCCGGCGACCCGGCGTACGCGAACTTCTACCTGGCCTTTCCGGACCGGGAGATGCCGGATGCGTACGAACGGACCATCGTCCCGGTGTTCCCGGACCGCGCACCCGGCTCGTTCACCTGGAACGCCGACATCGAGAAGTGGGTGTGGACCACCTTCTGGAGCTATCAGTGGGACCTGGACTACTCCAACCCGGCGGTGTTCCAGGCCATGCTCGAGACCATCCTGTGGCTGGCCAACCGGGGTGTGGACATCTTCCGGCTGGACGCGGTGCCGTTCATGTGGAAGCGGCTCGGCACCACCTGCATGAACCAGCCCGAGGTGCACCGGATCGTCCAGGCCATGCACGCCCTGACCAGGCTGGCGGCGCCCGGCGTGATCTTCAAGGCCGAGGCCATCGTCGCGCCCGACGACCTGGTGCCCTATCTCGGCGGGCACGACCGGTACCGGCCGGAGTGCGAGCTGGCCTATCACAACCAGCTGATGGTGATGCTGTGGAGCAGCCTCGCCACCAAGGACGCCCGGCTGCTGGCCCAGGCGTTGCGCCGGATGAAGCCGATCCCGGCGCAGGCGTCGTGGGTGACGTACGTGCGCGGGCACGACGACATCGGCTGGGCGATCAGCGGGCCGGACGCCGCGGCGGTCGGCTGGGACTGGTGGAACCACCGCAACTTCCTGAACGCGTACTTCTCCGGCCGGTTCCCCGGCTCGTACGCCCGCGGTGCGCTCTTCCAGGAGAACCCGGATACCGGGGACGCACGCATCTCGGGGACCGCGGCGTCGTTGTGCGGCATCGACGGCGACCCGGACCGTGCGGTGCGCCGGCTGATTCTGCTGTATGCGGTGGCCTTCTCGTTCGGCGGCATCCCGCTCATCTACATGGGCGACGAACTGGCGATGCGCAACGACGACACGTACCTCGACGATCCGGCCCGGGCCGACGACAACCGCTGGATGCACCGCCCGCGGATGGACTGGGCCGCCGCGGCCCGCCGGCACGATCCGGCGACGCTGGAGGGCCGGGTGTTCGGCTGGCTCAAGCGGCTGTCCGGGGCGCGCACCGACATCCTCGCCCTGCGCGGCGGCGGTGAGCTGGAGATCCTCGGCGTGGACAACGGCGCGGTCTTCGCCTGGCGGCGCCGGCACCCGCGCAGCGGCACGTTCGTCGGGCTGGCCAACTTCGCCGAGACCGCACAGTCGGTGCACACCGCGACCGTCGGCCACTTCGGCTGGCTGGAGACCGCGCTGTCCAGCGACGGGCCGCTGGAGGTCCGCGAGGGCCGGGCGCACCTGCCCGGGCTCGGCTTCGTCTGGCTGGTCGAACGGTAAGCTGCTGCGGTGGACCTGCCGGACCTGCCCTTTCCCGTGACCCCGTCGGACCCGGCGGCCTGGCGGTGGGACGCGCAGAGCGGTGCCGTGACGGCCGCCGCCCGCGCGCACACCGACTTCTACGTCAATCCGGGCGGTGCGGATTCCGGCGACGCCGAGTCGATGGGCAACGCGGTGACCCTGCTGGGCCGTCCGCCGGCCGGCGACTTCCAGTTCAGCGCCCGCGTCACGGTCGACTTCCGGGCCACGTACGACGCCGGGGTGATGTTTCTCTGGGCCGACGACCGGCACTGGGCCAAGTTGTGTTTCGAGCTCTCCCCGGCCGCGGAACCGATGGTGGTCTCGGTGGTGACCCGAGGCGAGTCCGACGACGCCAACGCCTTCGTGGTCGACGGGCGGTCGGTGTGGCTGCGGGTCGCCCGCCTCGGCCCGGCCTACGCCTACCACGCCTCCACCGACGGCACCACGTGGACGCTGGTCCGGGTGTTCCGCATCGGCGACACGGTGACCGGCCATCAGATCGGCTTCGAGGCCCAGTCGCCGACCGGCGACGGCTGCACCGTGCACTTCGACCGGATCCACTTCACCGGCGAGCGGCTCGCCGACCTGCGCGACGGTTCCTGACCTCAGCTGCGCAGGAACAGCAGCACGGCCAGCACCCGCCGGCTTTCGCTGCCGGTCGCCGGCAGCCCGAGCTTGCCGAAGATGCTGGACACGTACTTCTCCACCGCCCGCAAGGTGATCACCAGACGGTCGGCGATCCCCTGGTTCGAGGTGCCCTCGGCCATCAGCTCGAGCACCTCCCGCTCGCGCGGCGTGAGCAGCGCCAGCGGGTCGTCCCGGCGGCGGCGGGACAGCAGCGTGGAGACGATGGTGGGGTCGACCGCCGAGCCGCCGCTCGCCACCCGGCGCACCGCGGCGATGAACTCCGGGACGTCGCTGATCCGGTCCTTGAGCAGATAGCCGACCCCGTCCGCGCGGTCGGCCAGCAGCTTCATGGCCAGCCCCACCTCCACGTACTGGGACAGCACCAGGACGGCCAGATCGGGGTACCGCTCGCGCAGCTCGATCGCCGCGCGCAGCCCCTCGTCGGTGTGCGTGGGCGGCAGCCGGATGTCCACGATGGCCACGTCCGGCCGCGCCACCCGCAGTTCGTTGCGCAGCTGGTCGGCGTCCCCGCAGCGGGCGGTCACCGTGAAACCGGCGTCGGCCAGCAGCCGCGCGATCCCCTCGCGCAGCAGCACGCTGTCCTCGGCGATGGCTACCCGCACGGCAGTTCCGCCCGGACCCGGGTACCGCCACCCACCGGTGTCCACACCCGCAGCCGTCCGCCGAGCGCCTCCACCCGGTCGGCGAGGCCGCGCAGGCCGGTGCCGCGCTCGGTGTCCGCGCCGCCGCGGCCGTCGTCGATGACCTCGACGGTCATCGTGCCGCGCGCCTCGGTCACCGCCACCGTGGCCGACGACGCGGCCGCGTGTTTGCCGATGTTGGTCAGGCTCTCGCAGACCACGTAGTACGCGGCCACCTCGATCGCCTCGTCCACCCGGCCGGGCACGTCCACCGCCAGCCGCACCGGCACCGGCGCGCGGGCGGCCAGCGACTCCAGCGCCACGGCCAGTCCGTGCGCGGTGACCACGGCCGGGTGCAGGCCGCGGGCGACGTTGCGCAGCTCCTCCAGCGACACCGCGATCTCGGTGCGCGCCCCGGCCAGCAACGCCGTCGCCTCCGGGTCCTCGCCGAGGCGGGACTGGAGCACGCCGAGCTGCAGGGACAAGGCCACGAGCCGCTGCTGGGCGCCGTCGTGCAGGTCGCGTTCCAGCCGCTGCCGTTCCCGCTGCTCGGCCTCGATCACCCGGGCCCGGGAGCCGCGCAACTCCGCCACGTTGGCCCGCAGCTGCGCCTGGAGGCGACCGGTCCGCAGCGCGATCGCCGCGGCCGCGGTGACCGCCTCCAGCAGCGCCGGCTCGTCCCGCAACGACGGATCGTGCACCAGGGCGGCCATCGGCTCACCGTCCTCCTCGATCTGGGTGATCCGGGTCGGGTCGTCCGGCAGCCGCACCGCGGTGCCCTCCTGATCGGCCCACACCGCGAACCGGGGCAGCCAGTAGACCAGCTCCAGCGACGGGTCCCGGAGCGCATGCGCGAGCGGCGTCCGCAGGTCGGTCGGATCCCGCCGCAGCTCGACCACCAGGTCGCCGATCGAGCTTCGGGCCAGCCGGGCCTCCAGCAGCCCGGCCAGGAAGGCGACCGGCGCGAGACCGATCAGGAACAGGCTGATCCGCTGCACGGCCGGGAACACCGGCCCGCCCAGCACCCCGACGATGAGCAGCACCGCGATCATCGTCAACCCGACCGTGAACACGTCGATCAGCACGGTCAGCGACCGCCGCACCGGCCGACCGCGGCTGCGCCGCCGGGCCACCAGCACACCCACCCCGCCCAGCGCGACCCCGCTGACCACCAGCAGCTCCGCCTGGTACAGCAGGTCGGCGAACGGCTGCAGGTCGGCGACCACGATCCCGTGCGGCTGCAGCGCCCCGAGCATCATGGCCAGCAGGTGCACGCCGATCGCGGCGAGATAACCGACCACCAGCAGCACCTTCTCGGTGCGCCCGCGCGGGCGCCCGGTCGGGAAGGTCATGAAGACGTGCACGATCAGCACCAGCGGCAGCACGTCGGCGGCCTGCC
>DASSAL010000340.1:0-3477 GCA_035685405.1 Actinoplanes sp. | reverse complement strand
GCCACAGGCCCAGCGCGATGCCGCGACCGGCGGTCGGGTTGGTGGTGCACACCGCGTCGCCGACGTGGATCAGCCCGGGCAACGGCACCCGGCCGTGCTCGTCGAACTGACCGCGGTAGGTGTTGTGCAGCCGCGCGCCGGGCAGCACCGGCGTGATCGGTGTGCCGCGCTCGTCGTCGATCCAGTCGGCCAGGCCCGGGATGGCCCGGGCGGCCGCCTCGAACGCCGCGGTGAACCGCAGGTCGGCCAGCCGCCGGTCCGCGGTGGGCCGGGCGATCAGCATCGTGTACGTGCGGTTGTCCTGCAGGAACACCGCGATGATGTAGCCGTCCAGGGTGCGCACCAGACCCACCGGCGCGTTCATCGGTCCCCACTCGGCGTGCGGGCGCAACGCGTACTGCCGGGACACATAGGACAGCCCGCAGTCGCCAGCGACGCCCGGCGGCCGGGTGTCCCCGGCCAGCCGGCCGGCCCGGCCGGATGCGTTGATCACCAGGTCGAACCGGAGGTCCCGGCCGTCCACCCGGAGCCCGGTGGCCCGGCCGCCGCGCGCCAGCACCGCGTCGGCGTGCCCGATGCACAGGGTGACGCCCGGTTCGGTGCGCGCGGCCGCCCGCAGCACGCGCTCGAAGGTCATCCGGCGGCAGTGCATGCCGACCACCGTCGAGGGGCGGCCGTCCTCCGCGGGCAGCACGGCCAGGGTGGCGCCGGCCGCGAGGAGGCGGTCCTGCACCTCGGGCATCTCCCCCGACAGCGCCTGGACCACCTGCCGGCGCAACCCGTGCGGGTGGTGGAACTGCATCACGCCGCGGCGTTCCCAGGTGTCGTCCGGCGCCGGCCCCGGGTCGCGGTCGACGACGGTCACCCGGTGGCCGCGGCGGGCCAGGGCGATGGCGGTGAAGAGTCCGGCCGGGCCGGCGCCGACGATGGCGGTCTGCATGAGGATCCCCTGACGTTCCCGCCGACCCTACGGCCGCGATCGCGGGTTTACTGTCGAGAGATGGACATCGCCGGCCTGGTTCTCGCCGCCGGCGCCGGCCGCCGGTACGGGATGGCCAAGGCGCTGGTGGAATGGGACGGCCGCCTGCTGGTCCGGCGGGCCGCCGGGACGCTGGCCGAGGCCGGCTGCGCCCCGGTGCTGGTGGTGGTCGGCGCCCGGGCCGACGAGGTGCGCGCCGCCGCCCCCGAGCTGAGTTACGTGACCAACCCGGAATGGGACACCGGCATGGCGTCCTCCCTGCGGACCGGGCTGGCCGCACTGGCCGGCACCCCGGCCGGCGCGGCGGTGGTGCTGCTGGTCGATATGCCCGGCGTCACCGCGGTGGCGGTCCGCCGGATCGCCGCCGGCGCGGCACCCGACGCGCTGGCCATCGGCGGGTACGGCGACCGGCGCGGGCACCCGGTGCTGCTGGGCCGTGACCATTGGGCCGGCGTGGCCGCCACCGCGACCGGCGACCGTGGCGCCCGGGACTACCTGCGCACGCACGCCGGCCGGGTGCGGGTGGTGGACGTCGATGACGTGGCCGGTGACGCGGATCTGGACGTACCGAGCGGAGTGGGCCATGCGTGACGTGCTGGACGAAATGCTGACCTGGTGGCACGCCGGCGAGCCGGTCGGCCTGGCCACGGTGACCGCCACCTGGTCGAGCGCCCCCCGGCAGCCGGGCGCGGCGATGGCGGTCGGTCCGGACGGCACCGCCGTGGGCAGCGTCTCCGGCGGCTGCGTCGAGGGCGCGGTCTACGAGCTGTGCCGCGAGGTGATCGAGACCGGGGCGCCGCGGACGGTCCGGTACGGCGTCTCCGACGACGACGCCTTCGAGGTCGGCCTCACCTGCGGCGGCACCATCGAACTGCTGGTGGAACGCGTCGACCGGGACACCTTCGGTGAGTTCGCCGAGCTGGCCGAGGCGATCCGCGCGCACCGCCCGGTGGCGCTGCTGACCGGCGTGGACGGCCCGGCCGGGCGACACCTGCTGATCACCCCGGACGACCGCCGGGGAACGCTGGGCGGCGACCGGCTGGACGACGCGGCCACCGACGACGGGCGGGGCCTGCTCGCCGCCGGGCGGACCGGTCTGCTGCACTACGGCCCGGCCGGCGAACGCCGCGGCACCGGCACCACCGTGCTGGTCAACTCGTTCGCACCGGCCGCGCGGATGCTGGTGTTCGGCGCCACCGACCACGCCGCCGCGGTGGCCCGGATCGGCGCGTTCCTGGGCTATCGGGTCACCGTCTGCGACGCCCGGCCGGTGTTCGCCACCGGGCGGCGGTTCCCGGACGCGCACGAGGTGGTCGTCGACTGGCCGCACCGTTATCTCGAGGCGGAGGCCGCCGCCGGCCGGGTGGACGGCCGGACAGCGGTGTGCGTGCTCACGCACGATCCGAAGTTCGACGTGCCGGTGCTGGAACTCGCCCTGCAGATGCCGCTGGGCTACGTGGGCGCGATGGGTTCCCGGCGGACCCACGACGACCGGCTCAAGCGGCTCCGGGAGACCGGCCTGCCGGCCGCGGTGCTGGCCCGGCTCGCCTCCCCGATCGGTCTCGACCTGGGCGCCCGGACGCCCGAGGAGACCGCGGTCAGCATCGCGGCCGAGATCGTGGCGCTGCGCTGGCACGGCACCGGCCGGCGCCTCACCGAGACCGACGGGCGGATCCACTCGTAGATCCGATGTTTCGCCCGCGGTGCGGTTGTCAGTAGGGTCCGATCATGGTCACCCCGATCTCGTTGGGAGCTTGGCCGACGCCCCTGGAACCGGCGCCGCGGCTGGCCGCTGCGCTGGGTCTGCAGGAACTGTGGATCAAACGGGACGACCTGGTCGGCCTGGGCGGCGGGGGCAACAAGGTCCGCAAGCTCCAGTACACCTGCGCCGAGGCCCTGGCGGCCGGCGCGACCACGCTGATCACCTTCGGCGCGCTGCAGAGCAACCATGCCCGGCTGACCGCGGCCGCCGCGGCCCGCCTCGGCCTGCGGTGTGTGCTGGTGCTGGCCGGCCGGGAGCCGATGATCCCGCGCGGCAACCTGCTCCTGGACCAGCTGGCCGGAGCGGAACTGGTCTGGGCCGAGGGCCGGCCGCCGGACCAGGTGGCGGCCGCCGAGGCGGCGGCGCGGACCGGGTCGTACCTGATCCCGTTCGGCGGCTCGACGCGCACGTCGGTCCAGGCGTACGCGGACTGCGGCCGCGAGCTGCTCGACCAGCACGCCGACTTCGACCAGGTGGTGGTCGCCGTGGGCTCCGGCGGCACGATGGCCGGGCTGGTCCGCGAGCTGGGGCCGGAGCGGGTGCTGGGGGTGGACACCGGCGCGGTGCCGGACCCGTACGCCGCGGTCACCGCCCTGCTCGGCGCGACGCCCCCGATGACCATCGACCGCAGCCAGATCGGCCTCGGGTACGCGACGATCACCGAACCGGTCCGCGAGGCGCTGAAGCTGGCCGCCCGGACCGAAGGGATCTTCCTGGATCCGACGTACACCGGCCG
>DASSAL010000339.1:0-12887 GCA_035685405.1 Actinoplanes sp. | reverse complement strand
CTGCTCCACCTCCATCAGCAGGCGCTGCGAGGCGCCGTCGTCGCGGGACAGCTCCTCGGTGATGGTGTCGGCCAGGTCGAGCGTGGCCCGGGCGCGGAGCATCACGTTCTGCTCGGCGGCGCCCTCGTCACCCAGTCCGTCCAGGGTGAGCTGGCCGTCGTCCGGCGTGTCCACCCGCAGCTCCCGCTTGAGGTAGCGCAGCGCCAGGTCGGTCAGGTCGTACGCGCGTTGGTCGGGCTTGGCGAGGTAGGCCGCCAGGGCGGTGTCGGTCACCACGCCGGCCAGCTGCCAGCCGTGCGCGCGGAACGCCAGCCGGGCCGGTTTGGCATCGTGGATCACCTTGGGCCGGCCCGCGTCGGCCAGCCACGCGGCCACCGCCTGCTCGTCGTCGGCGTCCAGCGCGGCCGGGTCGAACCACGCGGCCGGGCCGTCGCCGGTGGCCACCGCGATGCCGGTAAGCGCGCCGGTGCCGCGGCCGAACCGGCCGGTGACCGCCACGCCGACCGGCGCCTCCACGGCGTGGTCCATCAGCCAGCCGGCCACCTGCCCGGCCCGCAGGACGCTGCCGGCCAGGTCGAACCCGGACTCCGCCTCGGGCTCCACCGCCTCCAGATAGGAATACAGCCGCTCGCGCAGCACCCGGAACTCCAGGGCGTCGAACACCTGGTGCACGGCCTCACGATCCCAGCCGGGCCACTTCACGTCCGGCGGGCCGACCGGCAGCTCCAGGTCGGTGACCAGCGCGTTGATCTCGTAGTTGCGCAGCACGTCGGCCAGGTGGGCGCGCAGGCTCTCCCCGGCCTTGCCCTTGATCTTGTCGACGTTGGCCACGATGCCGTCCAGGCCGCCGTACTCGTTGATCCACTTGGCCGCGGTCTTGTCGCCCACCCCGGGCACGCCGGGCAGGTTGTCGCTGGTCTCGCCGACCAGGGCGGCCTTGTCGCGGTATCGCTCCGGGCGGACGAAGTATTTCTGTTCGATCGCGTCCGGCGTCATCCGCCACACCTCGGACACGCCGCGCACCGGATAGAGGATCGTGACGTGCTCGCCGGCCAGCTGGAACGCGTCCCGGTCGCCGGTCGAGATGATCACCTCGAAGCCCTGGTCGCGGGCCTGGCAGGCGAGCGTGCCGATCACGTCGTCGGCTTCGTACCCCGGCTTTTCCACCACCGGGATGCGCAACGCCTCGAGCACCTCCTTGATCAGGCTGACCTGACCCTGGAACGGCTTCGGCGTCTCGGAGCGACCCGCCTTGTACTCCGCATATCTCTCCGAGCGGAACGACTGCCGGGACACGTCGAACGCCACCACGATGTGCGTCGGCTGCTCGTCGCGCAGCATGTTGATCAGCATCGACGTGAAGCCGAAGACGGCGTTGGTCGGCTGACCGGTCTGCGTGGAGAAGTTCTCCACCGGCAGGGCGAAGAAGGCCCGGTAGGCCAGCGAGTGGCCGTCGAGCAGGAGCAAACGGGAAGGCTTGGCGTTGTCGCTCACGTCGGAGAACTCTAGTCGCGGGGTACGACAGGAACTCCGCCCGCCCCGGCTGGTTTACAGCACCTTGCTGAGGAATGCCTGAGTTCTTTCCTGCCGCGGATTGGCCAGGACCTCGCGCGGCAGTCCCTGCTCCACCACCACCCCGCCGTCCATGAAGACCAGCGAGTCACCGACCTCGCGGGCGAAGCCGATCTCGTGGGTCACCACGACCATCGTCATGCCGTCGCGGGCCAGGTCCTTCATCACGTCCAGCACCTCGCCGACCAGTTCCGGGTCGAGCGCGCTGGTGGGCTCGTCGAACAGCATCAGCTTGGGCCGCATGGCCAGCGCCCGGGCGATCGCCACGCGTTGTTGCTGGCCGCCGGAGAGCTGCCCCGGATAGTTGGTCACCTTGTCGCCGAGACCCACCCGGTGCAGCAGGGCGAGGGCGCGCTCGCGTACCTCCGCCCGGTTCTCCTTCTTGACCCGGCACGGGGCCTCCATGACGTTGGCCAGGACCGTCATGTGCGGGAAGAGGTTGAACCGCTGGAACACCATGCCGATCGCCCGGCGCTGGGCGGCGACCTCCTTCTCCCGCAACTCGTGGAGCTTGCCGCCGCGTTCCCGGTAACCGACCAGGTCGCCGTCGACGAAGATCCGTCCCGCGTCGATCTTCTCCAGGTGGTTGATGCACCGCAGCAGGGTGGACTTGCCCGAGCCGGACGGCCCCAGCACACAACACACCTCGCCGGGCTGCACGACCAGGTCGACGCCCTTGAGCACCTCGAGCGATCCGAACGCCTTGTGCACGCTGTCCGCCCGGACCATCTCGGCACTCATCCAAGGCTCCCCTGCTCGGCGGCGATGGTGCGCAGCCGCTGCCGCGCCCGGCCGGTGCTGCCGTACCCCTTGCCGAAGTGCCGCTCCACGAAATACTGCCCGACCATCAGGACGCTGCACAGGATGAGGTACCACAGGCAGGCGGCCACCAGCACCGGGAGCACCACGAAGGTGCGCGAAGCGATCGCCTGAAACTGGAAGAACAGCTCCCCGGTGACCGGGACGAACGCCACCAGCGAGGTGTCCTTGACCATCGCGATGGTCTCGTTGCCGGTCGGCGGGACGATCACCCGCATGGCCTGCGGCAGCACGATGCGGCGCAGCACCTGCCCGCGGGAGAGCCCCAGCGCCGAGGCCGCCTCGGCCTGGCCCGGATCGACCGACTGGATGCCGGCCCGGACGATCTCCGCCATGTACGCCGCCTCGGACAGCCCCAGCGCCAGCATGCCGGCCACGAAGCCGGACAGCAGGTCGGTCGCCTCGATGCTGAAGATCTTGGCGGAGAAGTCGTCGATCCCGAACAGCGCGCCGATCTGCCGGTCGAACGGCAGGCCGAACCCGATCCGGGACCACAGGATGCCCAGGTTGCCGAAGAGGATGGCCAGTACCAGCCGCGGCAACGCCCGGAACACCCAGGTGTAGACCCAGGCAACCGTGGACAGGATCGGGTTGGGCGACAGCCGCATGACCGCGATCACCACGCCGAGCACGATGCCGATGAGCATCGAGGTGATGGTCAGCAGGATGGTGCCGCGCAACCCGGCCAGCACCGGCTCGGTGAACATCACGCCGCGTTTGCCGGGCGCGTAGCTGGTGAAGATGAACGACCAGCGGAACTGGTCGTTGGTGAGGATGAGGTGCAGGAACATCGCGACGAGCACCGCGATGACCGCGATGGCGATCCACCGCCCGGGGTGCCGTACGGGCACGGCCCTGATCGCCTCCGGCTGTGCCCGTGCGGGCCCGGACGTCGTCATGCCCGGCTCAGGAGGCCGGTGGGTTGACCGCGGGCCGGTCGATCGCGCCGGCCTCGACGCCCCACTTCTCCAGGATCGACGTGTACGCCCCGTCGCTGATCAGCGCCTGCAACGCCGTGGCGATGGCGTCGGCGAAGTCGGTCTGGTCCTTGGGCAGGACATATCCGTACGGGGCGGAGTCGTAGATGTCGCCGAGCAACGCCAGCGCGCCGTTGGTCTGTTTCACGGCGTACGCGCACACCGGCGAGTCGGCCAGCATGGCGTCGTCCTTGCCGGTGACCACCGCGTTGGTCGCGTCGCTCTGTGCCTGGTACTGGTCGATGACGATGGCCGGCTGGCCGGCGTCGGTGCACTTCTTCGATCGCGCGGTCACGTCGTCGACCTGCACGGTGCCGGTCTGCACGGCTACCTTCTTGCCGCAGGCGTTGTCCGGGTCCACCGTCGCGCCCGGCTTGGCTGCCCACTGTGTGCCGGCGGAGAAGTAGGAGATCATGGTCGTCTGCTGCAGCCGCTCGGCGTTGATGGTGAACGAGGAGACGCCGATGTTGTACTTGCCGGAGCCGACGCCCGGGATGATGTCGGCGAACTTCGACGACTGCCATTCGGTGGTCAGGCCCAGCTTCTGGGCGACCGCGTTGAACAGATCGACGTCGAAGCCCTGGACGGTCCGGCCGTCCTCGGCCAGGAACTCGTTGGGTGCGTAGGTCGCGTCGGTGCCGACGATAATCTTGCCGGCCGACCTGATCTCGGCGGGCACCTTGGCGGCCAGCGCCGCGTCCGCCGACGCCGAGGGAGCTGCACCGGCATCGGGGGATCCGGTGCCGTCCGACTCCGCGCCGCAGGCGCCGAGCGACAGGGTCAGGGCGGTCGCCGCGCCCAGCGCGAGAACCACGCGCCGGCCGACGGTCGGGATGTGGACCATGGTCACCTCCTTGCCCGGATGGGGGAGATCGAGTTGTCCGCCCAGTCTCCCCCACCCGCGGCGGTCTACGCGACGCCCAGGTACGCCTCTTTCACCGACGGGTCGTGCAGCAGTTCCGAACCGGTGCCCTCGCGGACGATCCGGCCGGTCTCCAGCACGTATGCGCGGTGCGCCCGGGACAGCGCCTGCTGGGCGTTCTGCTCCACCAGCAGGACGGTGGTGCCCTGCTCGTTGATCTCCGTGATGATGTCGAAGATCTGCTGAATGATCATCGGAGCCAGACCCATCGATGGCTCGTCCAGCAGCAGCAGCTTCGGCCGGCTCATCAGCGCCCGGCCGACCGCGAGCATCTGCTGCTCACCGCCGGAGAGCGTGCCGCCGGCCTGCTTGCGCCGCTCCCGCAGGCGCGGGAACAACTCCAGCACGCGCTCCAGGTCGGCCGCGATCTCCGCGGAGTCCCGGCGGGTGTACGCGCCCATGTCCAGGTTTTCCATGACCGTCATGCCCGGGAAGATCTGCCGGCCCTCGGGCGACTGGCACAGGCCCCGGACCACCCGGAGGTCGGCGCGCAGCTTGCTGATGTCCTCGCCGTTGAAGATGATCCGGCCGCCGGCGAGCGCCCGGATCCCGGAGATCGCCCGCAGGGTGGTGGTCTTGCCGGCGCCGTTCGCGCCGATCAGCGCCACCACCTCGCCCTCGGCAACGGTGAGGCTGATGCCGTGCAGGGCCTCGATCCGGCCGTACGACACGGTGACGTTGTCCAGCTCAAGCAGCATCAGCGGGCTCCCCCAGGTAGGCAGCGATCACCCGCGGGTTCCGGCTGACCTCGACCGGTGGCCCCTCGGCGATCTTGCGGCCGAACTCCAGCACGACGATCCGGTCGGTGACCCCCATGACCAGGCGCATGTCGTGCTCGATCAGCAGCACGGTGACGCCCATGTGCCGGATCCTGCGGATCAGGTCGAGCAACTCCTCCTTCTCGGCCGGGTTGAAGCCGGCCGCCGGCTCGTCCAGGCAGATCAGCTTCGGCTCGGTGCCGAGCGCCCGGGCGATCTCCAGGCGGCGCTGGTAGCCGTACGGCAGGTTGCGCGCCACGTCGTTGGCCCGGTCGGCGATGCCGACGAAGCGCAACAGCTCGAGCGACTTGTCCTCGGCTGCCCGCTCCTCCAGGATGTGCCGGGACAGACCGAAGGTCTTCGCGAACGCGCGGCGCACCTGCTGCCACGTGCGCACGATGCCACCGGTGGCGGTGACCTCCGGCAGCTCGTCCTCCTTGGGGCGGACCCGGAACAGCCGGAACAGCGCGCCCGGCACGCTCGTCTTGTGCCGCGAGTCGGTGCCGACCATCACGTTCTCCAGCGCACTCATCTCCGGGAAGAGACGGATGTTCTGGAAGGTCCGGGAGATGCCCAGCTGGCTGATGTGGTGCGGCTTACGCCCGGTGACCCGCTGCCCGAGGAACCGGACCGCACCGGAGGTCGGCCGGTAGACGCCGGTCATCACGTTGAAGGACGTCGTCTTGCCGGCGCCGTTCGGGCCGATCAGGCCGAGGATCTCGCCCTCGTGGATGTCGAAGCTGATCCCGTCGAGGGCGACCACGCCACCGAACCGCAGCGTGACGTTGTCGACCTCGAGCAGCTTGCGGCCGGCCTCGGGCTGACCCGTGTCGGCCGGGTTGGCCACGGCCGTGGTCTCGTCAGACATGAGCGGGAGCCTCCTGTGCCTGCGCCTCGCGGTCCTTCAGTTCGCGGGTCCGCCGCCGGCTCGGGATGAGGCCCTGCGGGCGCAGGATCATCACGAGCACCATTGCCAGACCGAACGCGAGCCAACGGTAGTCGGCGATCTCCCGGAACCGCTCCGGCAGGTACGCCAGCAGCACCGCGCCCAGCGACACACCGAGCATGTTGCCGGAACCGCCGACCACCACCATGGCGACGAACAGGATCGACGTGTTGACGTTGAACTGCGTGGGGTCGATGAACGCGTACCGGCTGGCGAACAGCATGCCGGAGAGCCCGCCCAGGGCCGCGCCGATGGCGAACGCCCAGAGCTTGTACTTGAACGGGTACACGCCCATGACCGCGGCCGCGTCCTCATCCTCCCGGATCGCCAGCCAGGCGCGCCCGACCCGGCTGTTCTCCAGCCGCCGCACCGCGAACACCATGACCAGGACGAACGTGATCGCCAGCCAGTACCAGGGCTTGACGTCGACCAGACCGAAGATCTGGTTGTCCGGCGAGGGCGGGCCCTCCGGGCCGGGGATCGCCGAGATGCCCTGCGGGCCGTTGGTGAGCCCTTCGGCGTTGCGGGCGACGATCCGGATGATCTCCCCGAAACCGAGCGTGACGATGGCCAGGTAGTCACCGCGCAGCCGCAGCGTCGGCCAGCCCAGAATCACACCCGAGATCATGGTGAGTACGAGCGCGAGGAAGGCGCAGACCGCCCACGTCACCGCCCAGGTCTCCGGCAGGTCGAACTGCCGCTGCAGATACTTGACCACCGGCGAGTTCACCGAGCCGAACAGGGCCACGCTGTACGCGCCGATCGCGAAGAACCCGATGTAACCGAGGTCGAGCAGACCGGCCAGCCCGATCACCACGTTCAGGCCGATCGCCACCATCACGTAGACCGCGCAGGTGAACAGCACACCGGCCCAGTTGGCGCCGCCGGCGATCGAGTCGGTCCGCAGCCAGGTCAGGCCCGGGATGCCCAGCAACGGCAGGTAGTACAGGAAAACGATCATGGCGGCGAAGCCCAGCGCACGCTGCCACCTCGGCAGGGCCCGCCAGCGGTCACCGATCCGTTCCACCGGCCCGGCGCGACGGACCTCCGCTTTGCGATTCTTGTCGGTCATGCGCGGGCCCTCCCCAACGACTCGCCCAGCAGACCGGTCGGGCGGAACATCAGCACCACGACCAGGACGACGAACGCGATGACATCCTCCCACTGCGAGCTGAACAGAGTTGCGCCATACACCTCGACCACACCGAGGAACAGGCCGCCCAGCAACGCACCACGCAGGTTGCCGATGCCACCGAGCACCGCCGCGGTGAACGCCTTGAGGCCGAGCACGAAACCGATGCTGTTCTGCGTGAAACCGAACCGCATGCTCCACAGCAGCGCGGCGGCGCCGGCCATGATGCCGCCGAGCACGAAGATCAGCATGATCACGCGCTCCTGGTTGACACCCATCAGCGCGGCCGTCTCCGGGTTCTGCGCCACCGCGCGCACACCCCGGCCGTACCGGGTCCGGTTGATGAACCAGTCCAGGATGGCCATCATGATCACGGCCGCGGCGAGGACGATCATCTGCACGTTGGTGATGGACGTGTTCCCGATCGTGAACAGCGTCTGCTGCTCGATGATCGTCGGCATGCCGACGATCTGCCGCGGCCGCCCGAACATCGACGGAATCACCGAGCCGAGCAGATCCGGCAGCACCAGGCCGAAGATCTCGACCAGCACCAGCGACAGGCCGATGGCGGTGATGAGGAAGATCAGGGGTGGCGCGTTCTTGCGCCGCAGCGGCCGGTAGGCGATGCGCTCGATGGCCAGCGCGGTGCCCCCGGAGGCGACCGCCGCGACGATCAGACCGAGCACCAGCATGAGGACCGCCTCGCCGATCGGCGGGTTGTTCTCCACCCCGAAGGCGGTCCAGAGGCCGAGTACGGCGAACGTGCCCACCATGAACACTTCGGAGTGCGCGAAGTTGATCAGGCGCAGGACGCCGTAGACGAGGGTGTACCCCAGGGCGATCAGGGCGTAAATGGCTCCCTTGGACAGCCCATCGACGGTGTGCTGGCCGATATGGCCGATAAGATCGTCGAAATTCACCACGTTCTCCTTGCATTGAATGCGGCCGGGACAGAGCCCCGGCCGCATCCCCAATGCTGATCGTCAGCTGAGCTTGAGCTCCTGCAGCGGCTCGAACGTGGTGCCCTTGATCTGGTAAGCCCAGATCACGACCCGGGTCGGGTCGACGTCACCGTTCTCGGCGAACTTGATGTACTTCGACACACCCTCCTTGTCGTACGCCTTCACGTAGGCCAGGATGTCGGCGCGCGTCTTCTTGCCGTCCTTGAAGGCGTTCGCGAAGATCGTCGCCGCGTCGAAGCCCTCAGCACCGTAGGAGCCCGGCGCCTGGCCGTACTCGGTCTGGTAGTCGGCCGAGAAGGTGCCACCGGCCTTGTCCGCGGGCAGGCAGGGGCACGTGATGATGGCGGACTCGGCGCCACCGGAGGCACCCTGCGGGAACGCCGGGTCGTAGAGACCGTCCGGGCCGACGAACTTCGCCTCGACACCGGCGGCGCGCATCTGGCGGACCAGCGGAGCGGCCTCACGGGTGTAGCCGCCGTAGAAGACGAAGTCGGCCTGGGCCGCTTCGATCTTCGAGATGGTCGCGTCGAACTGCGACTGCCGCTCCTGGATCTTGTCCTTCCCGGCGATCGCGGAGCCGAGGTTCTTCTGCAGCTCGGCGGTGATCCCGGCGCCGTACGCGCTGCCGTCATCGATCATGAAGACCTTCTGCGCGTTCTGCGCCTTCAGGTACGTCGAGACCGCGCCGGCCTGGGTGCCGTCGTTGCCGACCACCCGGAAGAAGGACTTGTTCCCCTTCTGGGTCAGGTCGGTCCGCGTCGCCGACGGGCTGACCATGACCAGACCCGCCGCCTCGTAGACCGGCATGGTCGCATCCGACTCACCGGAGAAGTGACCGCCGATGACGCCGAGGAAGGAGGCGTCACCCGCGACCTGGTTGGCGATCGGGGTGGCCTGAGCCGGGTCGCCCTGCGTGTCGAACTCCTGCATTGTGACCTGGCAGTTGGGGTTCGCCGCGTTGTGCTGCTTGATCGCCAGCTTCGCTCCGTTCAGTGACGGAATGACCAGGCCGGCGTTGTCTCCGCTGAACGCGCCGAAGATCGCAATCTTGCCACCGCATTCGCTGTCACCGCCGGTAGCGTCCCCGCCGCCGCCCGCGTCCTGACAACCGGCCGCGGCGAACATCGCGGCGGCGAGCCCGACCGCACCAAGGGCCCGTACATACTTACGCCTCAAGGCTTCTGACCTTTCATCCTGGTGCAGGGTGCGGTGCATCGGGCCGGCGGGGACCACAAGATCTTCATCTCCCCGCTGCGTCCGTGCCGCGAAACCTGCGCACTGCTCGTGTTGGCGCAGCGTACTGGGCTCTGCATCGAGGGGTAAGGACTTGGCCACACCCTTGCCAAACCGTTACCGAGAGCCACTCGAACAGCCGATCATGTTCGGCCTTGCGGACCATCGCCGGCAGCGCATGTCGTACCGGCGGAGGGGACGTCCTCAGGCCGGCGCCGGGGCCGCGTAAATCCGCCCGGTGACGCCGTCATCCCAGCACAGCACCACGCGGCCCGGGCCAGCCGTCACCGACAGCGCAGTCCCCGCCGCCCCGGGCACCGGAGCCGGCAGGTCCGCCGGCTGCCACCGAGCACCGTCGTCGCCGGAGGCCCAGAGCCCGTACGCCGAGCCGTCCCCGACCGCCGCCAGCACCCAGGAACCGGCCCGGGCCACCGCCCGCACCCCCGACCACGCCGACGGACGCACCGAACCGAACGCCGACGCCGGCCGCCACTGATCCGACTCCAGCCGCCACACCCCGAAGACCGGCCCCCGCACACCCAGCGCCACCGGCGTTCCGCCGATCACCGCGACACGCTGCAGTTCCTCGTACTCGGCCGTCGCACCGGCCGCCGCGACCCGCCGCCAGACCCCGTCACCGTCGGACCGCCAGCCCAGCGCGTCCCGGTCCGTCCGACCGGCGGGCAGCACACCGCCCACCACCAGCCAGCCGCGTTCCGTCCCGGCGCCGTCCGCCGCCCAGGTGATCCCGGCCGGATCCGAGGCCAGACCCGGCGTCCCCTCCGAGAGCTCGAACTCGGCCGCGTCCGCCGACGACCACACGGCCGCACCGCTCGCCCGGTTGCCGGTGATCAGAAAACCCGCCGGGCCGGCCGTCATCCGGGACACGTTCACCGCCTTCGGACCGCCGTACAGCTCGAAGGAGGCGGCCGACACCTCGTGCAGCACCCCGTCGTCGCCGCGCAGCCACGAACTGACCCGGGGATTGCCGTGCGCGCCGCCCGGCTTGGCACCCACGGCCGCGAGCCGGCCGTCCCGGCACGCGACCGTGAACAACACGTTCTGCCGCCCGTAGTAGCTCTGCGCATCGACCCGGACCGGCACCCACGACGACAAGTCACCGCTCGACTGCCACGCTGCCGGACCCGTGGCGCCCTCGCGGTCCCGGACGGCGCCCACCACGAACCAGTCGCTGCCGCACACCACCGCGTCCCGCACCACCGGCGCGCCGGAGACGCCGGCGGGCAGCGTGAGGGCCGCCTGCCGCCAGGCCAAGGACACCGCCGGCGGCGGGGCGTCGTCGCTCGACGAGCAGGCGGACACCGCTATCACCAGCGTTGTCAGGACCGCCATGCCCGGCCGGGTCATCTAGGTGGTTCCGACTCGGCCTGCTGCTCCGCCAGGATCCGCTCGGCCACCTCACGCATCGTCATCCGGTGGTCCATGGCGGTGCGCTGGATCCACTTGAACGCCTGCGGCTCGGTCATCGCGTACTTGGTCATCAATTCGCCCTTGGCCCGCTCCACCGACTTGCGCGTCTCCAGGCGGTCGGACAGGCTCGCCACCTCCGACTCCAGCGCGGCGATCTCGGAGTACCGGGAGAGCGCGATCTCGATGGCCGGCACCAGGTCGGACTTCTGGAACGGCTTCACCAGGTATGCCATCGCACCGGCCGCCCGCGCCCGCTCGACCAGATCCCGCTGGCTGAACGCGGTCAGAATGACCACCGGCGCGATCCGCCCGCCGGCGATCCGCTCGGCCGCGGCCAGGCCGTCCATGATCGGCATCTTGATGTCCAGGATGACCAGGTCGGGCGACAGATCCTCGGCCAGCCGTACGGCGGTCTCACCGTCACCGGCCTCGCCGACCACGTCGTACCCCTCCTCCGCGAGCATCTCGGCCAGGTCCAGCCGGATGAGGGCCTCGTCCTCGGCGATGAGAACGCGCCTGCGGTCGGCGCTCGCCTGCGTGTCGGCCACGGACCCCTACCCCTCAACCACTCGAAGAAAGGTGCGACACCCGGGTATCGGGGTGTCACCCCCCACAGCGTAGTGGGTAGGCTGTCCTCGGCTCGGGGTGGCGTGACCTATCGGCACGCGGATCGGGCAACCTCGTCCCCGTATCCCAACGGCAGAGGAAATGGTCTCAAACACCATCCAGTGTGGGTTCGAATCCCACCGGGGACACCCGAAATTGTCGTACCGGCACGAGACGATCGGCCGGTGCATTCGCCTCACGTCCACCACGAAGCCCTCGAACTCCATGCCGCCGGCCATTCGTTAACCGATATCTGCCGGCGGCTGGAGCTGTCGCGCAATACGGTCGCGAGCTGGCTGTACGGACGCCGGGCTCGGCGAACGACGATCGACACCGAGCGGTGTCCCCTCTGCGATCGGCCACCGCGGCCGGTCGACGATCCCGCCGCGTACGCCTATCTGCTCGGGCAGTACCTGGGCGATGGCCATCTGCTGATGACCCGGAAGGTGCCGCTGCTGACCATCTCCTGTGATCTCAATTACCTCGGGGTCATCCATGACGTCAGCACCGCGATGGTCCAGTGCGGCGCCGGCACGGTCAGCTTCCAGGAACAGCCCGGCCGTATCAGCGTGCGATCGTCGTGGCGACACTGGCCGTGCCTGCTCCCCCAGCATGGCCCCGGAGCGAAACACCGCCGCTCCCTTGACCTGACGAATTGGCAGAACACTATCGTGGAGCACCACGCCGATCGGTTCATCCGCGGGCTTTTCCATTCCGACGGCAGTCGTTTCGTCAACCGGGTGCGCCACGGCGAGCGGATCTATGAATATCCGCGTTACATGTTCGTTAACAAATCTACGGACATCATGGCCATGTGCCGCGCGGGTCTCGATCGGCTGGGGATCGGTTGGCGGATGGCCCGGCCGGACAACCTGTCGGTGGCGCGGCGGGACGCGGTTGCTGCGTTGGACCGGCACGTCGGCCCCAAATGGTGACCATCGCCGGCCCGGAGACCATCACCGTCCGGCGGTGGGCGGCACCGCCGGCCGAGCCAGCGCCTCCCGCCCACTCTCGTTGATCAAGGCCGCGTGCGCGGTCGCCGCCCCGGTGCGGATCATCCGCTGCCAGCGCAACCGGCCGCCGAGCAGGGCCATCACGGTGGACTGGATGACCACCAGGTACATCAGCTGGCGATAGACGACCTGCTGCAACGGCAGGCTCCACAGTGGCCCGAGCCGTTCCCCGTCGAGGCGCAGGGCGTACGCGGCGGTCGCCACCTGCACCGCGGTGAACCCGGCCCAGGTGGCGGCCACCTGCGCCGGCGGCAGAAAGAGCAGGCCGTACACCGCGTAGATGTCGATCATCGGCGCGGTCAGCGGCAACAGCACCTGGAACAGCAGCAGATAGCTGAGCCCGCGACGGCCCAGCCGCCCGGCCGCACCGCGCTGGCGGACGGCCCGCCGGTGCTTCCACATCGCCTGCATGGTTCCGAAACACCAGCGGTAGCGCTGCCGCCACAACTGCCGCAGCGTGGCCGGCACCTCCGTCCAGGCCACGGCCGACGGCTCGTAGGCCACCCGCCACCCGGC